>NZ_CP049107.1:971250-1295000 GCF_011044255.1 Rhizorhabdus phycosphaerae
CCGGAGATCGGCGTCGCCTCGACCAAGGCGTTCACCTGCCAGCTGGCGGTGCTGGCCGCGCTCGCCGCCAATCTCGCCCGGGCCAAAGGACGCCTGTCCGAGCGCGAGGAGAAGGACATCGTCCGACATCTGTCGGAGGCCCCCGCCGCGATCAACGGCGCGCTCGCCTATGACGCGACGATCGAGGCGATGGCCGGCACGATCGCGACCGCACGCGACGTCCTCTATCTCGGCCGCGGCACCGATTATCCGCTGGCACTCGAAGGCGCGCTGAAGCTTAAGGAGATCAGCTACATCCACGCCGAAGGCTATGCCGCAGGCGAAATGAAGCATGGGCCGATCGCCCTGATCGACGACAAGGTGCCGGTGATCGTCATCGCACCGTCGGGGCCGCTGTTCGACAAGACCGTGTCGAACATGCAGGAGGTCCAGGCGCGCGGCGGCAAGGTCGTCCTCATCTCCGACTATGACGGGGTCGCGGCAGCCGGCGAGGGATGCATGGCGACGATCACCATGCCCAAGGTCCATCCGCTGATCGCCCCGATCGTCTATGCCATTCCGGTGCAGTTGCTGGCCTATCATGTCGCGGTCGCCAAGGGCACCGACGTCGATCAGCCGCGCAACCTCGCAAAGTCGGTGACCGTCGAGTAACGGCCTCGGCGAGGCCCTGGATTGAAACTGTCATGGCTGCGCCCTTATGCAGCCGGGCGAGACGCGCTTATTGGCGCGCAACGGCAAGGATATAACGATGCGATTGGCGATCATCGGCACCGGCTATGTCGGTCTCGTTTCCGGAGCCTGCTTCTCCGAGTTCGGCCATGACGTGACCTGCGTCGACATCAACGAGGCGACCATCGCCAAGCTCAAGGCCGGCGAGATTCCGATCTACGAGCCGGGACTGGACGATCTCGTCCGTCGCAACAGCCG
Source organism: Rhizorhabdus phycosphaerae (assembly GCF_011044255.1). Classification (NCBI taxonomy): domain Bacteria; kingdom Pseudomonadati; phylum Pseudomonadota; class Alphaproteobacteria; order Sphingomonadales; family Rhizorhabdaceae; genus Rhizorhabdus; species Rhizorhabdus phycosphaerae. The sequence goes on from NZ_CP049107.1 coordinate 972,178, forward strand.
GTCGGGGCGTCTCAGCTTCACGAGCGACATCGCCGAGGGCGTGCGCGACGCCGACGCAGTCTTCATCGCCGTGGGAACCCCCTCCAGGCGCGGCGACGGCCATGCGGACCTGTCCTATGTCTTTGCGGCGGCAGAACAGGCAGCGAAGGCACTGACGAAGCCATGCGTCATGGTGACCAAGTCGACGGTCCCGGTCGGTACCGCGAAACAGGTCGCCGAGATCGTCGAGAAGGCACGCCCCGACCTGCGGATCGAGGTCGCCTCCAATCCCGAATTCCTCCGCGAGGGATCGGCGATCGAGGATTTCATGCGCCCCGACCGCGTGGTCTGCGGCACCTCGGACGAAAATGCCAAGGCCGTGCTGCGCGACATCTACCGCCCCCTGTCGCTGCGCGAGGTTCCGATCCTGTTTGTCGACTGCGCGACGTCCGAGCTGATCAAATATGCCGCCAACGCCTTTCTCGCGGTGAAGATCACCTTCATCAACGAGATCGCCGATCTGTGCGAAAAGGCGGGTGCGAACGTCCAGGCGGTCGCCCATGGCATCGGCATGGACAAGCGGATCGGCAGCAAATTCCTCCATGCCGGGCCCGGCTATGGCGGTTCCTGCTTCCCCAAGGATACCACGGCGCTGCTGAAGACCGCCGAAGACCATGAGACGCCGCTCCAGATCGTCAAGGCGACGGTCGACGTGAACAGCCAGCGCAAGCGCTCGATGGGACGGCGCGTCATCGCGGCGGCGGGCGGATCGGTGAAGGACAAGAAGATCGCGCTGCTCGGCCTGACCTTCAAGCCGAACACCGACGACATGCGCGACAGCCCGGCGATCGACATCGTGCGCGTGCTGCAGGACCATGGCGCACAGGTCAGCGCCTATGACCCCGAGGGGCGCCATCAGGCCGAAGCCATGCTCGACGGGGTGGCGTTCGCCGACGATGCCTATCAGGCGATGGACGGCGCCGAGGTGCTGGTCCTCGTTACCGAGTGGAACGAGTTCCGCGCGCTCGATCTCGACCGCGTCCGTCGCCTGTTGCGCACCCCGACGATCGTCGACCTGCGCAACATCTATCCGCCCGAGCAGATGCGCGCGGCGGGCTTCGACTATAGCTCGATCGGCCGGCCTTGAGCGCGCGCCGCGCGCTGCACCGGCCGACCTGATCATTCCGCCCATGGGCGGCCGCTCCCGCTGAGGCTATGGCGAAAGGAAAGACCGAGGCGAGAGGGCGAAAATGGCGGGATCCGGCGGGGTCGAGGCAGCGATAGACTTCGGCAGCTATGATTATGTGATCGCGGGAGCCGGCACCGCCGGCAGCCTGCTCGCCAACCGCCTGTCTTCCGACCCGCGCAACCGCGTGCTGGTGCTCGAGGCCGGCGGTCAGGACGACTGGATCTGGTTCCATATTCCGGTCGGCTATCTGTTCGCGATCGGCCACCGCCGCGCCGACTGGCTGTTCGAGACAGAAGTCGAGGCCGGATTGGGTGGACGAAAACTCGCTTATCCGCGTGGCAAGGTGATCGGCGGATGCTCGTCGATCAACGCGATGGTCTATATGCGCGGGCAAGCCGCAGACTATGACGGATGGCGGCAACTGGGCCTGACCGGCTGGGGCTGGGACGACGTCTTGCCCCATTTTCTGGCCCATGAGGATCATTGCGCAGCGGACGGACGCTTTCACCGCGCCGGGGGCGAATGGCGCGTCGAAAACCCTCGCATAAGCTGGGAGATATTGGACGCCATTCGCGCGGCCGCGCAGGCCGCCGGGATCGCGCCGATCGCCGACTTCAACCGGGGCGACAATGAGGGCTCCTCCTACTTCCAAGTCAACCAGCGCAACGGCCGGCGGGTCAGCGCAGCCGGCGCCTTCCTGAAACCCGCCCTGTCCCGTCCCAATTTGCGCCTCGAAACCGGTGTCGAGATCGAGCGCGTCACGATCGAAGATGGCCGGGCTATGGGCATCCTCTTCCGCAAGCAGGGGCAACTGCACCACGCCAGTTCGAACCGGGAGACCATCCTCGCGGCCGGCGCGATCGGCAGCCCCAAGCTGCTGCAACTGTCGGGCATCGGCGATCCCGAGCGGCTGACCGAGGCGGGGATAGGCGTGCGTCATGCGCTCCCCGGCGTCGGCGCCAATCTGCAAGACCATCTGCAGATCCGGCCGATCTACAAGGTGTCCGGCGTCCGCACGCTCAACACGGATTATGCTAATCTCTTCAAGCGCGCGAAGATGGGCTGGGATTATCTGCTGTTCCGCAATGGCCCGCTGACCATGGCGCCGTCGCAGATGGGGGCCTTCGCCCGCTCCTCCCCCGATCAGGACCGCGCCAATCTGCAATACCACTTCCAGCCGCTGTCGCTCGACAAATGGGGCGACGGGCTGCACCGCTTCGGCGCCTTCACCGCCAGCGTGTGCAACTTGCGACCGACGAGCCGGGGGCGGGTAGATCTGGCGGGCCCCGACGCCGCCCTGCCCCCACGCATCCGTCCTAACTATCTCTCGACGGACGAGGACCAGCGCGTCGCAGTCGAATCGCTGCGACTGACCCGGCGGATCGTGTCGCAGCAGCCGCTCTCGAAATATCGGCCGGAAGAGTTCCGGCCCGGCCCTGCCGCCAACAGCGACGAGGAACTGCTACAGGCTGCAGCCGATCTCGCGACAACGATTTTTCACCCCGTGGGTACGGCGGCCATGGGGATCGAAGGCGACCCGATGGCGGTCCTCGACGAACGGCTTCGCGTGCGCGGGATGGGCGGACTGCGCGTGATCGACGCCTCGGCGATGCCGCGCATCGTATCGGGCAACACAAGCTCCCCCACGCTGATGATCGCCGAAAAGGGCGCGGCGATGGTGCTGGAAGATGCGCGGGCAGGATGCTGAGCGCCATCGGACGGCGTATATGAAAAGGGCCGGCTCGCCTTAGCGGGCCGGCCCTTTCATGCATCGGGGATTAGCCTCAGGCAGGCTTGGGTTCGCCCCAGCCCCCACCCGATCCGCCTGGACGGTGGCTCTTCGGAATGGACGAGCCGCCGGTGCTGAGCGCAGTCGGGGTCCGGACATTGCCCTGATCGCGGCCGATATCGTCGCCCTTGATGACCCGCTTGGCTTCCTCGCCCGACAGCGTCTCATATTCGAGCAGGGCCTCGGCGAGGCGATGCAGTTCGTCGATATTGTCGGTCAGCACCTTGCGCGCGGTCTGCTCGGCCTCCTCGATCAGTCGACGCACCTCCTGGTCGATCATCTGGGCGGTCGCCTCGCTGACGCTCTGGTTGCGCGCCACCGAATGGCCGAGGAAGACCTCGTCCTGATTGTCGCGATAGCGCAGCCAGCCGAGCTTCTCGGACATGCCATATTCCATGACCATCGAACGGGCCATGTCGGTCGCCTGCTGGATGTCGTTCGAAGCGCCGGTGTTCAGTTCGTCCGCGCCATAGATGATCTGCTCGGCGATGCGACCGCCGAAGCACAGCGCCAGCCGCGCCTTCATCTGTTTCATCGACATCGAATAACGATCGCGCTCGGGAAGGTTCCAGGTCACGCCCAGTGCGCGGCCGCGCGGGATGATCGTCACCTTGTGCAGCGGATCGCAGCCGGGCACGTAGAGCGATACCAAGGCATGGCCCGCCTCATGATAGGCGGTCGCCTTCTTCTCGTCCTCGGTCATGACCATGGACTTGCGCTCGGCGCCCATCATGACCTTGTCCTTGGCTTCCTCGAACTCCTTCATCGCGACAAGGCGCTTGCCCTTGCGCGCACCGAGGAGTGCCGCCTCGTTGACGAGGTTGGCCAGGTCGGCGCCGGAGAAGCCGGGCGTGCCGCGTGCGATGGTGCGCGCGTTGACGTCGGGTGCCAGCGGCACCTTCTTCATGTGGACGGCCAGAATCTTCTCGCGGCCCTCGATATCGGGACGCGGTACCACGACCTGCCGGTCGAAGCGGCCCGGACGCAGCAAAGCCGGGTCGAGCACGTCGGGGCGGTTGGTCGCGGCGACGATGATGATGCCTTCATTGGCCTCGAAACCGTCCATCTCGACCAGCAACTGGTTCAACGTCTGCTCGCGCTCGTCATTGCCATTGCCGAGGCCAGCGCCGCGATGGCGGCCGACGGCGTCGATTTCATCAATGAACACGATGCAGGGCGCGTTCTTCTTGGCCTGTTCGAACATGTCGCGGACGCGGCTCGCGCCGACGCCGACGAACATCTCGACGAAGTCCGAGCCGGAGATCGTGAAGAAGGGCACATTGGCCTCACCGGCAATGGCGCGGGCCAGCAGCGTCTTACCGGTACCCGGCGAGCCGACCAGCAGCGCCCCCTTCGGGATCTTGCCGCCTAGCCGCGCGAACTTGGTCGGGTCCTTCAGGAAGTCGACGATCTCCTGGAGCTCCTCGCGGGCCTCGTCGATGCCGGCAACATCGTCGAAGGTCACACGACCGTGCTTCTCGGTCAGCATGCGCGCACGCGACTTGCCGAAGCCCATCGCGCCCGAACCCGCGTTCTTCTGCATCTGACGCATCACGAAGAAGGCGATGCCGAGAATCAGCAGGAAGGGCAGCGACTGGTAGAGCATGATCATCCAGAAGCTGGTCTGCTCCGCCGGCTTGGCACGGAAGGTCACACCCTTTTCCGACAGGCGCTGGATCAACATCGGATCACTGGGCGCGTTGGTCGTGAAAGCGGTGCCGTTCGAGAATTTGCCGCTGACCACGCCGTCGCCGATATCGGCCTCGCGCACGGCGCCGTCATCGACGCGGGCAAGGAACTCGGAATAGGCGATCTGTTCGCCGGGTCCGGTGCGTGACGAACTCTCGAACAGCGACACGAAAACGACGAGCGCGAGGAGGATGCCCATCCATATGGCCAGGCTCTTCATCCACGGATTGGGCTGCTTCGGCTCTTTGTCTTCGTTCATCGTTCAGGTCTGCCTTTCGGGGGGCAAGATAGGCATGATCGGCTTAATAACAATGGAACAGATCGGACGAGCGGGCCCTTTCATCGACGGGGCGGTGCTCTTTCGACCAGGATGCGGCGGCCGGGCGAAAGTTTCAGTCGCCCCACCGTCGCGGTCGACCCTTGCTCCAGCCGCTTCATGGCGGTTTCCAGCGTCGGGCCATCCACATGCGAATCGGCCTCGCCGACCAGCCGTGCGAGTATCCGCCTTGTGATCTCGCGCGGCAAGCCCTCGAGGTCGGCAAGCATGCGTCCATTGGGGAAATGGGAAACCCGCGAGCGCATCGCCTCGGCAGTGACCCAGCACAAAGCCTCTTCCGCCTCGGCGAGATGCGCTGCCGAAGCGGCCAGTCGTTCTACGTCCAGTCCACTGCCGACGCCGGCAAGCAGGGCGCGAAACCTGCTGCGGTCGTGGCGCGGATCATGGTTGCTGGGGTCATCGACGGTCGCGACTGCGGCCGCGATCGCCTTCAATTCCGTTCGCCGCCAGCCGAGCAGCGGACGGACCAGCCGCACGCCGCCCAGTGTACGGGAAGCTCTGATAGCGACGAGGCCGGCCAGCCCTGCGCCCCGATCGAGCCGCATCAGCAGCGTTTCGGCCTGGTCATCGGCATGGTGCGCGGTGGCAATGGCGTCCAACTGCCGGTCCGATGCCCAATCGGCCAGGGCCGCGTAACGCGCTTCCCGCGCCGCCGCCTGGACGCTCGCGCCGGGGGCAACCGTCACCGCCAGCGTGGCATGCGGAACATCCAGCCGCGCACAGGCGGACGCGACCAGCGCGGCCTCTGCCGCCGCCTCAGGACGCAACCCATGGTCCACCGTGGCCGCCTCGACCCGGCCGGGACAGGAACGCGCCGCGAGAAGCAGCATAGCCATGCTGTCGGGCCCGCCGGAAACGGCGAGCCCTACGCGATCCGACGGCGTCGACAGGAGCCGTTCCAGGTCCGCCCGGAATCGCTCGACCTGGGCCGCCTCTATCGTCATGGCCGCAAAGGCCGGATCGACGAGGCGGAGGTCAGCCGCCTATTTGCATTTTGCATCGGTCCGGCCCTTGGCGACCATCTGCGCCAGCGGACCGGTCGTTACCTGATCGGGATATTTGGCCGACAATACGTCATAAGCCTGACAAGCCTTGTCGAACAAAGGCGGCTTACGCTTCATCAGCGCTTCGGCCATGAAGACATAGCTGTGCGGTGCCCGCTCGCCATCCTCGATCTTCGTATTCTCGAAGAACTCGCGGATAGCCTCGTTATACTGCCCGCTGTCCAGATAGGCCCGGCCCGCAAGATTGCGGGCATAGCTGGCATATTTGTCTTTGGGATATTTGGCGTACATCGCCTTGAGTGCAGCGATCGCCTCCGGATATTTCTTCGCCATCCACAGGTCGTAACCCGCCATATAGGCGTCCTTGCCGGGATTGCCGCTGGGCGGCGTCGCGACCGGCGCGGCGGCGGGCGTTGTGGCAGCTGGCGGCGTGGCGGCGGGGGCACCCGGCTTCGGCGCTGGCGGCACCACATAGGGCAGGCTCGCCCCGCCCGTCGCCGGACCGGACGCAGCCGGCGCCTTGCCTTCCAGCGTGTTGAGGCGGAACTCGGTATCGCCCTTCATCTTGGCGAACTGATCTTCCAGCTTGCGCAGATTATAGCTGTTCTGCTCGACCTGACCGGTCATCGCGGCCAGTGCCTTCTCCAGCGCGTCGACGCGGCGGCTGAGGTCGACCAGCGGCGCATCGGCCGGCGAACCCGCCGGGGCGGGAGCCGCCGCCTGCGGCTTGATCTCGGGTTCGAAATAGGTCTGTGCGCCGCCGGGGAACACCTTCCGCTGGACGGCCTTGATCTCCTTCTCGAGCTTGTCGACGCGCTTCTCGACGGGCATCGACTGCTGCGCCAGCGCTGGCGTCGCAACCGTGACGAGCAGGAGGGCGATCATCGCCTTTTTCATTCTGAACCTAATCCCATGATCGTTTCGCGTGGATAATGCAGCCTGTCGGGGCCCCGGATCAAGGCTGGCCGCGCCGATCCGTCCCAGAGGCGGGCTCGGCCGCCGGAGCGGTCGTGGTCGGCTCGGCCGGGGGCGTCACGTCACGAAAGGCGGGTGGCAGTGATGCCCTCTCTCGGCGCCGGGCAGGCCTTGTCGCTTCGGCCGAAGAGGCGGGCGCCGCTTCCGGCGTCGCGGCATTGCCGTCGGCATCGCTTTCCGTGGTTTCGGGCTTGGCCGTCGCGATCGCCACCAACGCGTCGCGCTTGAGGCTATAGGCGCGCACCAGCCGGTCCGGCTCCCCGATCGGCGGCAGCGCGGTGGCGCCGATCGCGACACGAACCGACTGCGGACGGCCGGTGCGCAGGACCGGATCGATAACGTCCTCGGCCAGCGTGTAGCTCTGCCCTGCGGGCAGCACGCTCATGAAATAGGTCCGTCCATCACGCTCGGAAACCTTGAGCCAGACATCCTCGATCGCCGTGACGGTGATCGGGCCGGTCGGCACGGCAGGTTCGGCGGGCGGCGGCGGGACGACCGGCTTGGGCGGCAGGGGGCGGTTGTCTTCCACCGTGTCCGCTGCAAGCCTGGCCAGATCCACATTGTCTTCCTGGAAGCGCAGCAGCAAATAGCCCATGCCGAGCAGCAGGGCGACGCCCAGCGCGACCATCGCCAGCAGGCGTGACGGCACGCGCGACGGATCGACCGGCTCATAGGCGGTGGGCTCGAAATGGCCGCGGCGCTCGTCGCCGATCTCATCGCGAAAAGCGCGGGACAGCAGCGTACCGTCTAACCCCAGAGTCGTTGCGTAGGTTCGCACGAATCCGACCGAATAGGGCGCGGCAGGCAGGCCTTCATGGTTGCCGCTCTCGATCGCCTCGAGATGCCGCAGCGGAATTCGCGTGCGCGCGGCGACGTCGCTGAGCTCGATATTCTGACGCACGCGTTCCGCCGCCAATTGCTGGCCGACGCTCCGCGGAGCCTTGTTCTGCTCTTCACCAGCGCTTTCGCTCATCGCGTACTCCTTCGCGCTCCGTGGCGATCACGCAGGCAGGACGGTCTCAAAAAACGGTCTGCCAGCGCCGCACGAAGCGTCGTTCCCCCTGGCTGCTTAGGTCTGCCCCGCAAATCAGGATACCGCAACCCCATTGCGTTCGGCCCAGGCACCGAGATCGCCACGCAGACTACGGACCGGACGCGCCAGAAAGTCCCCCATTTCCGCGCGCAGCTTGCCCAGGTCCAGCGTGCGGAGCATCGCCTTGACCGGTCCGACCGAGGCCGGCGTGATCGAGAGGCGCCCGATGCCCAGTCCCACCAGCGCCATCGCCTCGAGCGGACGGCCGCCCATCTCGCCGCACACGCCGATCGGAACGCCGGCGTCGAGCGTCTGCCGCGTGACCCGGTTGAGGAAGCGCAGGATCGACGGGCTCAGCCAGTCATAGCGCTCAGCCAGCTTGGGGTTGGCGCGATCGGCCGCGAACAGGAACTGGGTCAGATCGTTGGTGCCGATCGACAGGAAGTCGAGCTTCGGCAGCAGCATGTCGAGACTTTCCGCGAGCGCGGGAACCTCGAGCATCGTGCCATAGCGAATGGCATTGGGAACGCCGCGTCCATGGTCGTGGATCCATTTGCGCTGTGCCTCGAACAGCGCCACCGCCTCTTCATATTCCCAAGGCTCCGACACCATCGGGAACATGACATTGAGCGTCCGGCCAGCCGCTGCCTCGATCAGCGCGCGCGCCTGGACCTTCATCAACGCGTCGCGTTCCAGGCCAAGACGGATCGCCCGCCAGCCCAGCGCCGGATTCTCCTCGGTGACATCGTCCGCCGTCTTGAGATAGGGCAGCGCCTTGTCGCCGCCGATATCGACCGTGCGGAAGATGACGGGCCGATCGCCCGCCGCCTCCATCACTTCGCGGTAGAGACGCTGCTGTCGCTCGCGCTGCGGCAGCGTCGCCGAGACGAGGAACTGGAACTCGGTGCGGAACAACCCGATGCCGTCGGCGCCGGTGACGTCGAGCGCGGCGATATCGTCGCGCAGGCCAGCATTGACCATCAGTTCGATCCGCACGCCGTCCGCAGTCTCGGCCGGCAGGTCGCGCATGGCGGCGAACTCGGCGCGACGCTTCTGGCTGACGACGAGCTTGGCCTCGAACGCCTCTTCCATCGACACATTGGGCCGGACCACGACCGAGCCGGTCGAGCTGTCGAGCAGGAGATAATCTCCGTCGGCGACCGTCCGGCGAACGTCCTTCACGCGGCCGAGAACCGGAATGCCCATCGCCCGCGCCACGATCGTGACATGCGCGGTCAGCGAGCCCTCCTCGAGCACGACGCCCTTGAGCCGCCGCCGGTCATATTCGAGCAGTTCGGCCGGTCCCAGGTTGCGCGCGATCAGGATCGAATCCTGCCGCAGACCCAATTGCGCGGCGGTCCCAAGTTGGCCCGAAACGATCCTCAGCAGCCGGTTGGACAGATCCTCCAGATCGTGCATCCGGTCGGCAAGCAGCGGATCGCCAATCTCGCGCATCCGCATCCGCGTACGCTGCTGGACGCGTTCGATCGCCGCCTCCGCGGTCAGGCCGCTGTCGATCGCCTCGTTGATCCGCCGGATCCAGCCTTCGTCATAGGCGAACATCTTGTACATCGCGAGAATGTCCTGATGCTCCCCTGCCGCGCCGAAATCGGCTTCGCGCGTCATCCGTTCGATCTGGTCGCGCATCCGCGCAAAGGCGGAAATCACCCGATGCCGTTCCACCTCGACATCTTCGGCGACCGTATGCTCGATCTCGATCCTGGGCTGGTGATAGACGGCCCGCCCCCCGGCCATACCCTCGACGAGCTTCAGGCCGAGCAGGCGTACCGGGCTCGAGTCGCGCACGCCCTTGGCGCCCGGCCCCTTTTCGTCGACCAGCCCGGCTCCGGCGATCAGTTCGGCGAGCACCATCGCCACCGTCTGCAACGCCTCGATCTCGACCTCGTCGAAGCGACGCTGGTCGCGATGCTGGACCGACAGGACGCCGACCGCCTGTTCGCGCCGGACGATCGGGACGCCGGCAAAGCTGTGGAACAGCTCCTCGCCCGTTTCGGGCTTGTACGCGAAGTCGGGGTGGCTCGTCGCCTCGTCGAGGTTGAGCGTCTCGACGTTCTTGGCGATCGTGCCGACCAGACCCTCGCCCAGCGCGAGCTTGGTAACGTGGACGGCTTCCTGCTTAAGGCCGCGGGTCGCAAACAGCTCGAGGACACCGTCGCGAAGCAGGTAGATCGAGCAAACCTCGGTCCCCAGCTCCTCGCCGATGATCTGCACGACCTGATTGAGTTTTGTCTGCGCCGCCGACCGCGATGCCATCACGTCGTGCAGGCGCGTCAATATGGTGCGCGCGGCGGAAGTGGCGATCAGCGGTGACATCAGGAGCGCGCTATCAGAAAGCGGCACCGGATTCCAACCTCGACGTACCGTTCCCGCAATCTCCCGTACATCCGGGCAGCGCCGACCAGCGCCCGTGCCCGGCCGACCGCAGTCAGGCGTTACGCAATTCGAGTGCCGCTGCGGCTTCCTCGATCAGCTTTGCGACGATATCGGCAAGCGGTTCTTCGCGAGTCACCATGCCGACGGACTGGCCGGCCATGACCGAACCATGTTCGATATCACCGTCGACCACCGCACGACGCAGGGCGCCGGCCCAGTAATGCTCGATCTGCAGTTGGGCCTCGGCCATCTCGACCTTGCCGTCGTCGAGCAGTTGCGCGACCTCGCGCTGCTTGGCGGTGAACAGCTCGGACGAGGCGTTACGGAGCGCGCGCACCGGGATCACCGGCAGGCGGGGATCGATCTGCACGCTTGCGACCGCGTCGCGCGCCGAAGCGCGGATGAACGCCTTCTTGAAGTTGGGATGTGCGATCGATTCGGTCGCGCAGACGAAGCGCGTGCCGAGCTGGACCCCGGCGGCGCCCATTTCGAGATAGGAGGCGATCGCTTCGCCCCGGCCGATTCCACCCGCGACGAACACGGGGAGATCCTTGCCCACCACGGGCAATATCTCCTGGGCCAGGACCGAGGTGGAGACAGGACCGATATGGCCGCCGGCTTCCATGCCCTCGATCACCAGCGCATCGACCCCCGAGCGGATCAGCTTCTTGGCCAGCGCCAGCGCGGGAGCGAAGCATATCACCCTGGCGCCCGACGCCTTGATCTTCTCGATCGCCCCGCCCGGTGGCAGACCGCCTGCCAGCACCACATGACCGACGCCGTGCTTGGCGCACACGTCGATCAGCGCATCGAGCTGCGGGTGCATGGTGATGAGGTTCACGCCGAACGGCTTCGACGTCAGCGCCTTCGTGCCAGCGATCTCCGCGTCGAGCAGTTCGGGCGTCATTGCGCCGCAGGCGATCACGCCGAAGCAGCCGGCGTTGGACATCGCCGCGACGAGATTGCGCTCCGAGACCCAGCTCATCGCGCCGCCGAGGATCGCATAGTCGCTGCCGAGCAGATCGACGCCACGCGCCATCAGCGCCGTGAGGCGGGCCGCGCCGCTCATCAGGCGGCGTCCTCCGCGTCGAGTCCGTAGGCAGTGTGCAGCACGCGGACCGCCAGTTCGGTATAATCCTCGTGGATCAGGACCGAGACCTTGATCTCGGAGGTGGTGATCGCGAGGACGTTGATCCCGCGCTGGGCCAGCGCGTCGAACATCTTCGAGGCAACACCCGCATGGCTGCGCATGCCTACGCCCACCACCGAGATCTTGGCGACATTGGTGTCGTGGACCAGCTTTTCATAGCCGATCTTGCCGCGCTCCCGCTCGAGCACGTCGAGCGAGCGGGCCAGCTCGGCCGAGGGCACGGTGAAGGTCACGTCGGTCGATCCGGTGTCGTGCGCGACATTCTGCACGATCATGTCGACGTTGATATTGGCTTCGGCGAGCGGCGCGAAGATCGCTGCGACCGCGCCCGGACGGTCCGGAACCTGGGTCAGCGTGATCTTGGTCTCGTTCTTGTCATAGGCGATGCCGGTGATGAGCTGGCGTTCCATGGCGCTTCCTTCGAGTTCTTCCTCGCTGACGATCATCGTGCCAGGCGTTGGGTTATCGGTCGGCTGGTCGAAGGACGAGAGCACCTGCACCCGCACCTTCTCCTTCATCGCAAGCCCGACCGAGCGGGTCTGCAGGACCTTGGCACCGACCGACGCCAGTTCCAGCATCTCCTCATAGGTCACCTTGGCGAGCTTACGCGCCTTGGGGACGATCCGCGGATCGGTCGTATAGACGCCGTCGACGTCGGTATAGATGTCACAGCGATCGGCCTTCATCGCCGCCGCGACCGCGACCGCCGAGGTGTCGGAGCCCCCACGGCCCAGCGTCGTGATCCGCTGGTCCTCGGTCAGGCCCTGGAAACCCGGGATGACGGCGACCTCGCCCGAGGCCATCGCCTTGCCGATCGCGTCGGAATTGATCTGCTCGATCCGCGCCGAGGCGTGGGCGTCGGAGGTGGTGATGGGCAGCTGCCAGCCGAGCCAGCTGCGCGCCTTCACTCCCATCGACTGGAGCACGATCGCGAGCAGGCCACTCGTCACCTGCTCGCCCGAGGACACCACGACGTCATATTCGCGCGGATCGTAGAGCGGCGAAGCCTCGCGGCAGAAGTTGACGAGACGGTCGGTTTCGCCGGACATGGCCGACACGACCACCGCGACTTCGTTGCCGAGCTCGACCTCATGCTTCACGCGGTTCGCTACGTTGCGAATTCGTTCGATCCCCGCCATCGAGGTGCCGCCGAATTTCATTACGATGCGCGCCATAGACCCACATATTCCCCAGAGGCGAAAGCGCCGGAAATGCCCTCTGGACCAAGGGCGCGGCCCTGATAGAGAGGGGGCGTGATGAACGCAAGCGCACAACAGCATGGGTCGATCCTCGCAGAGGAAGCGGCCCATTTCGGCAGCATGGCGGCGGAATGGTGGGATCCGAAAGGGTCATCGGCCATGCTCCACAAGCTCAACCCCCCTCGCCTGCGCCACGTGCGCGACACGGTCGATCGGCACTGGTCTCTCGATCCGCAGAGCCTGCGGCCGTTGGTGGGTCGTCGTGTGGCGGACATAGGCTGTGGCGCAGGGCTGCTCGCCGAACCGCTGGCGCGGCTCGGCGCGGAGATGGTCGCGGTCGATGCCGCAGCCGAGAATATCGCCGTCGCCCGTATCCACGCCGAAAAGCAAGGCCTGACGATCGACTATCGTCATGGTGGGTTCGAAGCGCTCGCCGGCGAGCGCTTCGATCTGGTGACCTCGATGGAGGTGATCGAGCATGTCTCAGACCCGGCAAGCTTCGTGGCGGGCCTGGCCGATCTCCTCGCCCCGGACGGCATCCTGATCCTCTCGACGCCGAACCGCAGCCCCCTGTCGCGGCTCGCGCTGATCGGCGTTGCCGAGGGCTTCGGCCTGATCCCCAGGGGCACGCATGACTGGAACCGCTTCCTGACACCCGACGAACTTGCGGCCCATGTCGAGGCGGCCGGCCTGCGCGTGATCGATCGCAAGGGCCTCTCCTTCTCGATCGCGTCGGGCTTCCAGCTGAGCGACGACCTGACGCTCGACTATTTCCTGACGGCGGTCCGGTGAGCAGCTTCAAGGACCATTTCTCGTCTCACGCCTCGGCCTATTCGACCTACAGGCCCCGTTATCCAGCCGCGCTGGCCGACTGGCTCGCCTCCGAAGCGCCCTCGAGGTCGCTTGCCGTCGACGTCGGCTGCGGGTCCGGGCAACTGTCGATCCTTCTCGCCGACTGCTTCGCACAGGTAGCCGCGCTCGATCCAAGCGCCGAGCAGATCGCCAATGCCTCTCCTCATGCCCGGGTCGCCTATCGGGTCGCGCCGGCCGAGCAGACCGGCATCGCGGCAGACAGCGCCGATCTGCTGACCGCTGCACAGGCCGCCCACTGGTTCGACCTTCCCGCCTTCTTTGCCGAAGCGCAGCGCATCCTGAAGCCCGGCGGGCTCATCGCGCTGGTAACCTATGCCGGGATGCTTCCGGGCACGCCCGTCGCCGACATCGTCGAGACCTTCCGCACCGACGTGCTCGCACCTTTTTGGCCGCCCGAGAGGGCCATGGTCGACAATGACTATCGGGATATCCGGCTGCCGTTCGAGGCGGTCGACGCTCCGCGCATGATCCTCGAGGCACGCTGGTCGCTCGACGCGCTGATCGGCTATCTCGACACATGGTCGGCGGTTCGGGCGATGGAGCGCTCCATTGGGAGAGCAGATTTCGATCGGACCGTCGAGCTGTTGCGAGACGCCTGGGGGCCTTCCGAGGACAGCAAGCTCCTGCAATGGCCGCTGACCGTCGTCGTGGGCCGGAAAGGGTGAGCGACGACCTCCCTCCTGCGGCATTGGCGGCAACGCTGATCCTGCTGCGCGAGCGGCGGGACGGCCCTCCGGAGATTCCGATGATCGGCCGCAGCGCGCGCATGCGCTTCGCCGCCAGCCGCATGGTCTTTCCCGGCGGCCGGCTCGATGCCGACGACTTCGCCATCGCCGCGCGCGGGGATCTGGTTGCCGACGCCGAGGGACTGGATGAAGCCGAGATCGCCCATCGAGTGGCGGCCGTGCGCGAGACGATCGAGGAGATCGGGCTGGCCCCCTGCGTCGCCGGGCTCGATACGGCCGCGCAGATCGGAGAGCTTCGCGAGCGGCTCCACGCAGGCGAGCCTCTTACGCGCCTTCTCGAAACCCATGGCCTGACGCTGCACCTGCGTGAGCTTCATCCTTTTTCGCGCTGGCGGCCCGATCATGCGCTGACCCACCGGTTCGACACGCGCTTCTATATCGCCCGCGTGCCCGAGATGGGCGAAGCGGTCGCCGACGGGGGCGAGAGCGTCCATTGCCGCTGGGGCACCGCGCGCGAGCATCTGTCGCAGAGCGGGCTGATCTTTCCCACGCAGCGCAATCTGGAAAGGATCGCCCAGGCGGCGAGCTGGGCGGAGGCGGTGGAGATTTCGGCGCGTTACCCGATGGAGGTCGTCACGCCCTGGGTCGAAGAACGGGATGGCGTGCCATGGCTGCACATCCCAGAGCATCTCGGCTATCCGGTCACCGCGCAACTGCTGTCGGAGGTGGACCGGGCGATGGATCCAAGGAGATTGCCCAGCACGTCAGCGCCCGGATAGGCGGCATAGACCGTGCTGTCCGGCGACAGGGTGACCCTGCTCGGCCCTTCGACGAGGATAGCGTCGCCGAGTCCCGCAGCACGGCCATCGACCTCGAGCGTGCCGGCGACCGGAAGCAGCCACAGCGGCAATGTCCCCGGATCGACATCCTGCAGGCCCGCGCTGCTCCATCGTTCGAGGACGAATTTGCCGCCCTCGGCCATGATCTCGCGGCCGTCACCGATGGGGCGAGCGATTGTCTTTCCCGCAAATGGCGTAAAATCCGAGACCGCCATCGCATCGTCGAGATGCAGTTCGCGCGCCGATCCATAGTCGTAGAAGCGATAGGTGAGGTCGAGATTCTGCTGCACCTCGACCACCCGCAGGCCCTTGCCGATCGCATGAACCGTTCCGGCCGGAGAATAGATGACGTCGCCCGCCTGCACGGGCTGCCAATGCAGCATATGCTCGATCGACCCGTCGAGAGCCGCTGCTCGGACCGCTGCGGCATCATGCGGCTCTCGGAAGCCGAGCGCGATGGTCGAGTCCGGTTCGGCCGAGAGGATGATCCACGCCTCGTCCTTGCCTCGGGCGAAGCCGCGGTCGCGGGCGGCGTCGTCGTCGGGGTGCACTTGCACCGACAGACGTTCGCTGGTGAAGAGATATTTGATCAACAGGTCGTGGGCGCCGCCGCGCGGATCGTCGTACCAGATCTCCCCGATCGCCGGTTCGTCAGGCGCGGCGTCGGGAAACAGCGGGGCCAGGTCGCGGCGTCCCCAGGGTTTTTCGACCGCATGATGGGTCAGGAAAGTCGCCGCCATGATACACCTATCGCCACGCTTCCCGCCCGCCGGCGAGGCCGGAGCGGGAAGGAATACCCCTACAGAAATCATCCTACAAAGCTGCGGACGATCCCAAAGGTTCCGCTGCCTGCCGATCTACCCGCAACTTCGGCGGATCGGCAAGCGCGCGATACGTGGTCGGTGCGAAGACAGCGCTCAGTTAGGGAGACGCGCTTCCACCTTGTCGACCCATTCCGGGTAGAAAACGGGCTCACGGTTCGACCAGCCTGCAGCTGTCGCGGCCGCTTCGCTGATCGACTGGAGCAGCAGGCGCCGCTTCTCCGGATGAAGATGCGGCAGCGCCGCCGCCGAACAGAATGCCGCCGGCAGCCAGGGCCGAACGTCCGCGCCGATCAGCCGCTCATATAGAAAGCGATAGGCACCGAAGCTGGCGAGCCTGTCCTGTCCGAGATCGAAGGCCGAGATCGTGATGAGCGGCGCCATGAAGGGTTCCACCGCATCGAGACCGCTATCGTCGGGAACGACCTCGCGGATATACTCCAGCCGCGAATAGATGCGCGACTGCGCCATGATGCTCGCAGACTCGATCACGTCGCGCGACCAGCGCGCGAGTGCGTCTTCACGGCCGAGGCCGATGTCGAGGGAGCGGCGAATATAGCGTTGGGTGGAAGCCGGGAAACTGGCGAACTCTTTCATTTCCGCCAAGGTCAGCGCGCCGTCTGCAGGTTTCATGTGCGTGCCCATACAATAGCCCCTAAGCTGGAAGCCCTGTCCGGGTTTATACGCCCACCTTGGTTTATGGACGCTTAAGCCCTCGTAAGGCCTCTGTTCATCAACGGACCATGTTTCTTGCTGCAACGCAACAAGCAAACGCGTTCGCCCCTCGTGCCGCTCATATATCTGTGGATAAATGGACAAAGAGGGCTGCGCGCCGGCCCTTTTTGCCTGGCGCGCAACTTCCCTCAGTGACGGTCTTCCCGCCGCTTTTCCTCGTCTTCGTCATAGCCCGACGACGGTGCCGGATCCTTGCCCTTTCCGGGTTGTGTGTTCGACGGCGGGTCTGATGTCGGGAAGCTCTCGTCCAAGGCGACATCGAGTTTGGCATCCTCGTCCGCCGGATCGGCCTCGAGTCTGGCGTCGTCCCCTGCGTCGTGGGCGGTGCGCACATAGGTCGTGCACGCCTTTTTCTCGTCCTCGTCCTCACCATTCATGCTACGGCTCCTCTTCCAGCTCGAAGAGTCAAACGTCCGCACCGCAGCGCTGTTCCGGGCCGCGGCGAAGTGTCGAAAAGCTGAACTTTCGATGAACGGCATGGGGGCATCGACGAACATCACTGACATGGACGGGCATATTTACAACGATGAAGATATAGGGGTTTGATGACGTTCAACGCTGACACGCCGCGCGGTGCCTCGGTAAGCCCGCGCGTGGCCCTGATCTCGATCATCTGCTTCTGGATGGTCTATTGCGTCATCGCGACGATCCGGTCCTTCATGATCGACCTCGGGCACCAGACCGATATGCTGGCCGCCCGCGCCTTCGTGTCGATCGGTTCGATGGTGGCGACATTCATAGTCTATCTCGCCATGCGTCCTCTCGCGCGGAAGTCGCTGGCGGTGAAGATCACTGCGGTCGCGCTGCTGTCGATTCCCGCAGCGATCGCCTACAGTTCGATGAACTGGATGGCTTTCCGGGAAATCGACCGCCGGATCGATGCCGACAAGGCCGAGAAGGAGATGAGGCCGACGTCGGAATCGACCGCCGCGGAGCAATCTCGTGCGCAGGTCAAGGCAGCCATCGAAGCCGCGCGCGCCGCCGTGCGCGAAGCCGCAGAGCGCGCCCGCGAAGCCGCGGAACAGAAAGCGGAAACGCAGCGCGAAGCCGCCGAACGCCGGGCCGAGATCCAAAGCCGGCTGGCCGAGGCTCAGAGCGAACTTGCCCGGGCAAGCGCCGAACGCCGGCGACAGATCGAGGAAGCCAAGCGGGAGGTGGCGGAGCGTCAGGCTGAAATCCAGCGCAAGCTGGCGACCGCCCGAAGCGAACTGGCCCGAGCGGGTATCGAACGTCGGCAGCAAATCGCCGAAAGCAAACGTGAAGCCGAGGAGGCTGTGCGCGAAGCGGCGGAGGCGCAGCAGGAGGCCTATCGGGAAGCCGTTCGCGATTATCGTGATCAGATGAAGGAGGTGCGGCTCGCTGTCGAGGAAGCCCGGCAGCAAGGCGTGAAGATCGACGACCTCGATATGGTGATGTCGGCCATGCCGCCACCGCCTGCCGCACCGGCGGTGCCTGCGCCCGCTACGACACCCGAAGCGCCGACCGCGCCACAGACCCCGTCCACGATCGAGATACCCGAGATCAAGATTCCGATGCCCGTGATCAGCGAGCCGTCGCCGGGCACGGTGATGATCCAGGTCGGCAGGCCGACCGACACCTATAAGGAGCATGACAAGTCGGTCCTGGCCCAGATCGCCGACCAGGCGCTGAACGGCTACTTCTTCTTCATCGCCTGGGGCGCGCTCTTCCTTGCCCTCTCCTACGCATCGGCGGTGCGCGAGGCCGAGCGGCAGGCGGCTTCCTACCGTGCGGCAGCGCGCGACGCCGAGCTTCGGGCGTTGCGTTACCAGGTGAACCCGCACTTCCTGTTCAACACGCTCAACTCGCTATCGACGCTGATCCTCAAGGACAGCCGCGACGAAGCGGAAGCGATGATCCTGAATCTGTCTACCTTCTTCCGGACGAGCCTGACCTGCGACCCTACCGAGGACGTTGTCCTGGCCGAGGAGATCCGGCTGCAACGGCTCTATCTGGACATCGAGGCCATTCGTTTCCCTGAGCGTCTGATCGTCCAGATTCACGTCCCGACAGAACTCGAGGATGCGTGCGTGCCCTGTCTCATCCTCCAGCCGCTGGTCGAGAACGCTATCAAATATGGCGTCTCGCGGGCCAAGCGACCGGTCACCCTGCGCATCACTGCGCGGGAAGACTCGCATGGCCTCGTCCTCGCGGTCGAGGACGACGGAGATCCGCTCGAGGGGAGCGAGAAGCCGACCGGTACCGGCGTTGGTCTGCGCAACGTATCGGACCGGCTGCGCGCGCGGTTCGGCGACGATGCGAGCTGTCGCTATGGTCCCCTTCCCAATGGCGGTTTTGGCGTCACGCTTTTCATGCCATTGATTCGGAATGGCCGCTGATTCGCCGATAAGAACGCTGGTTGTCGACGACGAGCCGCTTGCAATCGAGCGTCTCCAGATCCTGTGCGCGCGCGAACCGATGATCGACCTTGTCGGCACGGCGTCCGACGGGGAAGCCGCGCTGCGGCTGATCGACGCGCTCGAACCCGAAATGCTGTTGCTCGACATCGCTATGCCGGGCCTCGACGGTATCGGGGTGGCCCGCGCGATCGAGCAAGGGCGATGCAAGCCGGCGGTCGTGTTCTGCACCGCCTTCGATCAATATGCGGTGACGGCCTTCGACCTGTCCGCCACCGACTATCTCCTCAAGCCGGTCGCCCAGGATCGCCTCGGGCGCGCCGTGGCGCGGGTCCTGGAGCGCCGCAAAGCACCGACCGACGATAGTCCAGCCTCCCAATATGCGCAGGAATTCTGGGTCCCCCACAGATCGGAGATGATCAGGGTTGCGGCGCAGGATATCGACCGGATCGAGGCCGAGCGCGACTATATGCGGCTGCATATCGGCCAGCGCAGCTTCCTCCTTCACCAGACGATCACCGAGCTCGAACGGCGGCTCGATCCGGCCGAGTTCGTGCGTCTCCACCGCAGCACGATCGTTCGGCGCGATCATATCGCGCGGCTGAGCCACGACGGCATGGGCGTATGGCATGCGGTGCTGCGCGACGAGGAGAAGATCCGGATCGGCCGGACCTATCTCCCCGCTGCCAGAGCGCTCATGGGGCGCTAGGCGCGCGCCTCAGAGGACTGCGAGGACGGCGTCGCCCATTTCGCTGGTCGTCATCGAACCACCGAGATCGGCCGTCCGCGCGCCATTTTCGAGCGCCTTGGCCACGGCCGCCTCGATCCGGTCAGCTTCCGCCGCCATGCCCAGCGAATAACGCAGCATCATCGCAGCCGACAGGATCGTCGCCAGCGGGTTGGCCTTGCCCTGACCCGCGATATCTGGCGCCGAGCCGTGGATCGGTTCGTACAGGCCCTTTTGGTTCGCATCGAGCGCGGCCGAAGCGAGCATGCCGATCGAGCCTGCGCACATCGAGGCCTGGTCGGACAGGATATCGCCGAACAGATTGCCGGTGACGATGACGTCGAACTGGCCCGGATTGCGCACCAGCTGCATCGCGGCATTGTCGACATACATGTGGCTGAGCACGACGTCGGGATACTCGGCCGAAATCTCGATCACCACGTCGCGCCACAGCTGCGAGGTCTCGAGCACATTGGCCTTGTCGACCGAACACAAGCGGCCGTTGCGCGCGCGCGCCGTCTCGAAGCCGACCCGCGCGATCCGCGCCACCTCATCCTCGTCATAGGACATGACGTCATAGCCCTGACGGCGGCCATCGGCGGTCTTCCGCATGCCTTTCTCGCCGAAATAGACGTCCCCATTCAGTTCGCGCACGATGACCATGTCGATCGCGCCGGCCACCTCAGGGCGCAGAGCCGAGGCATCGGCCAGTTCCTTGAACAGCTTGGCAGGGCGCAGATTGGCGAACATGCCGAGCGCCTTGCGGAGACCCAATATGGCCTGCTCGGGGCGCAGGTGGCGCTCGAGCGCGTCGCAGTCGGGGTCGCCGACCGCACCGAACAGGATGGCGTCGGCGCGCTTCGCGAGGTCGAGCGTCGCCGGCGGCAGGGGATGGCCCTCGGCCTTGTAGGCCGCACCGCCGACGAGACCCGTCTCGAACGTGAGGCGATCGCCGGCGACGACGTCGAGCACACGCACCGCTTCGGCGACGACTTCCGGTCCGATGCCGTCTCCGGGCAACAAGGCAATCAGCATGACTTTCCCCTTATCGATTTCGCCGCCGCCCGATGCCCTGCCCTCGCCCCGCGCGCAATCGCTTTGTCGCGAAGCCGATCAGACCAGGCGCCGGATGCGGTCGATCAGCCGCTCCCGGGCGTCGAGCGCGTCGCGGCGGCGATCCACGAAAATGTCCCGGCCCAGAAAATAGCCGGTGAGCTTGAGCCCGTCGAGGATATCGCCCCAGTCGGCCGCCTCGCCGCCCGCAACGAGGAACGGTGGCAGGCGCAGGAGGCGGTCGGCATAGGGCTCGCCGGCCGCGCGCGATACCGCGGCGCCGCTCTTCGGACTGACATAAGCGAGGTCGTCAGACGGGCCGCCCGCCGCACATCCCGACAGATCGAGCGCATAGCCCAGTTCGGTCATGACCAGCAGCTCGTAGCGCACGGCAGACGTCGCCCAACCGCGCGCCGAGGGCGCATATTCGACCGCCGCCAGCGTTCCGTCCAGCGCATCGTAGAGGCGGGCATGCGGTTGCCCCTCGGCGAGGCCGACCGCCGTCAGGGTGGTCAGCCAGTCGATCGCGGAGGCGGCCAGCGGCTCGGCCAGCAGCCCTGCCCGGCTGTGATTCAATTCCACCGTCAGCCCCGGCAGTTGCTCCGGGGTTCGCGCGCGAAAGTCAGCCGCCACGAGATTGCCGGGGACGAGCACTGGTCGCAGCCGCCGCGATCGCCCCCCACGCACATAGCCCGCGAGCAGGCCGTTGGCGGGAGTGAGCGCGCGCACGACCGCTCCATGCTCGCCATGGGCGCGCATCGAGCAGATGATGGCGGAGGTGCGCAACTGCATGAACCTGTTGAAGCCTTCAACCAGCGCCGGGGCAAGGCCCCGACGGTCAACCGCGCTCTTCGACCTTGTTCGACCACATCTGTTCGAACAACCGCCCCATGCGGCGCAGCCCCGCACTCGGCAGCAGCACCGAGGGCTTGTCGAGCGGAATAGCGTCCAGGTCAGAGAAATAGGCGGTAGGAAAGCGCCGCCGCTCGCGCGCCAGCCACTCGCACAGCGCTTCGAAGCGTTTCACATGAATGCGGTTCGGCGCGGTCCCGGCCCGGTTCGCCAGCTCGAAGCTGTGGGTAACGATCGTCACCAGCGGAGATTGCTCGACCTCGGCATGCTCGATAGCCGCCTTGAGTTCGCCCAGCGAGACGGCACAGATCTGCAGGTGTCGCGAACGCGGCCCGTCGGAGATCAATGTGACGGGTATCTCGATCATGCCCAGATGCTCGACCGGGGCGATCTGATCGCGCGGCAGCGTGATCGCGCTCGGCCAGGGATGCTGGTGCCCGTTGTGGCTGCTGTCGAACCGAAAGCCGAGCATCGACAAGGCCCGCAGAGTATCGTCATTCGCCGAATAATTGCCGGCGCGAAACGCGATGGGCTCGGGCGCGCCCGCCTCGACCAGCATGTCGCGTGCACGGCTGATCAGGTCGATCTGCGAGCCGATATCGTAGCGGGCAAGCTGCCGCTCGCTGCGCGTCCTGCCATCCCGCGCACCCACCCATAAGGGGTGAAGATGCAGTTGCACCTCCTGCCCCGCTTCCAAAATCGGCTCGATCATCCGTCGAACCGGATCGAGACCGTAGACGCAGGCCGGCATCGGATCGACGAAGAAACATGCCTTCAGCGCGTGCCGGGCCAGCACACGAAGCTGATAATGCACGCCGACCCCGGCCGCCTCGTAGGACCGGGCAAAGGCATCCTGCCAGTTGGACCAGTCCCCGCCCGGACGCCAGGTCAGTTCCGTGTCGATCGTCAGGAGGACGCGTGACGAAACGTCAGACCCGGTCTCGGAAGGGGGTGGCGCCGCGTCCATCAGCCGGCTGGATGAAAATGATCGTGGATGGCCTGGGCCATGGTTCGCGAAACGCCGGGGGCACGCTCGAGATCCGCAAGCGATGCGGCACGGACGGCGCGCGCGGTGCCGAAATGCATCAGAAGCGCCTTCTTGCGGGCCGGACCGATCCCCGGGATGTCATCCAGCGGGCTCTTGGTGAAGTTCGCCGCGCGCTTTGCACGATGGGCGCCGATGGCGAAGCGATGGGCCTCGTCGCGCAACCGCTGAAGGTGGAACAGCAGCGGCGAATTCATCGGCAGCATCGACTCGCGCCCATCTGGCAGATGGAAATGCTCGCGCCCGGCATTGCGGTCGGGCCCCTTGGAGATGCCGACGACCGGCACGTCCTGCACACCCATCTCCTCCAGTACCGAACAGACGGCACTCACCTGCCCCTTGCCGCCGTCGATCAGCAGCAGGTCGGGCCACTCGCCGCTGCGGCGTTCCGGGTCTTCGCGCTCTAGGCGCGCGAACCGCCGTTCCAGCACCTCGCGCATCATGGCAAAGTCGTCGCCCGGGGTGGTCTCCGCACGCTTGATGTTGAACTTGCGATAGCTGCCCTTGCGGAAGCCCTCCGGCCCGGCGACGATCATCGCGCCGATCGCATTGGTCCCCATGATATGACTGTTGTCATAGACCTCGATCCGATCGGGCGGCGCTTCCAGCTCGAACAGATCGGCCATTTCCTGGAAGATGCGCCCCTGCGTCGTCGACTCCGCGAGCCGGCGATCGAGCGCCTCGCGCGCATTGCGGCGCGCCTGCTCCATGAGCTTGCGCTGCTCACCGCGCTGCGGGACCTTGATCTGGACCTTCCGCTCGGCCCGCTCGGAGAGCGCCTCGCACAGCAGCTCGCACTCCGCTGGAGCGTCGCCCACCAGAATGAGCTTCGGCGGCGGAACCTCCTCGTAAAACTGCATCAGGAAACTCGCCAGCACCTCGGGCTCTGGCACGTCCTGAACATGTGCGGGGAAGAAGGCGCGGTGCCCCCAATTCTGCCCGCCGCGAATGAAGAAGGCCTGGATGCAGACCGTACCCGCCTTGTTGTCGAGCGCGAACACGTCGGCATCGGCGACTCCCTCGGCGTTGATCGCCTGGCTGCCCTGGATGAAGGTCAGTGCCCGAAGGCGGTCGCGGTAGATGGCGGCGAGCTCAAAATCCATCGCCTCCGCCGCCCGGCTCATCGCTTCGCCCAGCTTCTTCTGCACCTGGGTCGACTTGCCGGTCAGGAAGGCCTTGGCGTCGCCCACCAGTTCCCCATAAGCATCATCGTCGATGCGTCCCACGCACGGCGCCGAGCAGCGCTTGATCTGGTAGAGCAGGCAGGGCCGATCGCGATTGGCGAAAAAGCTGTCGGTGCACGACCGCAGCAGGAACAGCTTCTGCAGTGCATTGAGCGTGCGCGTGACCGACCCGGCGCTGGCGAAGGGACCGAAATACTGCCCCTTGGCGCGCCGTGCGCCGCGGTGTTTCTGAATGCGCGGAAATTCATGATCCTCGCGCAGCAGGATGAACGGGAAGCTTTTGTCGTCGCGCAGCAGTACATTATAGGGCGGGCGATAGCGCTTGATCAGTTGCGCCTCGAGCAACAGCGCTTCCGCCTCGCTGTTGGTCGTGACGATCGTCATCGACCGGGTCTGCGCGACCATCCGGCTCAGCCGCTTGGGCAGCCGCGACACCTGCGTGTAATTTGCGACGCGGTTCTTGAGCGCGCGCGCCTTGCCCACATAAAGGACGTCTCCGCGCGCATCCTGCATCCGATAGACACCGGGCCGCGCAGGAAGCGTCGCAAGCACATTGCGGATGGCTGCCACGCCGGCCTCGAGGTCGGGCGTATCCGAACCCCGCACCGTGTAGACGTTCTTTTCCTCGTTGAAACGGTCGTTGGATATGATGTCGGTCACCGACATGATTTAAGACGCCGATGCGCGCGCCGCAATCTCGGTCCGTCGCGAACGATCCATGGCAACACGGACCGACCGTGGATCACGCCACGGCCAGGCTCATCAGCATGTCGGGATGAGATACTCCGGCGGACACGAGCAGCATGATCGCGAGTCCCGCCCGCACGACCGGTGACGGCGCGACCGCGGCCAATATGCCGTTCTTTCGGCTCCACAGGAGCGGCAGGGCGACAAGTCCCGACAGCAGCATGGCGCAGATCAGGTCCGAAGGCAGCGAGGCACTGTGCCAGGCCCGAAGCCCGCCCATCAACATCAGCCACGCCCATATCCAGCCGATCGCACCCATGATCGGCGCAGTAGCGTGCGGACGTGAGGATTTGGTAAATCCGATGAAAGCAGCGGCACGGCCATGCTGGGCGGCGCCCACGAAAAAGCCCGCCGGAATACCGGCGGGCTTGTTTCCGGACCTTGCGGCCGATCAGAAGCGGGCAGTACCGAGCGCGTCGATAGCACCGTCGATCAGCGGCTTGTCGGTCTTGGCGTCATTGCGCTGAGCGATAAGGACAGCGGCCGCTCCAGCAGCTGCGCTGGCCGCCTTCGCGCGGACCTCGGCGATCGCGCCACGCTCGGCAGCGGCAATCTTGTCCTCGGCCATCTTGCCGCGGCGCTCGATGAGCGCACCGGCATCGACCCGGGCCTGCTCGACGATAGCCTGCGCTTCGGTACGCGCATGGGCGAGCATATCCTCGGCTTCCTTCGCGGCAGCCTTGGCCTTCGCCTCATATTCCGCCTTGAGCTTCTCGGCATCGGCGCGCAGCGCTGCGGCCTCGTCGAGATTGGCGCGGATTGAAGCGATCTTCTTGTCGAGCGAGGAGCCGATGATCGCCGGCACCTTCTTCCACAGCAGAAGAAGAATGACGATCACCATCGCCAGCGAAACCCACGCGGTCGCGGTCATGCCGAGCGCGGCGGGATCGACGTGATGCTCGACCGTGCCGGCAGCGGCGTGGGCCGTGCTGACATTCTCGGGCAGGCCTTCCAGCGACGCCGCTTCGGAGAGATTTTCCGCTACCAGCGCGGAGCCGTTTACAGACATTCGACGTCTCCGTTCAGGCAGCGAGCGCGGATTTCACCGCGCTCTCGGCTTCGGCCTTGTCGACCGATATGCCCGACACCTTGGCGACGATCTCCTGCGCGGCCTCGGCGGCCACATTTTCGATCTCCGCCAGCGCCTTGGCCTGGGCGGCCTTCAGCGCGGCATCGGCCTCGGCAGCCTTGGCAGACAGCGCGGCGTCGGCAGCCTTGACCCGCTGCTCCGCTTCGGCGGTGGCACCGGCCTTGGCATCCTGGACTGCTTTCTGGGCAGCCGCACGGGCCTCGTCGATCCGGGCGCGATAAGCCGCCTCGGTCTCATCGGCCTTGGCACGGGCGGCCTCGGCAGCGGCGAGATCGGAAGCGATCTTCTGGTCGCGTGCCTCGACGGTGGCTTCGATCTTCGGCAGCATCCCCTTCCCGATCACGAAATAGATCAGGCCGAAGACGATCAGCAGCCAGAAGATCTGCGAAGCATAGGTCGCGGCGATCTGGGCGATCTGAGGCATCGGTAATTCCCGTTAGGGGCCGGCGTGAACCGGCCCCGCAACCTGAATGTTAGGCGACGAACAGCAGGATCATCGCGACGACGAACGCCAGCAGGCCGAGAAGCTCGGCGGCGGCGAAGCCGATGAAGAGACGGCCCTGCTGGCCATCGGCAGCCGCCGGATTGCGGAGCGCCGACTCGAGGAACGAACCGAACACGTTGCCCACGCCGAGGGCGGCGAGACCAACGCCGATCGCGGCCAGGCCGGCACCGATCAGCTTTGCGGCTTCTGCGTCCATGATAAACTCCTTGCTTAGAACAGGTTGATAGTCGTGCAGTGAAACTCAGTGCAGGTTGATCGCGTCGTTGAGATAGAGCGACGTCAACAGCGCGAACACATAGGCCTGGATGGCGCACACCAGCAGCTCGAGCAGGGTGATGCCGATCATCAGGATGAAGCTGGGGATGGAGACGATCGCCACCGTCACTGCACCCGCATTGATGCCGTTGATCACGAAGCCGGCCAGCACCTTCATCAGGATGTGCCCCGCGGTCATCGCGACGAACAGTCGCAGGCCGAGCGAAAACGGGCGAATGAGGAAGGAGAACAGCTCGATCACGAAGATCAGCGGAACCATGTAGCCCGGCGTGCCGTGCGGCACGAAGAGCGAGAAGAAATGGAAGCCGTGGCGCCAGAAGCCGACGACCAGCACGATCGCGAAGCTGATGATCGCGAGGACACCGGTCACCGTCAGGTGGCTCGTCACGGTGAAGGGATGCACGCCGACCACGCCCGTGGGCATCATGCCCATGATGTTCGCGATCAGGATGAACATGAACAGCGAGAAGACATAGGGCACGAACTTCTTGCCCTCGGGGCCGACATTCGTCGCCATCATGCCCGAGATGAAGCCGGTGAAGCTCTCGACGGCAGCCTGCCAGCGACCCGGAACCAGTTCCCGCTTCATGCCGCCGATCATGAAGACCAGCATCGCAAGAAGCGTAACGACCATCCACATCGCCGAGTTGGTGAAAGCGACGTTATGGCCCGCAATGACCCAATCCTGACCGAACAACGGCTCGATCAGGAACTGGTGCATCGGATCGATCTTGCCCGATTCGGCTGCCACGCTTGCCTTACCCCTGCTTATGCCAAAAGCGTCCGGGAATCACTCCGGGCGCTCCTGAGAAATCCGAATGATATTCCTGAAGGCCACGCCGATCCCGAGGAACAACATGGCCAATAGGAGCCAGGGCTTGGTGCCGAGCCAGTGATCGAAGCACCAGCCCAGCAAACTTCCGCCGACGATCCCCGCGATCAGTTCGGTCAGCACGCGATTGCCCTGGGAATATCCCTTTTCAGGCTTTTTATGCGCGCTCGCCGTTCTGGCCTTTTCAGCATGCTGGATGGCCTGCAACCGCTCATCGAGCGATGTAAGACGCTGATCCCCCACGCTTCCCGGGTCCTGTCCGGGGTCGTTCTCCGTCATGGCACACACTCTCCTGTTCCCGGGAAGGTGGCGTCATGGCGACGATCGATCCCGCCAAGGCGAGGCCCCTTTAGGAACGGGGGTTGCCCGAGTCAACCGCGCTGAACGGGGTTGCGGCGCGGCTTCCCGGAGGAATGGGGAAGCCGGTGGCATTCCGATGCGTGCTCTCCAGCACAAACAGGCCGACGCGCGGGGATTTTGGCCGCAGGAAAGGACCTTCGACAGGCTGCGTTCAGATTAGCCGCAATGCCTGCGCGCCGATGTGCCGACCATAGGGCTAATAGAAAAGCGGGTGGTCACTTGCTGTCAGGAATGGCGGAAACGGCGTAAGAGACAACTCAACGGCGTCATTCCCGCGAAGGCGGGAATCCACGGTCACGAGGCGCTGTGGTGTCGAACGTGCCGCCATCCATGGATTCCCGCCTTCGCGGGAATGACGGGTTGGGGGACCTTCGCTTCGCTCATCCGTCGATCCCCTCCGTTCGTTCAAAGACGCGGCACGGTTGCCACGTCATTGTCGTCCGAATTCTCCGACCAGTTCGACATGGGTCGACCAGCGGAACTGGCCGACCGGCACCACCCGCTCCAGCCTCCATCCGCCATCGACCAGCATCCGTGCATCGCGCGCGAAGGTCGAGGGGTTGCACGACACATAGGCTATCCGCCGCAGCCGGCTGGTCCTGGCGAGCGCGGGCATCATCTCCTTGGCGCCGGCACGCGGCGGATCGAGGACCACCGCGTCGAAGCGGTCCAGTTCGCCGACATCCAGCGGTCGCCGGAACAGGTCGCGATGGTCCACAGCCATCTTGCGCTGTGCGCGATCGCTGGCAGCCTTGAGGCCGAGCACCGCGTCTCGCGCGCCCTCCGCAGCATAGACCCGACGGTTGCGAGACAAGGGTAGCGAGAAGGTGCCGAGTCCCGCGAACAGGTCGGCGACGATCGCCGCGTCTCCGACGATTTCCTCCACCGCTTCCACCAGGGCCGCCTCCCCGTCCGGCGTCGCCTGCAGGAAGCCGCCGGACGGAAAGGGCACGGCGATGCCGCCCAGGGTGACAGTGGCGGCATCCGGCTCCCATTGCGCACGGGCGCCATAGCCATCGTCGATCGCGAGCCTGGCAAGCTTGTGGGTGCGGGCGAAGTCGTTGACCGCCTCGATCGCTGCCAATCCCTCGACCTCGACCTTTTCGAGCAGCACGTCGACGCCCTGATCGACGAGGGTCATCTGTACGCCTGCGGCGCGGCGGTCGCGCAGCAGCGGATGGAGCAGGCGGCGCAAGGGCCCCACCAGCGCGAACAGCGCCGGGTGCATGACCGCGCACATCTTCAGGTCGACGATGTGGTGGCTTGCCTCCTCGTTGAAGCCGAGCAGCATGCGCTTGCCCTGCCGTTCGGCGCGCAGCGAAACCCGGCGACGCGTCTCGGGCGCTGACAGCATCGCAGGCGCGATCGATCCAGGCTCGACCTTCTGCTGCGCCAGCGCCCCGGATATGCGCTGGATGATATAGTCCGCATAGCTTTCGTCATCGACGTGCTGGAGCTGGCATCCGCCGCATTTGGGGAAATGGCGGCATGGCGGTGCCACATGGTGCGGGCCCCAGACCAGCGTGCCATCGAGCCCGAGCAGATCGCCCGGTGCCGATTGCGGCGAGTGCCGCCCGTCTTCCGTGATGCCGTCGCCGCGCGCTGCGATGCGGACGATGGGTACCTGTTCGTTCAACAACATTCTCCAAGTGCGACGGGAAGGCTCGCCATCAAGTCGTCGGCGATCAGCCCCGGTCCGGCCAGCTGTCCGGCCCGACCATGCAGCCACACCCCAGCGCAGGCCGCGGCAAAGGGATCGAGCCCACGCGCCCGATTCGCCGCGATGACGCCCGCCAGTACATCGCCGGTGCCCGCGCTGGCGAGCCATCCCGTGGCGGACGGCGCGATCGCCGCCCGGCCGTCGGGCGACGCAACCACCGTATCGGCGCCCTTCAGCACGACGACGGCCGCCGACCGCCGGGCGGCCGCCCGCGCGCGATCGACCCGGCTGCCCTCGAGATCACCGAACAGGCGGCGGAATTCGCCTTCATGCGGGGTGAGGATCGCCATGTCGGTAAAGGCGGCACGCTGCCCGGCCAGAAGCGTCAGGGCGTCGGCATCGATCACGCAGGAGCGGCCCGAGGCGAAAACCTCGTCGAGACGCGCCCGCGCGTCTTCATTCAGGCCCAACCCTGGGCCGATGACGACGCACCCGACCCGATCGTCCGCCAAGATTCGCTCCAGCGGGTCATGCCGCCGCACGAGCGCCGCCGGGCCCGGGCCCGATCGGTCTGCGGTCGCAAGGGTGACATAACCGGCACCGCCGCGCTGTGCCGCCTTCGCGGCCAGCAGGGCGGCGCCCGGCATTGCCCCCGCCACGGCCACCACATGGCCGCGCGTATATTTATGATCGGCCGGTCCGGGCGCCGGAAGATGAGGGCGCTCGATTTCCGCCAGCTCCGACGCGCCGGGGATGCCGATATCGGCCAGAACGAGCCGTCCCATCAGCCCGGCGGCGGGTTGCAGCCTGTGGGCCGGTTTCAGCACCGCAAGGGCAACGGTCATGTCATAGGCGATCGACGGGCCGAGCAACGCCCCGTCGTCGGTACCTACGCCGCTGGGAAGGTCGACCGCCACTTTCAGCGTCGCAGCCGCGGCCAGCCGCTCCAGCGGTCCGACAATGGCGGGATCGAGGGGCCTTACGATCCCGGTGCCGAATAGGGCGTCGATCAGCAACGCCGCCGGCTGCGCCGTCGCGAGTTGCTCGACCGGACCGGACCAGCGCGCGCGATTGGCCAGGGCTGCCTCGGTCTTAGGCTCTCCGCTCGCGGCGACACGCACATTGACGCCGCGCTTCCTGAGCAGCCGGGCAATGACATAGCCGTCGCCGCCATTATTCCCGGGCCCGCACAGGACGAGCGTCTCGCGCGGCCCCGCGAAGCGCCATGCCGCATCGGCAACAGCCGTACCCGCGCGTTCCATCGCCTCATCGACCGACAAGCCCTTCGCAAACGCCGCTTCCTCGGCCGCGCGGGTCTCGGCTGCGGTGAGGATCGGGCGGCCGGTCATGGGGTCACGCGTGCGGGCAACCGATACTGCATCCCGCCAGCCACGACCTCGATCGTGCCGCGACCTACTGAGCGCACGGCGAGCGGCTCGGCGCCGTCCGCCGCGATCACGCCGCGTCCGTCGCGCACGATCAGGAGGCGATGAAAGCTCCCATCCGGTGCGCGCACGACCAGCACCGTACCCTCGCCGCTGGTCATCC
The DNA here is from genome assembly GCF_011044255.1 of Rhizorhabdus phycosphaerae. Taxonomy (NCBI): domain Bacteria; kingdom Pseudomonadati; phylum Pseudomonadota; class Alphaproteobacteria; order Sphingomonadales; family Rhizorhabdaceae; genus Rhizorhabdus; species Rhizorhabdus phycosphaerae. The sequence continues at coordinate 1,003,124 of NZ_CP049107.1, forward strand.
TCTCGATGGTGCAGACCTTCTCCATGGGCCCGCCATCGGTCGGCCGGCACTCGATCGCTTCCAGACCCGCCGGAGGTTCTCCGCCGCCCCGGCCACAACCCGTCAGGGCTGCCGCGAAAACCATTACCGTCGCGATGTTATTGAGGGCCCTGTCCATGCGCCCCTTATGGTCGCGTTGATCGCGCCCGTCCATGCGATGCCGAGCACAGTTCCGAGTAGCGATACCTCGTCTGAATTTCGGGGGAACCAGTCTCGCATATCGACGTTGTGCACCCGACGGGTGGACTCTGCCGGGGGGTGGTTTGCCTGATCGTCGGACAAAATTACCCCGCCGCTGGAAAGAGTTGAATGTCGTCGTTCGCGCGCGGGAGCAACAGCACCTACTCCTATTTCGTCGGCCTGCCGCTTATTCTCGCACTTACTTGCGCGGCCGACATAAGCTTCCCGCTCGGCACGGCGATCTGGGTCATCTATCTGCTGCCGACGGTCATCGCCTTCGCCAGCCCCTACCGGCTGCTGCCGGTGGCGACCGCCGCGCTGTCGGTGATCTGCATGGCGTTCGGCTTCTACAATGCACCCGCGGGCGTCGATCCCGCGCTGGCGCTGGTCAACCGGTCTCTTGCCACCATCGTCAATCTGCTGCTCGCGGGCATCGGGACGATGTTCATAAGCTATCGCCTCGACGCGCGGCGGCAGCAGTGGATGCGTGAAGCCGAAGCGGAACTCGCCCGGCGGACCGGCGGCGAGCAGACTCCTGAGGATATCGGCCTCAATACGCTCGGCTTTCTCGTCGAGCGGTTCGGCGCCTCTGCAGGCGTGGTCTATGTTCGCGATGGCGAAGCGTATCGGCGCGTCGCATCGACGGGGGTGCCCGCCAGCATTGCCATCCCCGAGCGCATCGGCCGCGACGACGGGCTGCTCGGCGACGTGATCCGCCGCGGCGGAACGCTGGTCGTCGAGGACGTGCCCGATGGCTATCTGGCCTTCGGCAGCGCGCTGGGCAGCGCCAAGCCGCGCCGCCTCGTGATCGGCACCGGCCGGGTCGATGAGATGGTGAACAGCATCGTCGAGGTTGCTTTCCTCGATCAACCGGACGCCAAGCCCCGGGATCTTCCGGCCTTTCTCGAACTGGTGTCGGGACATCTCGGCACCGCAATCCGATCTGGCAAATATCGCGCGCGCCTTCAGAACCTCCTCGCCGAGACCCAGCAGCAGGCTGAAGAATTGCAGGCGCAGAGCGAGGAGCTCCGCGCCACCAACGACGAACTGGAAGAGCAGAGCAAGCAGCTTCTCCGTTCGCAGGCGCAGCTGGAAGACCAGCAGCAGGAACTGGAGCGCAACAACACGCTCCTTGAGGAGCAGACCAGTTCCCTCGAGGCGCAGCGCGACGAGCTTGCCCGCGCACAGGCCTCGCTCAAGGCCCAGACCGCCGAACTCGAACAGGCGAGCCGCTACAAATCCGAGTTCCTTGCGAATATGAGCCATGAGCTGCGTACGCCGCTCAATTCGCTGCTCATCATGGCCCGCCTTCTGGCCGAGAATCGCCACGGCAATCTGAGCGACGAGCAGGTGCGCTTCGCCGAGACGATCGAGACCTCGGGCAACGACCTGCTGATCCTCATCAACGATATTCTCGACATCTCGAAGATCGAGGCCGGGAAGCTCGAGCTCCAGCCGCGACCGACCCGGCTGGGCGACATGTTCGAGAAGCTGCGCAACAGTTTCCAGCCCGCAGCGGAGAGCAAGGGCCTGGGCTTCCGGATCAGTCAGGAGGACGGCGTCCCCGCGATGATCGAGACCGACGTCCAGCGTCTGGAACAGATCATGCGCAATTTCCTGTCGAACGCGATCAAGTTCACCGAGCGCGGCGAAGTGGCGGTGGAGGCCGGCCGCGACGAACACGGGCATATCCGCCTGACGGTGCGCGACACCGGTCCGGGCATTCCGGCGGACAAGCAGGAGATGATATTCGAAGCCTTCCGCCAGGCCGACGGGAGCATCAGCCGGAAATATGGCGGGACCGGTCTCGGACTATCGATCTCGCGCGAACTGGCCAGGCTTCTCGGTGGAGATATCTCGCTCCACAGCGCCGTCGGCGAAGGTAGCGCCTTCACGATCACCCTGCCCGAGAAGTTCCAGGGTTCGTCAAGGAATGCCCCAGCACCCCGCCCCTTCCAGGCCCGTTCCGAGCCGGTCGCGCCCTTGTCGACGCGCCCGGACCGGGTGGTGCAGCGTACAGAGGACGACCGGGCGACGCTCGCCGGGGATAGCCGCGTCATCCTGGTGGTGGAGGACGATCCGGCCTTTGCGCGCATCCTGTGCGACCTGGCGCATGAGGTCGGTTTTCAGTGCCTGATCGCCGCTACCGCCGACGAAGGCGCCCTGCTCGCCCGGCAATATCTGCCGCATGCGGTGATCCTCGATCTCCACCTTCCGGACCATACAGGGCTGTCGGTCCTCGACAGGATCAAGCGCGATGCGCGGACGCGACATATACCGGTGCACATCGTCTCGGCCGACGAGGACACCCAGGCCGCGCTCGCCAGCGGGGCGGTCGGCTATCTGCTCAAGCCCGTCAGCCGCGATACGCTGGTCGACATGCTCGAAGGGCTGGAGGCGCGGATGGAGCAGCGCCTGCGCCGCGTGCTGGTCGTTGAGGACGATACGCAGCAGGCCGAGAGCATCCGCCATCTGCTCGCCTCGCGCGACGTCGAAACCGTCAATGCGCACAGCGCGGCCGAATGCCTGGAGAAACTCGGGCAGGAAACGTTCGACTGCATGGTGCTCGACCTCAACCTGCCCGACATGCCGGGTCTGGACCTGCTCGAGCGGCTGAGCAACGACGAGAGCGTCGGCTTCCCCCCGGTCATCGTCTACACCGGCCGGGATCTCGCAAATGACGAGGAGATGCGGCTGCGTCGCTATTCCAAGTCGATCATCGTCAAGGGCGCCAAGTCCCCGGAGCGTCTGCTCGACGAGGTTACCCTCTTCCTGCACCAGGTCGTCTCGGAACTGCCGAGCGAACAGCAGAAGATGCTGGCTCGCTCGCTGGGCCGCGACAGCACGCTGGAAAACCGGCGCATCCTGATCGTCGAGGACGATATCCGCAACGTGTACGCGCTGACCGGCGTGCTCGAACCCCATGGCGTCGATGTCCGCATCGCCCGCAACGGCCGCGAAGCGCTCGAAATCGTTGACGCCGCGGAACAAGTTGGCGGCACGCCCATTGATCTCGTGCTGATGGATATCATGATGCCCGAGATGGACGGCCTCACGGCGATGCGCGAAATCCGCAAGCGGCCGCAGTTCGCGACGCTGCCGATCATCGCGCTGACCGCCAAGGCCATGGAACGCGACCAGCAGGACTGTCTGGCAGCCGGCGCGAACGACTATCTCGCCAAGCCGCTCGACATCGACAAGCTGCTGTCGCTCATCCGCGTGTGGATGCCGCGATGAGCTTCACCGCAGAGGACGTCGCCGAGATTGAGACCGACCTGATCGTCGAAGCGGTCTGGCGGCGTTATGGCTACGACTTTCGCGACTATAGCCGCCCGTCGCTGCAACGCCGGCTTGAGCGCGCTCAGAGTCATTTCGACTGCTCCAGCCTCTCGGAACTGCAGCACCGGCTGCTTCACGACGTCGGCACGCTGCCGGCACTGCTCGGGTTCATGACGATCCAGGTCAGCGAGTTCTTTCGCGATCCCTATTATTATGCGCGCCTGCGGACCGATGTGCTCCCGCATCTCGCAACCTGGCCGTCGATCAAGGTCTGGGTGGCCGGATGCGCCAATGGCGAGGAGTTCTATTCGCTCGCGATCCTGTTCCGCGAGGAAGGGCTCGAGAATCGCACCATATTCTATTGTACCGACATCAATCCGAGCGCGCTCGAAAAGGCGGAAGCAGGGATTTACGATCTCGACAGGCTGGCGGGGTTCACCCGCAACTACCAGGCCGCCGGCGGTCGCGCTTCGCTGTCGGACTATTACACGGCGGCTTTCGGCGCGGCCCGGTTCGACCCCAGCCTGCGCAAGCGCGCGGTGTTCGCCGACCATAATCTGGCCAGCGATTCGGTGTTCTCGGAAGTGCAGTTCGTTTCGAGCCGCAACGTCCTGATCTATTTCGAGCGGTCGCTTCAGGATCGCGCGCTCGATGTCTTCGCCCGATCGTTGCCTGCGGGCGGCTTTCTCGGCCTCGGCTCCAAGGAGACGCTCCATTTTTCGCGATGCGCTGGCCTCTTCACCGACTTTGCCGCCCATGAGAAGATCTACCGCCGAAACGCCGTCCCGGCCGACGAGGCCCGTGATGCCCGATAGCCCGGTCCGGATCCTCGCGGTCGACGACGTCCCGCAGAACCTGGTCGCGCTAGAGGCCGCGCTCGACCAGCCTGGCGTCGAGCTGGTGACGGCGAGCAGTGGCGAGCAGGCGCTCGAGCTGATGCTCCGCAGCGATTTCGCGCTGGCGCTGCTCGACGTGCAGATGCCGGGCATGGACGGGTTCGAACTGGCCGAACTCATGCGCGGGACCGAGCGGACCCGCGCCGTTCCGATCATTTTCCTGACCGCGATCGCCACCGACGAAACCCGCCGCTTCCGCGGCTTCGAGGCCGGCGCGGTCGACTATCTGCTCAAGCCTTATGACATCCACGTGCTCAACCAGAAGGTGTCGGTGTTCGTGGAGCTGGCGCGACAGCGACGCGAGCTGGCACGTCAGCGCGACGAACTCGCACTCGCGCTGGGGCGGCTGCGTGCGCATGGCGACAACTCGCCGATGGCGGTTGTAGAGATCGATCCCGACCTGCGGATCGTGACCTGGGCCAAAGGGGCCGAGCGCCTGTTCGGCTATGCCGCCGATGACATGCTGGGGCTTTTGCTTCACCAGGCCCCCTTCCTGCCCGAGGAGGACCGCGCAACCTTCGTCTCGTCGATGCAGCGCCTGCTCGAGGGCGAGAATAGCGAGATGCAGGAGCACCGCTTCCTGCGCGCGGACGGCGCCCTGCGCGCGGGCGAATGGTATTGCTCGACCGTCGCCGGATCACGTGGCCGCGCGCTGAGCGGCATGCTCCAAATACTCGATGTCACCGAACGACAGCGCGCGATGGAGACCCAGCGCCTGCTGGTGGGCGAGCTCAATCACCGGGTGAAGAATTCGCTGGCGACGGTGCAGGCGATCGCGTCGCAGAGCTTTCGCCACGCCGAGGATGTCGCGCAGTTCCGCGATGCCTTCACCGGCCGCATCAAGTCGCTCGCTGCGGCCCATTCGCTGCTCAGCACGGCCACCTGGGAAAGGGCCAGCCTGCGCCGGCTGATCACCGACCAGTTCGAGATCGGCGCCGTCACGGCGGACCGTTTCCACATGGACGGACCGTCGCTGGACCTTACCCCGGAGCTTGCCCTGCGCTTCGCGCTGGTCCTTCACGAACTGGCGACCAATGCGCATAAATATGGCGCCTTCTCCAACGACAGCGGCCATGTCTCGCTCGCCTGGCGGGTCGAATCCGATGTCGTTCTGCTCGACTGGTGCGAGACCGGCGGGCCGACGGTCGCACCGTTCGACAAGCGCGGCTTCGGCACGACGCTGATCCAGTCGAGCCTGACCTCGGAAGGCGGCCGGGCCGAGATGGAGTATCGCCCCGAAGGCATATGCTGGCACCTGCGGCTGCCCCTGCGCTGCGACGATGAGGTAAACGGACTTCAGGTGGTCGACGATGCGCCACTGCCGACGACGGCTCCGCCGGCCCCCGCCGTCGTGCAGCAACAGCCGGCGCCCGTCGAAACAGGCTCTCGCCAGCTCAAGATCCTGGTCGTCGAGGACGAGCCACTCGTCGCGATGGACCTGATGATGGAGCTGGAGGATTCGGGCCATTGGCCGCTTGGCCCCGCCACGTCCTGCGATCAGGCGCTCGACATCATCATGGCGGACGCGCCCGACGCAGCCCTGCTCGACGGCAATCTGAACGGCGAGCCCGTCGATCGTGTCGCGGACGAACTGGCGAGCCGGGACATACCCTTTGCCTTCGTCAGCGGCTATGGCCGCGAGCATCTGCCCAGCCGCCACGCGGACCGTCCGGTCATCTCCAAGCCGTTCCGCGCTGCCGAGGTGCTGGCTGCGGTCGAGGATCTCATGGCCTCGCCATCGCCATCGCGATCGGCAGCCGCCTGAAAGGAAATCTTTCTTCGTTTCGATAGCAGCCGCGATAGGCTGCAGATATGCGGCCCGCATCGAGGCCGCCGAAGCCGGGAAGGATGACGATGACCGAACGCACGCTGCACCCAGAAACGCTGGCGCTTCACGCCGGATGGCGTGCGGATCCGGGCACCGGCTCGGTCGCGCCACCCATCTTCCAGACGACTTCCTATCAGTTCCGCGATGCGGAGCATGCGGCCAATCTGTTCGCGCTCAAGGAACTGGGCAATATCTATACCCGCATCGGCAACCCCACGACCGACATATTGGAGCAGCGCATCGCCGCGCTCGAAGGTGGTGCCGCCGCTCTTGCGGTCGCGTCCGGACAGGCAGCCTCCGCTTATGCGATCCAGAATCTCGCGCGCGCCGGCGACAATATCGTCAGCAGCACCGACCTTTATGGTGGGACCTGGAACCTGTTCGCCAACACGCTGCGCGATCAGGGGATCGAGGTGCGTTTCGTCGATCCGACCGACCCGCAGGCTTTCGCTCGCGCCACCGACGACCGAACCCGTGCTTATTATGCCGAGACGTTACCCAACCCCAAGCTGATCGTCTGCCCGATCGCCGAGATCGCGGCCATCGGCCGGCCGCTCGGCATTCCCCTGATCGTCGACAACACCGCGGCACCGCTGATCGCGCGCCCGCTCGACCATGGCGCGGCGATCGTCGTCTATTCGGCGACCAAATATATCGGCGGCCACGGCACCTCGATCGGTGGCGTGATCGTCGATGGCGGCAATTTCGACTGGGGTGCGGTGCCCGAGCGCCAGCCGACGCTCAACACCCCCGATCCCAGCTATCATGGAGCGGTGTGGAACGAGGCGGCCAAGCCACTCGGCCCGATCGCCTATATCTTGCGCGCACGGACGGTCCTGCTGCGCGACCTGGGCGCGGCGCTGTCGCCGTTCAATGCCTTCCAGATCCTCCAGGGTCTCGAAACACTGCCGCTGCGCATGCCGCGCCATTGCGAGAATGCCACCAGGGTCGCCGCCTTCCTGCAGGGCCGAACAGACGTGACGCGGGTCATCCACCCGTCGCTGCAGACCGGCCAGCAGGCCGAACGGGCGGCGCGCTATCTAACCGGCGGCACCGGCGGGCTCCTCGGCTTCGAGCTGACGGGCGGGCGTGAGGCCGGGCGGCGCTTCATCGACGCGCTCCAGCTCTTCTACCATGTCGCGAACATCGGTGACGCGCGCAGCCTCGCCATCCATCCTGCCACGACCACCCACTCGCAGCTGTCGGCCGAAGAGCAGGCCGCGACGGGCGTTTCCGAAGGCTATGTGCGGCTGTCGATCGGCCTGGAGCATATCGACGACATCATCGCCGACCTCGAACAGGCGCTCGACAAGGCCGGCTGACCGGAAACCCTGCCGATGAGGCGCCGCGATCAGGCGAAGGCGGCGCCGACGCGGGCGATGACCGGTGCGAGCCGGTCGGCCCAGTCGGCGACGCCCGCCGAGTCCCCGATCAGGTCCTGTCGCACTTCGAGGCCGAGATAAGGAATGCCGTTCGCCTCGGCGTGCAGGTTCATCGTCGCGTTCAGGACTTTGCCCGAATAGGGCTCATTGTCGCCGGTGATCACGCCCGCTTCGCGCAGCGCATCGATGCCCAGGCGCGCGGCACGGTCGTCGCGGTTGTACAGCACGCCCACCTGCCAGGGCCGCGCTTCCTGGGGCCGGCTCGCCAGGCGCGGGGTGAAGCTGTGCAGCGACACGATAAGGTCGGGCCGGTCGGCGGCGATGCGATCGGCGATCATGCCATGATAAGGGCGCCAGAAGCGCTCCAACCTCGCCGTCCGCGCATCGGAATCCAACTGCGCATTGCCGCGGATCGCATGGCCGTCGCTTTCCAGCGGGATCAGGCCGGGCGCATCCTCTTCCCGGTTGAGATCGATCACCAGCCGCGACACGGGCCCGAAAATGCCGTCCATAGGCAGCCGTTCGCACAGCAGACGACCGAGCGGCCCGACCCCGATGTCGATCGCGACATGCTGATCGAGCAGCGCCGGATCGATGCCCAGATCGACATCGGCCGGCACATGGTTCGACGCATGGTCGGCGATCAGCAGCAGACTGGGCATCAGCGGAAGACCGGCTTGCGGCGCTCGCGGAAGGCGACAAGCCCTTCCCGGAAATCGACGCCGCCAAACGCGTCCTCGAACAGCGTGTCCGCTTCGACGTCGCCGGCCACGATCCGCTTGAGCCCCGCGACGCTGTTGCGCGAGTTCGCCGCGATCAGCGCCGCCAGCTCGGCCGCCGCGTCATCGGCGCTGTCCGCCACCTGCTCGACCAGACCGATGCGTGCGGCCTCCGCCGCGTCGATCGCCATGCCGGTCAACAGCATCCGCGACGCCTGCCCCGGCCCGACCTGCGCCTTGAGACGGGCGACGTCGCCGGCGGGATAGACGATCCCGACCTTGGCGGGGGTCACCGCGAACACTGCCTTGGCGCCCGCTATCCGCATGTCGCAGGCGAGCGCGAGCGCGACCGCCGCGCCATAGCATCCGCCATCGACCGCCGCGATCGTCGCGATCGGCAGAGCCGCGAGCGTATCAAAGGCGCGCGCCATCTCGACCCGGAAGCGCGTCCGCTCCGCCGGTTCGGCGGCGAGGCCATCGAGATCGCCCAGATCGGCTCCCGACGAGAAGATGCCGGCGACATCCGAGCGGACGATCAACGCCCGCGCGCCCGACGCCGCGATGTCGTGCAGATGCGCGGTGAGCCTCGGCCATTGGTCGATGCCGATGGCATTGCGCGCGTCGGCGCGGTCAAGGCTGATCCTGGCGATAGCGCCGCTCGATTCGATCCTGAACATCGGCGGACTGTTGCCGCGCCCTCCCGAAAATGTCACCACATGTCTCGAATGATGACGAAAACAACGGCTTCCGCCCTTTCCCGCCGCCGCTTCGGCCTCCTGCTCGGAGCCTCGGCTTTCGCCTCCGCCCTGCCCGCCCGTCTGGCGGCTGCCGATGCGGCTCCGGCGGCTTCGAAGCGACCCGGCCCCTGCCCGATTACGACCCCGCTGGATGCGATCACGCTGAAGCTGCTCCGGCACACACCAGAGACCGCCGTCTATGGCGGGCTTCCCGGCGCGGCCGATGGCGGCGTCTTCTCGCACGCGATGGACGACTTCTCTCCGTCGGGCGAAGCGGCATGGCGATCGGCGATCCGCGATGCCGCGCGCAACATCGCAGGGCTGACCTGCCAGAGCGACGCGCTCGGCGCACTGCGGTTGCGCATCGCGGCAGCGGTGATGGCCAACGGCCTGCGCACCCCCGGCATCGCTTATGGCCGGCCCAACCCCTTCTGGTTCACCGCGCACGAGCCTTATGTGCTCAACCAGATTTCCGGGCCGATCGTGAACACGCCCAACTTTATGATGTCGCAGCAGGCGCTGTCGTCACCGGTCGAGGTCGATGCCTGGATCGACAAGCTCGACGGCTTCGCCAAGGGCTATGACGGGGTGATCGAGAAGAGCCGGGCCGACGAGGCCGCCGGCTGCATCCCGCCCCGCGCGCTGCTCGACAAGACGCTGCCGGTGGTCGAGAATTTCCTGCGGGGTCCGGCCGACCAGCACCCGCTGATCGTCGCCCTGCGCGAGCGCATGGCCAAGGCCGGGCTCGACCCGCGCTTCCGCGCCGCCGCCGAGGAACGGGCGATCATCGCGCTGGAGAAACGTGCGCGCCCCGCCTTCGGCCGACTGCGCGAGCGGGTCCGCGACCTGATGCCGAGCGGCCGCGCCGAAAGCGGCGTCTGGGCCCAGCCCGACGGCGAGGCGCTCTACGCCGCGAACATCCGCTCGATCGGCGACAGCCCGCTGAGCGGTGAGGAAATCCACCGCATCGGCCTCGAACAGGTCGCGCTGGTCAAGGGCAAGCTCACCGCGCGCCTGCGCCAGCTCGGCTTCACCAAAGGCAAGCTGCGCGATCAGCTCGACGCGCTGGCGGCCGATCCGAAGCAGCGCTTTCCCGACAGCGCGGAAGGGCGGCGCGAACTGCTCGCCTATGTCCGCTCGCTCGTCACCGCGATGGAGGCGCGACAGGCCAGCTTTCTGCCGCGCCATATGATCCCGACCCAGAAGCTGGAAATCCGCGCGGTACCCGAGGCGACGCAGGACTCGGCCCCCGGCGGCTTCTATGACGGCCCGTCGCTCGACGGCTCGCGGCCCGGCATCTACTGGATCAACCTGCGCGACATGGCGGGGGTGCAGCGCTACACGCTACCGACGCTCAGCTATCATGAAGGCGTGCCGGGCCATCATACCCAGGGGGCGACATTGCTCGCCCTGCCGCAGGCCCCGCTGATCCTGCGCATCGCCAGCTTCAACGCCTATTCCGAAGGCTGGGGTCTATATGCCGAGCGGCTGGCGGCCGAGCTGGGCGTCTATGCCGACGACCCGGCCGGCGATGTCGGGCGGCTGGGCGACGATCTGTTCCGCTGTGTCCGGCTGGTCGTCGACACCGGCATGCACCAGCTGCGCTGGAGCCGCGAAAAGGCGATCGCCTATATGACCGAGAATAGCGGGTCGCCCGAGAGCGAGATCGTCGCCGAGATCGAGCGCTATATGGCTTGGCCGGGGCAGGCGCTCGGCTACAAGCTCGGCCAGCTCCGCATCCTGTCGATGCGCGACCGGCTCAAGGCGCGGCTGCGCAAGGATTTCGACCGCCGCCAGTTTCACGCCAAGATTTTGGGCAATGGCGCGATGCCGATGGACCTGCTCGAAGAGATCGTGCTGCCGCCGCGCCGGGCCTGACCCGCGCGGCGGCGCCCGAAAGGCTCAGTCGAACTCGTAGGCGCGCTCGCCATGGCTCGACAGGTCGAGCCCGTCATGCTCGGCCTCTGCATCGACGCGCATCGGCACGACCAGCGCCGCCAGCTTCGCAATGATGACGGTGGCGACCGCCGACCAGATCGCCGTCACCCCGACGCCCAGCGCCTGAGCGCCCAGTTGGTCCACGATCGTCCGGCCCTCGGCAAGGCCGACGCCGCCCAGCGCCGTGGTGGCAAGCGGGGCGAGCAGCAGCGAGCCGGTCATGCCGCCGACGCCATGAACCGCGAACACGTCGAGCGAGTCGTCGACCTTCCAGCGTTGCTTGACCGCGAGCACCGCGTAGAAGCAGATCAGGGCACCGACGATCCCGCACACCACCCCGCCGATCGGCGAGATATAGCCCGCGGCCGGCGTGACCGTCGCCAGCCCCGCAACTGCGCCGGTGACGAGGCCCACCGAGGTCGGCTTGCCGATCTTGATCTTCTCGAGCAGCGCCCAGGCGAGCGCCGCCGCCGAGGCCGCCAGATGGGTCGACAGCAGCGCATTGCCCGCAGCCGCTCCGGCCGCGAGCGCCGATCCGCCGTTGAAGCCGAACCATCCGACCCACAGCATCCCGGCGCCGATCATCGTCATCGCCGGGCTGTGCGGCGGGATCATCGTCTGCGGAAAGCCGCGACGGCGACCGATCATCAGCGCGATGACGAGCGCGGAAATGCCCGCCGTCGTGTGGACGACGATGCCACCCGCGAAGTCGAGCACGCCGAGCCCCGCCATCCAGCCGCCGCCCCATATCCAGTGCGCCGACGGGATGTAGACGAGCAGCAGCCACGCCGCCGAGAAGAGCATGACCCAGCCGAAGCGGACCCGCTCCGGAAAGGCGCCGATGACGAGCGCGGGCGTGATGATCGCGAACATCATCTGGTAGAGCGCGAAGATGTTCTCCGGGATGGTCAGCCCGCTGCGCACCCCGTCCATGCCCGACAGGCCGACGCCCGACAGGTCGCCGATCCACGGCGTGCCGGCTGCGAAGGCGAGGCTGTAGCCGCCGAACAGCCACAGCAGCGAGATCAGCGCCGCAATCGCGAAGCACTGCATCAGCACCGACAGGAAATTCTTCGACCGGACGAGGCCGCCATAGAAGAGGGCGAGCCCCGGCAAGGTCATGAACAGCACCAGTGCGGAGGCGACGATGATGAAGGCGGTGTCGCCGCTGTCGGGGCGGATGACCGGGTCGATGAACAGTTCGGCCGCCTGCGCGCTGACCGCCCAGCCCATCGCAACCGCAGCACCAAGGCCGCGCAGCCTGCGTCCCATAACCATCGGCATCCCCCGCCTGTTCTGATCTGCGCGGCGCTTTGCCGCCTGTCGAAACGCCGCGCAACCCGATTCCGCAACGCATCGTTTCCAACCCTGTGATGGTGCTGCGCCGCAAAAGCGTATAGCCCTCGCAACGACCGCAGATTTCCGGGAGAATGCAGATGACCGGCCGTAGCACCGAAGCCAAAGTCCATGACCAGTTCGTCAACCGCTGGTCGCCGCGCGCCTTCGACGGATCGTCGATCGATGCCGCAGATCGCGACGCCCTGTTCGAAGCCGCGCGCTGGGCCCCCTCCGCCTTCAACGCGCAGCCCTGGCGCCTGCTCTATGCCGAGCGCGGCGACGCCAATTGGGACCGTTTCCTGAAGCTGCTGGTTCCGTTCAACCAGAGCTGGGCCGAGACGTCCGGCCTGCTCGTCTTCTTCCTGTCCGCCACCACCTCGCACGGCAAGCCGTCGCACAGCCACAGCTTCGACACCGGCGCCGCCTGGATGTCGCTCGCGCTGCAGGCCGAGCATCTCGGCCTGCGGGCCCATGGCATGACCGGCATCGACTTCGACGCGATCAAGACCGAACTCGGCGTGCCCGACGACTATCGGATCGAAGCGGCCGCCGCGATCGGACGCCAGGGCGATCCCGAGGTGCTTCCGGAACAGTTGCGCGAGCGCGAGGCCCCGAGCGACCGCCTGCCGCTCTCGCAGATAGCCATCGCCGGCAACTTCCCCGCCTGATCGCCCCCTCCCCCGTCTCCCCCATCATGGGGCATGGCGGGGGATGCTCGCCGCCGCTATCACCGCCCCCATGAGACGGAGGCTCGGATGAAGGCGGCGGCAGCATCGGATTATCGGCGGATCGCCCAGCGGCGCCTGCCCCATTTCCTGTTCGAATATATCGACGGCGGCGCCTATGCCGAAGTCACCCTGCGCCGCAACGTCGCCGATCTGGAGGCGATCGCGCTGCGCCAGCGCGTGCTGCGCGACGTATCCCGCCTCGACCTGTCCACCGAGCTGTTCGGCCAGAAACTCGCCTTCCCAGTCGCCCTCGCCCCGATCGGCCTCGCCGGCCTGACCGCGCGGCGCGGCGAGGTCCAGGCCGCCCGCGCGGCCGAGGCCGCCGGCATCCCCTTCACCCTGTCGACCGTCTCCGCCTGCGCGATCGACGAGGTCGCGCGCGGCACCACCCGGCCCTTCTGGTTCCAGCTCTACATGATCCGCGACCGCGCCTTCATGCGCGACCTGATCGCGAAGGCCCGCGAGGCGCGCTGCTCGGCGCTGGTGTTCACCGTCGACATGCCCGTCCCCGGCACCCGCTACCGCGACTATCGCAGCGGCCTCGCCGGTGCCGCCGGTCCGCTCGGAAAGCTGCGCCGCCTGATGCAGGGCATGGCGCGACCCGGCTGGGCCTGGGACGTCGGCATCCACGGCCGGCCCCATCATCTGGGCAATGTCGCGCCGGTGCTGGCGGGCAAGAGCGGGATCGAGGATTTCCTCGCCTGGGTCGGGTCCAATTTCGATCCGGGGATCAGCTGGACCGACCTCGATTTCGTCCGCTCGCTCTGGGACGGCCCGATCATCCTCAAGGGGATATTGGACCCGGAGGACGCCCGCGAAGCCGCCCGCAACGGCGTCGACGCTATCATCGTCTCGAACCATGGCGGGCGACAGCTAGACGGCGTCCTGTCCACCGCCCGCGCTTTGCCCCCGATCGCCGACGCGGTGGGCGACGACCTTATCCTCCTGGCCGATGGCGGCGTCCGCTCAGGTCTCGACGTGGTCCGGCTGCTGGCGCTGGGCGCCCGCACGGTGCTGCTGGGCCGCGCCTGGGTCTACGCGCTGGCCGGCGGCGGACAGGCGGGCGTCGCGCATGTCCTGCGCCTGATCGAGGCCGAGATGCGCGTGGCGATGTCGCTGACGGGGGCGACGTCGGTGGGGGAGATAGATGGGTCGATTTTGGTGGAATAGGCGGTGACCATATAAACAACCGCTTTGAATGCGGAACTTCTGCTGTCCTTTGAATGAGCGCGAGAGCAGACCTGCGGTGCGACGAACACTGTGTCGTTTGCCGACCAACATATGCAATTCGTCGGGAGGTGCGACAACGTCGGCTTGCGCCATGTTTCGCCGTTAGGCGGACATCAACCTGGCAAGCTGCAACCTGCCCCGGTGCCTTCCTCCAGCATCCGAACTGAAAACCCGAAACTTGCTATTGTTTATCGGCCAGTGAGACGGCCGCGTGCGCACGAGATAATGAGCTTCAGCTTCCATTTAGCGGTTCAGCGCGGTCTAGGTTGAACCAGCCAGGTCCCTCCTCGGCTAGGCCATGCTCAACTTGGCGCTCGCTTAGCCAGTTACTCCAGCAGCGCAAGAATTGCTGATAGCCATCGACCGAGATTCGCAGGAGCTGAAGCGCCTTCCGGTCACGCGTTCTGGCGACAAAAGCCAGCATATCCGTCGCGTCGTCTGTCTGCTGGCCATTCACATCGAGATAAGCAATTCCGCCATGAGATAATGCGTTTCGCAAGCATTCTAGGACGTCAGCTGCAGGAGCGGAAGCCGCTGCAATCATCGCCTCAGGCGCAGAGAGCGCGGCGAATTTTTCTTGAGGCCATGTCTTAGCTACCGGAAATATGTCGGTCGCCGCGACGTAGGCCCAGCTATCGGGGACAAAAAACGACGCTTCTCCGAAAGCACGGTCATGACCAAAGGTATCGTTTACGCGTGAAGCGAGAATCGGATCGAGTTCGAGATCGCTGGCCACGCCACCTTTGCCAAATAGAGGCCGAAAAAGTCGCTCCATTGGCAGAACCAGCATCGGGGTCGACATCGCGAGCAAGAACGTGGTGCGCAATGGTCCGCCCCATTCGTCGACTAGGCGACGATCTTCGCCGACCTTGTCGTTCAGTTGCTCGATCAAGCGCTGGCAACGCGTGGCGATCTCAAGGCTATAATGCTGAGGCCGGCCCATCGTTGCTCCTTAGCCTTTGATTATTCCGAACCAGATACCCGCCTGCCAGATGCCGACGCCAATCGTCACGGTCGTGCCGAACAGTCCAACCGTTTTTGCCGTACGGCTCTCAAAGATGCGGTCAAGAGCAACTCCCCAGCCACGGGACGCGGTATGCAGCTTCCCGCTAACCAGTTTCTTTATTACGCTGAAGTAAAATCCCACCTTTGCTAGCGTGGAGTTATGCATCCTGATGAACTCGTTGTTCTGGAACGCCTGAATCTCCTCTTTCCCATCGAGAAAGTGCCGGTGGACACCGCCATTCAGGTCCCAGAGCGACTTCATCTTAGGATGCGGCGCGTATTTTCCGCCATAGCGATCGGCTAGGAGGTCGTTGAGGTTCAAGCGCCGCTCGACCGGTATAACGGGCGCGTTGAGTCCCCCAAGCACCCGGTAGCGATGTTCCAGATGCTCGAAGCCGAAGGTGAGGTTTCGCATATTCCAGTGAACCCAATGCCTGTCGCGGCGATCCCGGACGAACTCGTAAAAGTCGGAGAGGAGTTTCTTCTCAATCTCGTCGAACCTATCCCGCACCTGCTCGCGTGCAATGTGCAGTTCCTCCGCGATCGCGTGCGTGGAGAAGCTGACAGTCTGCTCGGTCGCATAATGCGTTACCGCGATTGAAGTGATCTTGGGCGAAAGAGCTTCGTTCTCGTCGTAAAGACTCTCGCAAGAGTAGTGGATGATGTAGAAGTTCTCCGGGCGCTCCTTGAGCTCCTTTAGGAACCGATCACTGTTGTAGATGCTCAATCTGCCTTCCTCCCTCCGTCCGGCCACGCAGAATGTTACGGTATCGCGTGCACCCCGTACGGCAACCCCGCATATTCGAGCGTCGGGTCACTCCAAGACGATTTCAGCCCATGCCGCGCAATGTAGCTTCTAAGACGGACCTCGATGTCGGCCGGCGAAGACGGTGCGGCGCCGATCGCCGCCTCGATAGCGTTTAGCAGCGGCGAGGTCGAATGGACCCAGTCGATCGCCGAAACCTCCGGAACCGCTCGGAGAGTGCGAACCACAAAACCCGGCGACAGTCGTCGCGCTATCTCTGTGCTGATGAGAAGGAGGGAGCCCTTGCAGGCTGCGTTCGAAGCGATCTTGTCGAGGGTAACCGCGTTGATGAGCCCCTGTCCCATCACGCTCTGCAAGGTCATCACACCCTCGCCAAGCGACACCACGTCCTGATCGCCGCCCTGCACGCAGGCGTCTTGGATTTCGCGCGGGCGAGTACCAGAATAGTCGGCAAGCGGTCCCTCCGAGATCGCCGCCCGAGAAACGCATTCGACCTCCGTCGCGCCGCGCATCAGGGCAATCGCGATTGAGGCACAGCGGTCGAGATTCCGCTCGTGAAACGAGCTAGCGATGTAGAAGGCGTCCCCCGTCTGATGCGCGAACAGTCGCTCCGGCTCGCGCGGATAGCACTCTCGACCAATTGCGAAGATCAGCCGCATGAGTTGGTTTAGGCCGCGCGCCGCAAGGTCGCCGGCACTCCACAGGTTGCTGAAGCCCTCGACATCGACCCAGATGCCCCACCGGTCGTCTTCTTCCATCCGTCACCTCCAACATCGCCGCCCCGAACGCCGGATGACGGCTCATGGCAAGCGGCCCAACCACCTTGCAATCCCTACGTGGGTCAGTTTTTGCCACCTTGAGAACGCCAGCTATCGCTCAGCTTGCATCTGAAAGCTGCCGAGGCGCATGCGGCCGATCTCAGTCGGCCCATGAGATCCGGGGTGCGATCGCTGAACGTCAGCATCTACTACGGCCCGCCGTTCGCCACGTCGCCAGCGAATGGCAGAGATGTCCCGGTCTTTGACTATCCGGTTCACCCCTGAAGATCCGCCGCGCCAGCCTCCTCGCGCAACCTCGGCACCTCCACCGGCAGATCGCGCGCCAGAAAGCCGATCGCGCCATGGCGTTCGGCGGCGCGGCGGCCGGCTTCTCCGTGGAGCCACACGCCCCAGGCGGCGGCATCGAAGGGGTCGGTGCCCTGGGCCGCCAGTCCCGCGATGATGCCGGCCAGGACGTCGCCCGATCCGCCGGTCGCGAGGCCCACGCCTCCGCCGCGATAGAGGAGCGGGGTGCGGTCGGGGGACACGATCAGCGTCTCAGCCGCCTTGAGCACGACGATAGAGGCGTAGCGCTTCGCGATCTCCTGCGCGCTTTCCAGCGGGTCGCTGGCGATGTCCTCGACGTCGCGACCGCTGAGGCTCGCCATTTCGCCATGGTGCGGCGTCATGATCACCCGGCCCGCCCTTCGTCCCACCAGCGCGTGCATGCCGTTCGCGCAGGAGATCGCGGCGGCATCGAGGACGACCGACTGTTCGGGCTCCAGCAGGTCGAGCAGCCCTTCGATCAGGGCGGCGGCGCTGGGCTTGCTCACCATGCCGGGGCCGATCAGCAGCGTGTCGGCATGGCGCGCCGGTTTCTCCAGCCGAGCGACCGCCGCCGGGTCGATCTCGCCCTCCTCGTCGGTGGGCAGCGCGATCATCGCGGCTTCGGGGATGCGCACGCCCAGCGCCATGGCGGCGGCATCGACCGTGGCGACCTGGAGCTTGCCGGCCCCGCTGCGCAGCACCGCCTCGCCGGTCAGCGCGAGCGCGCCGGGCACGAACATGCTGCCGCCGATCAGGAGCACCCGGCCGCGCGCATTCTTGTCGGTACCCGCATGATGATCGGGCAGCGGGTGCGCCGCCAGCCAGCCGGCGTCGAGGGGCTCGGTGCCCGTCATCGCTCCGTCATCCGCTCCGTCATCCTCTGGCGCCCATTATCGGGTCGGGCTCGCGCGTCACCGGTGCCGCCTCGCGCTCGATCGGCGCGGTGACGTTGTAGCGCGTCAGGACGAGATTGCCGTTTCGCCCCGCGTGCGCGTCGAAGCGATATTCGGTGATCGAGCAATTGGCGACATCGGCCTCGCGGTCGATCGCCAATATCTCCGCCTCGTCGAGATTTTCGATGATGTAGCGCAGGCAGAGCACGACGACCTGATGCGCGAAGATCATCACGCGCCGCCCGGCATAATGGAGCGAGATGGTGTCGAGCACCGATCGCAGCCGCAGGATGACATCGCACCAGCTCTCGCCACCCGGCGGCCGGTGATAGAATTTGCCCATCAGCCTGCGAAACTCGGCCTGTTCGGGATGGACGCTGCCGATGCCGCGCGTCGTCAGGCCGTCGAGGATGCCGAACTCCTTCTCGCGCAGCCGCTCGTCCATGCAGATCGCTTCGTCGGGCTCGGCGCCGCCCGCCTGCCGGAAGCGGCGCGCGGTCTGCATCGCGCGACGATAGGGCGAGGACAGCAGCACGTCGGGGCGTTCGTCAGCAGCGGCCATGCGGAACCAGTGACCGAGCGCATCGGCCTGGCGCTCGCCCAGCGCACTCAGCGGCACGTCGACGTCGCGGCCATGGATCGCGATTCGGTCCATCTCGGCCTCATGCGCGGCGTCGCGCGCGACGTTGCCCGCGCTCTGGCCGTGCCGGACGAGCCACAGACGGTCGGGCCAGCGCTGCATCAGCGCAGGGTCCCGCCGAAGGTGTCGCACTGCGCGGGATCGCCGCTGGCAAGGCCGCGCTTGAGCCAGGCCTGGCGTTCGGCGGCGCTGCCATGGGTGAAGGCTTCGGGGACGACCTCGCCCTGCGACGCCTTTTGCAGCGTGTCGTCGCCGACCGCCGCCGCCGCGCGCAGGCCGGCCTCGGCATCGCCGGGTTCGAGCAGGTTGCGGTCCTGCGCGGCCCAGACGCCGGCATAGCAATCCGCCTGCAGCTCGACCTTCACCTGCAGCGCATTGCCTTCACGCTCGCTCAGCTGCCGTTGCGCGCGCTGGACCTGACCGAGCGTGCCTTCCAGCGCCTGTATATGGTGCCCGACTTCATGGGCGATGACATAGGCCTGCGCGAAGTCTCCGGGGGCACCGAAGCGGTTGGCGAGTTCGTCGAAGAAGGCGGTGTCGAGATAGATGCGGCTGTCCGCCGGGCAATAGAAGGGGCCGGCCGACGCGTTGGCGAAGCCGCAGCCCGCCTGCGTGCCGCCCGAATAGAAGATCAGCTTCGTCGGCCGATAGGTCGCGCCCTGCGCTTCGAACAGGCGGCCCCAGACGCGCTCGGTCGAGCCGAGGATCTTGAGCGACTGGCTCATCACCGGCGTCTTCTCAGCCGGGGCCGCGCCCGGCACGCTGCGCTCGCTCGTCGGCGCGACCTGACCCGATCCGCCGAGCAGCGAGAGCGGGTTCACGCCCAGCACCATCGATATGATCAGGATGACCACCAGCGAGCCGCAGCCAAGCCCACCCCGCCCGAGTGGAATGCCGATCGGAAGCCCGAAGCCCCCGCCGCCGCCCGATCGTATCTCGAAATTGCTGCTTTCGCTTTCGTCGTCGAGCCGCATGCCTGCCTCCGTCGCAGAACAATGCGCCGCGCGCCTAATGGTTGCGCGCAGGCGTTCAGGCGAGGAAGCCGGCCTCCAGCGCGTAACGGTCGCCCGGATAGGTCAGCCTGACCCAGGTGATCCGCGCGTCGTTGCGCCACGTCCAGCGTTCGACCGAGAGACAGGGCGAGCCGAGCGGGACGCCCAGTCGCTCGGCCACGGGCTGCTTGGCGGCGATGGCGCTGATCCGGTGGCGCGCGTCGGTCCAGGGTACATGGCCCAGCAGCCAGCGGCCGGGGCTTTCACTCGCAAAGTCCACCGAGCGAGCCGCCGGCACCGCATCGAGGCTGATCAGCCGCTCCTCCAGCGCGAAGGGCCGCTCATCCGCGCGGTGCAGGCAGCGCAGCCACAGCACCGCCCCGCCCTCGACGCCCAGCCGCTCGCGGTCGAGCGCGTCGGCCTCGCGCTCGACGCGCTCGATCAGGCCCAGCCGATGGACCTGCCCCCGCGCGGCGATCTCGACCGAGACGTCGGGGATTTCCAGCGCGGCGCGGTGCGCGGTGGGGGCTGCGACGAAGCTCCCGGCGCGCTTGCGGCGCTCGATCAATCCCCGGTCGACGAGGCCGTCGATCGCCTTGTGCACGGTCATGCGCGAACAACCGTAGGTCGTCATCAGCTCATGTTCGGGCGGCAGGCGATGTCCCGCCTCCCACAGGCCCGACATGATGCGCTCCTCGATCTCCTGCCGGATGCGATCATGGATCGAGATGCGCTTCATGCGAGCAGGTCCTCCAGCGTGCGGCGATAGCGGGCGGCGATGCGATCCCGCTCGACATGGCGACCGCCCCTAACGACCTGCCGCCCGCGTCGCCAGACCCCGTCGATCGCACGCGAACCGGCGGCGAAGATCAGCCCGTCGAGGATGGCATCGCCGCGCCGGCCCGCCAGCGAGACATGCGCCATGTCGAGCGTGACGAAATCGGCCGGGCCTTCGGCGATCGCGCTGACGGCACCCAGCGCCTGCCCGCCCCCGGCCAGCGCCGTGCGGTACAGCGCGCCGCCGGTCGATCCGCCGGCTTCGGCGAACAGGTTGCGGCGCCGCCGAACCAGACGCTGGCCATATTCGAGCAGCCGCAATTCCTCGGTCGCATCAACCAGCACGTTGGAATCCGATCCGATCCCGATCGCCCCGCCGAAATGCTCGGCCGGAAAGATGCCGTCCCCCAGATTGGCTTCGGTGATCGGGCAGAGCCCCGCGACGACGCCCGCCTCGCGCATCCGCCGCGCCTCGCCGGGCGTGACATGGGTCGCATGCACGAGGCACCAGTCGGGACCGACGGGCGCATGGTCGAGCAGCCAGTCGACCGGTCGCGCTCCGCTCCAGGCGAGGCAGTCCGCGACCTCCTTTTCCTGTTCGGCGATGTGGATGTGGATCGGGCCGGGGCTCAGCGCCGCGACGGCGCGCAATTGCTCCCCGGTCGTCGCGCGCAGGCTGTGCGGCGCCACGCCCAGCACCGCGTCGGGCAGGTCGGCGACGACGGGCCCAAGCGCCTCGACCAGCCGGGCGAAGCCGTCGACATTGTGGAGGAAACGCCGCTGCGCCTCGCCCGCCGGTTGCGCACCGAACCCGCCATGGGCGTAGAAGACCGGAAGATGGGTCAGCGCGATACCGCTCTCGCGCGCCGCCTCGACGATCGCGCGGCTCATCGTCGCCGGGTCGGCATAGGCCGCGCCATCGCGGTCATGGTGGAGATAGTGAAACTCGCCGACGCGGGTGAAGCCCGTCTCCAGCATCTCGACATAGGCCATGGCGGCGATCGCGAGCAGCTGATCGGGCGTCATCCGGCCGACGAAGCGGTACATCAGCTCGCGCCAGGTCCAGAAGCTGTCGGGGCCGTGCCCCGCGACCTCGGCGAGCCCCGCCATGCCGCGCTGGAAGGCGTGGCTGTGGAGGTTGGGCAATCCTGGCAAGGCAACGGCCGCGCGCTCATCACCCGCTTCGGCAGGCTGACCGGCCCGGACTTGCTCGATCCAGCCCGTATCGCTGACGGCAACGCGCACGTCGTCGGCCCATCCGTCGGGCAGCAGCGCCTGGCCGAAATGAAAGTGCCTGTCCGCCATCCCGGCCCTCCTTCGATAATGTCTATACATTATTGAAAGCCGGTGCAATGATGATGGCGGAGACTCGAAACATGCGGTGCGACCGTCTTTGGAAACAGGCGCGGCTGGCGACGATGGCCGGCGCCGGGTTGGGCGTCGTCGATGACGGCGTCGTGGCCGCGCGCGACGGCGACATCCTCTATGCCGGACCGGCGGCAGACGCTCCCCGCTTCGACCCGGTCGAGGCGACCGACTGCGGCGGCCGCTGGATCACGCCCGGCCTGATCGACTGCCACACCCACATCGTCCACGCCGGCAACCGCGCGCATGAATTCGAGCTGCGCCTGAAGGGTGCGTCCTACGAAGAGATCGCGCGCGCCGGCGGCGGCATCGTCTCGACCATGGCGGCGACGCGCGCGACCGACGAGGATGGACTGCTGGAGGGCGCCCTGCCCCGCATCGACAGACTGATCGCCGAGGGGGTGACGACGGTCGAGATCAAGTCGGGCTATGGGCTGGATCTCGAGACAGAACTGCGCATGTTGCGCGCGGCCCGCCGGATCGGGACCGCGCGGGCGATCACCGTGCGGACGACGCTGCTCGGCGCCCATGCGCTGCCGCCCGAATATCGCGACGATGCGGACGGCTACGTCGATCTGGTCTGCACGCAGATGATCCCGGCTGCGGCCGAAGCCGAGCTGGCCGACGCGGTCGACGCCTTTTGCGAGGGGATCGGCTTCACCCCCTACCAGACGCAGCGCGTGTTCGATGCCGCGCGCAAGGCGGGCCTGCCGGTCAAGCTGCACGCCGAGCAACTCTCCAACCTTCATGGCGCCCGGCTGGCGGCCGAAGCCGGCGCACTGTCGGCCGACCATCTAGAATATCTGGACGACGACGGCATCGCCGCAATGGCGCGCGCGGGTACCGTCGCGACGCTCCTTCCCGGCGCCTTCTATTTCACTCGCGAGGAGCGCAAGCCGCCGGTCGCAGCGCTGCGCGCGGCGGGCGTACCGATCGCGCTCGCGACCGACTGCAACCCCGGCACCTCGCCGCTGACCTCGCTCCTGCTGGCGATGAACATGGGGGCGACGCTGTTCCGGCTGACGGTCGAGGAATGCCTGGTCGGGGTGACGCGCAACGCGGCGCGGGCGCTGGGCCTGCACGGACGAACCGGCACGCTGGAGGCGGGCAAGCAATGCGACCTCGCCATCTGGAATGTCGAGCGTCTGGCCGAACTGGTCTATCGGATGGGGGACAACCCTCTCCACGACCGCGTGTGGAAGGGATTATGAACAGGATTTTCTTGAAGCCCGGCGCGGTATCGCTGGCCGACTGGCGCGCCATCTATCGCGGCGCGATGCCCACGCTGGACCCCGCCTCGCTCGACGCGATCAAGGCCAGCGCGGCCGCCGTCGAGCGGATCATCGCCCAGCACAAGCCCGTCTATGGCCTGAACACCGGCTTCGGTAAGCTCGCCAGCGTCAAGATCGGCGACGAGGATCTCGCCACGCTCCAGCGCAACATCGTGCTGAGCCATGCGGCGGGAACAGGCGCCCCCTCCCCCGCGCCAATCGTGCGGCTGATGATGGCGCTCAAGCTCGCCAGCCTCGCGCAGGGCGCATCGGGCGTCCGGCCCGAGACGGTCCGGCTGCTGGAAGCGATGCTGTTCGCGGGCCTCACGCCGGTCGTGCCGGCACAGGGGTCGGTCGGCGCCAGCGGCGACCTCGCCCCGCTCGCACATATGGCGGCCGCGATGATCGGCGTGGGCCATATCGAGATTGCGGGCCAGACGCTGACCGCGGCGGGAGCGCTGGCCAAGGCCGGGCTGAACCCGCTGACACTTGGCCCCAAGGAAGGGCTCGCGCTGCTCAACGGCACGCAATTCTCCACCGCCAACGCGCTGGCCGGGCTGTTCGAGACGGAAACGCTGTTCCAGTCGGCGCTGGTGACGGGCGCGCTGGCGACCGAGGCCGCGAAAGGCTCGGACACGCCGTTCGACGACCGCATCCACCAGCTGCGCCGCCAGCCGGGCCAGATCGAGGTCGCCGCGACGCTGCGCGGGCTGATGGCCGGGTCGGCGATACGGGCCAGCCACCTCGACAATGACGCACGCGTGCAGGATCCCTATTGCCTGCGCTGCCAGCCGCAGGTGATGGGCGCGGTGCTCGACATGCTGCGCCATGCCGCCGGCACGCTGGAGACCGAAGCCAATGGCGTCACCGACAATCCGCTGATCTTCCCCGATACCGACGAGGCGCTGTCCGGCGGCAATTTCCACGCCGAGCCCGTCGCCTTCGCCGCCGACATGATCGCGCTCGCCATATGCGAGATCGGGTCGATCACCGAGCGCCGCATCGCGATGCTGGTCGATCCGGCGCTGTCGGGTCTGCCCGCCTTCCTCACGCCGAAGCCCGGGCTCAATTCGGGCTTCATGATCCCGCAGGTGACGGCGGCTGCGCTGGTGTCGGAGAACAAGCAGCGCGCCACCCCCGCCAGCGTGGATTCGCTGCCGACCTCCGCCAATCAGGAGGACCATGTCTCGATGGCAGCCCATGGCGCGCGGCGGCTGCTCGACATGGCCGCCAATGCGCAGGCCGTGGTGGGGATCGAACTTCTGGCGGCCGCGCAAGGCTGCGACTTCCACCAGCCGCTTGTCTCCAGCGAAGCGCTGGAAGCGGTCCGCCGGCTGTTGCGGGCGCAGGTGCCGACGCTGGAGGACGACCGCCATTTCCATCCCGACATGGAGGCGGCCAATGCCCTTGTCCGCTCGGGTGCCGTGGTTGCCGCTGCCGCATCCGACCTGCCGGGGATCGCATGACCGGCTGGCTGGAGATCGACCGCGGCGAGGCGCCCCTGATCGTGGCCTTTCCGCACAGCGGCACCGACATTCCCGCCGACTATGAACCGCGCTTCGTCTCGCCCTGGCTGGCGCGCAAGGACGCCGATTGGTGGATCGACCGCGTCTATGGCTTTGCGGGCGAACTCGGCGCGACGACCATCCGCACGCGGATTTCGCGCAGCGTGATCGACGTCAACCGCGACCCTTCGGGGGCGTCGCTCTACCCCGGCATGACCACGACCGAGCTCTGCCCCACGACGACCTTCGCCGGCGAGCACCTCTATCGCGACGGCGGGCCGGACGAAGCGGACATAGAAGAGCGCCGGCGCCGCTTCTTCGAACCCTATCATCAGGCGCTGGAAACCGAGATCGACCGCCTGCGCTCACGGCACGGACAGGTAGTGCTGTACGACGCGCATTCGATCCTCAGCCATATGCCCCGCCTGTTCGATGGCGAGCTGCCGCTGTTCAACATCGGCACCAACACCGGCATGAGCTGCGCCAGCGCCTTGCGCGACGCCGTTACGGCAGTGGTGGCCGCCAGCGGCGAAAGCCATGTCGTCGACGGTCGCTTCCGGGGCGGCTGGACGACGCGCCATCATGGGCGGCCGCAGGACCATGTCCATGCGATCCAGATGGAGTTGTCGATGCGCGGCTATCTGCAAGAGCCGGAGGCTCCCGATCCCGACAACTGGCCAGCGCCCTTCGCGCCCAAGGCAGCGACCATCGATACGCTCCGGCAGGTGCTGACCGCCTGCCTCGACTTCGCCCGCACCCGCTGAACGGAAGAGCCATGACCCGTCTCGACAACAGCCGCACCATCCGCCCCGCCACCGGCACCACTCTTTCGGCCAAAAGCTGGCTGACCGAAGCGCCGCTGCGGATGCTGATGAACAACCTTCACCCGGACGTCGCCGAGCGGCCCGAGGAGCTGGTCGTCTATGGCGGGATCGGCCGGGCGGCGCGCGACTGGGAGAGCTATGACCGGATCGTCGAGACGCTGCGGCGGCTGGAAGACGACCAGACGCTGCTGATTCAGTCGGGCAAGCCGGTCGGCGTATTCCGGACTCACGCCGACGCGCCGCGCGTGCTGATCGCCAATTCCAACCTCGTGCCGAAATGGGCGACCTGGGAGCATTTCGCCGAGCTCGATCGCAAGGGGCTGGCGATGTACGGCCAGATGACCGCCGGCAGCTGGATCTATATCGGTACCCAGGGCATCGTTCAGGGCACCTACGAGACCTTCGTCGAAATGGGGCGCCAGCATTGTGGCGGCGACCTGTCGGGTCGCTGGCTGCTGACCGCAGGTCTCGGCGGCATGGGTGGCGCGCAGCCGCTGGCCGCGGTGATGGCGGGTGCGTCCTGCCTCGCGATCGAATGCCAGCCGAGCCGGATCGAGATGCGCCTGCGCACCGGCTATCTCGACCGCGCCGCCGAGACGATCGACGAAGCGATGGCGATGATCGAGGAGAGCTGCGCCGCGCGGGCCCCATTGTCGGTCGGTCTGCTCGGCAATGCCGCCGAACTGCTGCCGGAACTTTACCGCCGCGGCATCCGGCCCGATCTGCTGACCGACCAGACCTCGGCCCATGATCCGGTCAATGGCTATCTGCCCGCCGGCTGGACCGTCGCCGAATGGATCGAGCGCCGCGAACGCGAGCCGGAGGTGGTCGCCAGGGCCGCCAAGGCATCGATGGCCACCCATGTCCGTGCGATGCTCGACTTCCAGGCGGCGGGCGTACCGACCACGGACTATGGCAACAACATCCGGCAGATGGCGAAAGACGAGGGCGTCGACAACGCGTTCGACTTCCCCGGCTTCGTGCCCGCCTATATCCGTCCGCTCTTCTGCAGGGGTGTCGGCCCGTTCCGCTGGGCGGCGCTGTCGGGCGATCCGGAGGACATCTGGAAGACCGACGCCAAGGTGAAGGAGCTGCTCCCCGACGACGCGCATCTCCACCGCTGGCTCGACATGGCGCGCGAGCGCATCCACTTCCAGGGCCTGCCCGCGCGGATCTGCTGGGTGGGCTTGGGCGACCGGCACCGGCTCGGCCTAGCGTTCAACGCAATGGTCGCCAGCGGCGAACTTAAGGCGCCCGTGGTGATCGGCCGCGATCATCTCGACAGCGGATCGGTTGCCAGCCCCAATCGCGAAACCGAGGCGATGCGCGACGGCAGCGATGCCGTGTCGGACTGGCCGCTCCTGAACGCGCTGCTCAACACCGCTTCGGGCGCGACCTGGGTCTCGCTGCACCATGGCGGGGGAGTCGGCATGGGCTATTCGCAGCATTCGGGGATGGTGATCGTCGCCGACGGGAGCGAGGCGGCCGCACGCCGCCTTGAGCGGGTCCTCTGGAACGACCCGGCCACGGGGGTGATGCGTCATGCCGATGCGGGCTATGACATCGCGCTCGATTGTGCGCGTGCGCGGGGGCTGGACCTGCCGGGCATAATGGACCGACCATTACGCTAGGGTAACGGCCTCCTATTGTCGCAACGCTTCCGTAACATTTGCTTTTGGTTAACCCTCAAAGGCCCATTGCCCACCCCGAGAGGAGAAGGCCATGGACCTGGCGGCCGTTCCGCGTTCCGTGAAGGACGTGCAATCCAAGGCACTGACGGACGAGGATTTTAGGGACCGGATCGCGACCTATAATGCCGGCGGCCAGCTGCGGCAGCGGTTGGCGGCGGTGTGGGAGCGCGCATCGGACATCATCCTCGACGCGGCCCGCCTCCATTGGGAGCCGGTGCTCCGTGTGTTGCGCGATAAGCGCGAGGACGAAAGCCTGTCGTTCGACGTCGCCGATCTCGTCGAGCGGCGCCGCTTTCTCTACACCCGTCCGATCGATCTCGAATGGATGCGGATCCTCAACCAGACGGCCAAGTTCATCCATCGGCTGCAGGTGGCACCGCCCGTCTTCCTCATGAACATGTATGGCGAGACGCATCTGGCGGTCGATCGCATCGCGGAGCGCTTTGCCGATGATCCCGGATTCGTCCTGTTCGCGCAGCGCAGCATCAACATGCTTGGCGGCATCGAGCTGGAATTGACCCTCTCCTACGACAATGCCGTCCGGCAGAAGCGCTCGCTCGCGGCGCGGGAATCCGCCAGCGAGGCCTTTCGGACCGACATCGGCGACATTCTCTCGACCACGCGCGTCCGATCGCGCTCGCTGAGCAAGCAGACCGGCGCGACGGCATCGGCGGCGCGCGGCATGCTGAGCAAGGCGTCCGAGGTGGCTGCGGCATCGGAGCAGTCGGCCGGTGCGATGCGTCAGGCGGCAGTCACTGCGGCGGGGCTCATTCGCGCGATCGCCGACGCACGCCGGGAGGTCGATGTCGCGGCGAGCGTGGCGACGCGGGCAGCGGACCAGTCGGCGGACGCCGTCGCCGTATCGGAGGCCCTGTCGACGCACGCGCGGGCGATCGAGTCCATCCTTGGCCTCATCCGCGACGTCGCGGGACAGACCAATCTCCTGGCGCTCAACGCCACCATAGAAGCCGCCCGGGCCGGCGATGCCGGGCGCGGCTTTGCGGTGGTTGCGCAGGAGGTCAAGGATCTTGCCAGCCAGACCGCGCGCGCCACTGACGACATCGCCCGGAAAATCGATGCCATCCAATCCGCCGCGCGGCGGGCGCTGGACGCAAACGGATCGATCCGTACTACTGTGGGCGAAGTCGAACGGCTCGCGGGCCGTATCCGCCAGGCAATGGACGAGCAGGCAAAGACCGTGACGACCATAACGACCGCCGTCGACGAGACCGCGCTGTCCGCCGATTCCATGTCCTCGACCATTGCCGCGATCCGCGCCGACACCGAAGCGGTGGCCAGCGAGATCGACGCGGTGGCCACTGGCTTCAGGGATGTCGACGACGAGCTTGGGCGGCTGGAAAGCACCGCCCATGATTTCGCCGCGCGTTTCGCGGACTGAACCGCCCGCTGCGCCGGGCGTCAGTTCCAGACCAGCGGGAGCGCGGTGCAGGCCCCGACATTGCCGCCCTTCATCAGCACGGGCTTGTCGGGATCGAGCCGGATGTCGGGCATGTTGGCGAGCCATTCGCGCAGGAACACGATGACCTCCATGCGCGCCAGCCCCGCGCCGACGCAGCGATGCGCGCCCGCGCCCAGCGTGGTATGCCGCGTCGGATTGAGCGCACGGTCGTAGCGGACCTCTTCGGGCGCGTCGAAGCTGGCGGGGTCGAGATTGTGCAACACGCTCGGCAGATAAACGATGTCCCCCGCGCGGATGCGGACCCCGTCGACGTCCATGTCGACGACGGCGTTTCGGCTGACCGACACGGTCGGGTAGCGGCGCATCAGTTCGTCCGCAGCCTGGGGCAGCAATTCCGGATGGGCGCGCAGGAAAGCCTGATCCTGCGGATGGCGCGCCAGATGGAGCGTTATCATGCCGATCATCGCGACGACCGTATCGAGGCCGCCGAATAGCAGATTGCGGCACATGCGCCGCGCATCATCCATGGTCCACGGCCGGCCGTCGACACCCGCGACGAATATCCGGCTGAACAGGTCCTCGCCCGGATTGGCCATGCGCGCCTCGATGAAGGGACGCAGATATTCGTCGGCAGCGTCGCGCAACTGCTCGACCGTCATCGAACCGTCGGGGCGGGTCAGCTGCGCGCCCAGAGCGCGCAGGCGTGGCCGGTCGGACAGGGGAACATCGATCAGCGTCAGGAAGATGTGCAGCGGCAATATCTCGGCGAATTCCTCGACGAACTCGCAGGCGCCGGCGGGCTTGATCGTCGCGATCAGTTCACGCGTCACCTCGGCGACCTTGGGCTCGAGCGCGACCACATAGCGCGAGGCGAGCCCCTTCATCACCGACATCCGATAGGGCCCATGCTCGGGCGGGTCCTGCTGCAGGGGAATGAACTTCATCACCTCGCCAAGGCCCGGCGTCACCGCAAGGACGTCGCTCGACAGCCGTTCGCTGTCCGCCCAGAGGCTACGGACCAGCTCGCCACGCGTCGCGATCCAGTGCCCGCCATTCGCCGTGGTCCATAGCAGCCCTGGTCCATCCGGACGGGCAAGGCCCTGCCATGCCGCGAAATAGTCCCGCTCGCCTCCCGGCGGATTGAAGATGTCGAAATCCACGATCCGGTCGGCGGTTATCCCGGGCGGTGCACCCATTGCGTCTCTCTCCCTGGGCGTCGGCAAAGGTCGCGCCCCACCGTGACAATCGGTCAGCGCTGTTCCCTTTGCATCTGTGACTAAGGACAGCCCGCCGTCGCAGCCTGAGCATCAGCTACCAGCAGCGTGAATGCAGCAGCCATGTCACAAAGCACAGCAATATTCACATAATATTTCGCAGATCCAGCCACTGCCGCACGAATAGGACCAGCACTGCCTCAATGGCGCTGCGGCGGATACTGCGCGCTCAACATATATATACATATGAATGGATCATGTGGATGCACGGCGTCTGGCTGAATAAGCGATGAACGTGGCTCTTTTGGCGTGCTCGACTATGAAGCCGCCGAACAATATTCTCCAACTTTCTCATTCGTAAAAATGCAAGACCACCCACATTCCGGCGCAGATGATACGGAATGATATAGTATATCCAGAATATTCATCGGCCTACTTACATCTTTGCCACCGAATCAACATTTTCAGCAGAAATTCGATTATCGAATATCCTGCGGCATATTTGACCATATTCGTCATATTATTCTCTTTCAGCCGAAAACAAACCAAGCACCTTCGGGAGAACTCGTCATAGGCTGACCGCAGAAAGTCGGTGCGGGCCGACCGGGCGGGAGGGCCCGGAAGGCCTAATCAGAAAAGGGGAAGACCGATCATGACGACGATTCTCGAAGCGAAGACGCGCGTCCCGTTGTTCCGGGTATTTCTGCTGGCAGGTACGCTGATGGCGTCACCGGGCGCAGCGCTCGCGCAGTCAGGCAGCGACACCGCCACGACGGCGTCCGAGGCCATCGACAGCGCGGATATCGTCGTCACTGCGCTCCGCCGCAACACACGCCTCCAGGAGACGCCGCTGGCGATCTCGGCCACTTCGGGCGAAGCGCTCGCCGCTGCCGGCTCGTCGAGCTTCACCGACCTGACGCGCAACGCACCTTCGCTGCGCATCGTCGACAGCGGCCCCGGCCAGCGCCGCGTTCTCATCCGCGGTATCCAGTCTTCGGGCGAACCCACGGTCGGTGTCTATTATGACGAAACCCCGGTTTCGGGTTCGGTTTCGACCAGTTCGGACGCAGCCGGCACTACGCCCGATTTCCGCCTGTTCGACGTCGAGCGCGCCGAGGTCCTCCGGGGTCCGCAGGGCACGCTGTTCGGGTCGGGCTCAATGGGCGGTACGCTCCGCGTCATCTTCGAGAAGCCCCGCTCGGATAAGGTCGAGGGTGCCGTGAGCGCCAATCTGTCGACCGTCGAGGGCGGCAAGGAAGGCTATTCGATCGACGCGATGGTCAACCTGCCCATCATCGAAGACAAACTCGCGGTGCGTTTCGTCGGCTATTACAACAAGTTCGCTGGCTATGTGGACAATGTCATCCTCGCCAGCGATCCGACCGCGAAGAACGTCATCGACAGCACCCCGGCCGGCGATCCGTTCCTGCGCAACGACAAGGACATCAACGACGGCTATGCGGCCGGCGGACGCGCCCTGGTCCGTTTCACGCCGAGCGAGCGCCTGACCATCGACCTTGCGGCCTTCTACGAAAAGGTCAGCACGCAGAGCCCGGGCTGGCGCCTCGAACCCTCGGCTATCCTCGGCCGGAAATATGTGACCTCCGCCCGTGCCCGCGCCGGCAATTACGACGAGAACCGGATCTACAACGGCACGCTGCATTATGAGTTCGACGGCTTCACCCTCGTCGGCGTGACCTCCTATTTCGACCGTGACCGCGTCGCCGTCTCCGACGTCGGCGATACCTTCAACGGCCGCGACACGGCCGCCGGCTGCCGCCAATATCTGCTACGCAACGCAGGCACCTGCACCGACGCGCAACTCGCCAGCTACCTGCCGGCGACGCGCGCCATCCAGCAGTCCTCGCTCTATCAGCCGCAGAGCGTGAAGAACTGGGTCAACGAACTGCGCGTCAGCTCGAACAACGAGAGCCCCTTCCAGTGGACGGCCGGCCTGTTCCTGGAAGACCGCAAGACCGTCGTCCGTTCGACGCTTCTCACCGCCAATCCGGCAACCGGTTCGCTCTACGACGTCGATGATCCGACCGCGCTCGCCTATGACCGCACCATCTTCGACTATCTGAAGCAGAAGGCAGCCTATGTCGAACTCAGCTACAAGTTCTTCGACCAGCTGACGTTTACCGCCGGCACGCGCTATTATGACTTCCGCAAGCGCGTCGGCGGAAAGATCGACGTCGGCCAGATCCATTATTCGTCGGTGGTCACACCCTATACCGAAGCCAAGAACAAGGAAGATGGCTTCATCTACAAGTTCAACCTGGCATGGCAGGCCAATCCCGACCTGTTGTTCTATGCCCAGGCGGCGCAGGGCTTCCGTCCCGGCGGCGTCAACCAGGTGATCGGCCTTCCGGCAGCCCTCGCGGGCTATTCGTCGGACAGCATCTGGAACTATGAGCTGGGTGCGAAGACGAAGCTCGCCCGCGGCATCTATTTCAACCTCGCCGGCTATCGCATCGACTGGGATAATCTCCAGGTTTCGGCGCGCACCACCGGCACCGGTTCGGTGTTCGGCCTGATTGCCAATGCCGGCGCGGCGCGCATCTGGGGCGCGGAAGCCGAGCTCACCGCCGACATCACCAGCAATTTCTCGGTGAGCGGCAACCTTGGCTATACCGATGCCAAGCTGTCGGAGGATCAGATCAGCACGATCGTCACGGCCACCGGCCGCAAGGGCAATCGCCTGGCCTTCATTCCGAAGATCACGGCCGGCATCGCGGCGGAATATACGCACGAGCTCAACGACGACATGGAAGCGATCGCCCGCTTCGACGCGAGCCATGTCGGCAGGTCGTACAGCACGCTGTCCCCGGCCGACATCTATCGCCGGCTGATCCCGGCCCACGAGATGGCCAATCTGCGCTTCGGCGTGCAGCAGCCCGACAACGACTGGGGCCTCTATTTCTACATCAACAACCTGTTCGACGACACGGCGATCAACAGCTCGAGTTCGTCGGCGAACACGGGCGGCCTGACCAATACCTTCAGCGCGCCGCCCCGTACCTTCGGCGTCAACGTCACGAAGCGCTTCTGACGGCAGGGCGCGGGCCCGGAGCCCGCGCCCCACCTTCGAACGACAAGAGGGGATTAGAGATGAAGATCGGTAAGAGGACCGTGCTCGCGCTTCTGGGCGGCACGATGATGGTGGCTGCCGGCAATCTGGCGGCACAGGACCCGGCCCCCGGCAAGGTCGAAGCCGTCAAGCCGCGGGCTGGTGCCAACCCGGCGCCTGCGCGCAAGCAGGGCGAGGGCGCGGGCCCGTTCAACAAGATGGTCATCCGCGGCGTCACCCTGATCGACGGTTCGGGCGCGCCGCCGCGCGGCCCGGTCGACATCGTCGTCGAGAAGAATGTCATCGCGGACATCCTGCCGGCCGGCACGCCCGGCCTGCCGCTCAAGCAGGGCCGCGAGCCGCGCGACTTCGATTATGAGATCGACGCGACCGGCATGTTTGTGACGCCGGGCTTTGTCGACATGCACGTCCATGGATCGACCTCGGACAAGGCGCCCGACCTGTCCTATTCCTACAAGCTGTGGCTGGCCCATGGCGTCACCACGGTCCGCGGCGTCGACCTTGCACCGTTCGAGATTTCACTGAGCGAGCGCGCCCGCTCGGCCCGCAACGAGATCGCGGCCCCGCGCATCTTCGCCTATCAGCGGCCCGGCCAGGGCAAGGGCTGGACCGGCGGGCGAGTGAATACGCCCGAAAAGGCGCGCGCCTGGGTCCAGTGGGCCGCCAAGCAGGGCATCGACGGCATCAAGATCCTCGACAGCGAGGACCAGCCGCCCGAAGTCATGGCCGCGATCATGGACGAGGCAAAGAAGACCAAGCTCGGCACCGTCGCCCACCTGTCGCAGATCGGCGTGGGTCGCATGAACGCCGTCCAGGCGGGCGAGGCCGGCCTCGGCACGGTCACCCACTTCTACGGCCACTTCGAATCCATGCTCAAGAACGGGCAGGTCCAGAACTGGCGGCATGATTATAATTATGCCGACGAGCAGGACCGCTTCGGCGACGTCGCCAATCTGGGCGACGAGAGCGTCGAGCCCGGCTCGCCCGAATGGTGGGACTATCTGGAAAAGCAGAAGGCGAACAAGGTCACCTTCGACCCGACCATGACGATCTATGCCGCCGGCCGCGACCTGATGCGTGCTCGCAACGCCGATTGGCATGATAAATATACCATGCCACAGTTGTGGGGCTTCTATCAGTCGTCGCGTGAGAACCACGGCTCCTACTTCTACGACTGGACACTCGCCACCGAGGTGAAGTGGCGCAAATTCTACGACAAGTTCATGCGCCTGCTGAACGACTACAAGAATATCGGCGGCCGCGTGACGACAGGCTCGGACTCGGGCTTCATCTTCGAGCCCTATGGCTTCGGCTATGTCCAGGAGCTCGAGATGCTTCAGGAAGCAGGGTTCAATCCGAGCCAGGTTCTTATGGCGGCGACGCTGAACGGCGCGCTGACGCTGTACGAGCCGAAGGGCCAGCCGGTCCCGCCGATCGGCACCGTCCGCGTCGGCAAGCTCGCCGATCTCGTGATCCTCAAGGAAAACCCGCTGCAGAACTTCAAGACGCTCTACGGCACGGGCGCGCTGCGCCTGAACGAGAGCACGCAGAAGCTCGAGCGGGTCGGCGGCGTCAGCTACACGGTCAAGGACGGCGTCGTCTACGACGCGAAGCAGCTGCTCGCCGACGTGGCCGAGATGGTCGCTTCCGAGAAACGGCGCATGGGCATGCCTGAAACGGGCCTCCCGCACCCATGAGCCGTCGGCGCGCCGGCAGCCCCCGGCGCGCCGCCCTATTCTTCCGGCACGACAAGGCATGACGACAGGAGAGCGCGATGGATAACCAGCAGCAGATCGTTCGCCGCGATATCATGAAATATGGGGCGCTCGGCCTCATCGCGGCAGGCTTCACCGGCCGCGTCGACAAGGTCGCAGCGATGCAGTCATCGCCGTCGCAGGCGGGCGAGAAGTCGCTGACCGCGCAACTCCGTGCCACGGGCGGCGACAGCCAGAAGCTGCTCCTTGCCCCCCTCACCGGGGTCAACAGCCCGCCCCCGCCCGCAACCTACGACATGTTGCCACGCGCCTGGAACAAGGCTGCCTTCAGGAAGCTGCACGATCGCGTCGCCGAGCGCGGCTGCAAGTCGGTGCTGCTGCGCAACGCCAACAACTGTTCCTATTTCACTGGCTACTGGTTCTCCAACACCGAGCGTCCGCAGGCGATCCTGATGAACGCCGGCGACGAGGCGCCCTGGTACTATCATCCGGTCATCGACACCCAGCTGATCAAGAGCGGCTGGTATGGCGGCGGCCGCGCCTATTTCGACTTTCCCCATGCAACCGGCGCCTTTCCGAATGAAGGCAAGGTCTCGACAGGGGCGACGGTCGACATGCTCGAGTTCATGCTGGAAGGTATGAAGGAAAAGGGCATCGAAGGCGGCAAGCTCGCGATCGACGGCGAACTCTACCCGTCCGAACAGGCCAAGTTCGCCAAGATCCTGCCCGGTATCGAAATCGTCAACGTCGCCGACATCGTCCGTGAGATCCGCTGGATCAGCACGCCCGAGGAACTCGCCCTTTCGCATCGCGCCTATCAGCTCAACGATCGCGCCCATGCCTTCGCTCGCGACTACGTCCTTGCGCACGGTACCGACGTCACCGACCTGGAAATTCAGCTCGCCACCCAGCTATGGCTGCTCGATACGCTGCGCTCGGGCCTCAAGCTCGACGGCGGCCTGCCCAATCGCGGGGTTGCCAGCGGTGGCGTGGTCATGGTCCGCTGCGGTCGGACCACCGCCTATCCGCATCCCAACCAGCCTTATTATCAGCGGCTGGGCCGCGACATGCCGCTGCAGGTCGTGATCGTCGCCAAGGTCGGCGGATGCGGCGGCGAGAATTACCGCATGTACCAGACGGCGAATGCCAGCGGCGGCTTCGACGCGCATGGCACCAAGATGTGGGAAGTGTCGCAGCACACCTGCGACATGCAGCGCGACCTGCAGGCGGCCGGCCGGCGCTGTTCCGAGGTCGCAGCCGCGATCCACAAATATCAGGTCGACCAGGGTATGGCCGGCTATATCTACCACCGTCCCGGCCATGGCCAGCAATCCGAAGGCCATTATGCGCCCTATATCGCGCTGGGCGATCATACGGTGCTGCAGAAGAACATGCTCTTCAGCCAGGAGCCGGGGCTGTACGATCCCGAGAAGGGCGTGGGTTACAACTGGTCCGACACTATCGTGACGGGCGAAGGGGCCGGCTATCGCATGAGCCGCGTGCCTTATGACAAGCAATGGTCCTTCATCCGGATCTGACGGAAGGCAAAGGGGAAATATCGGAATGAAGCTCGCATCTCTCTTCGCCGCAGGCATCGCGCTGGCCGCCATCGCGCTTCCTGCAGCCGCGCATCAGACGGCTGGCGGCAAGCCCGCCGAGCCCGAGGTGAACCGGGTGGCCAAGGGCGCTCCGGCACGCACGGCAGGCGAAGGCATGGGTCCGTTCCGCAAGCTGGTGATCCGTGGTGCGACGCTCATCGACGGCACCGGCGCCCCGCCACGCGGGCCGGTCGACATCATCGTCGAGGGCAACCGCATCACCGACATCAAGCAGGCCGGCTGGCCCGGCCTCGCCTGGAAGCAGGACCGCGAGCCGCGCGACTTCGACCAGGAGATCGATGCGACCGGCATGTACGTCCTGCCGGGCTTCGTCGACACGCATGTCCACCTGCCCGGCCCCGACAAGGCCCCCGACGCCTCTTATGCCTATAAGCTGTGGCTGGCGCATGGCGTAACGGCAGTACGGGGCGTTCCCTTGACCAACCAGGCACTGGCCTCGCGCGAGAAGAACCGGTCGGCGGCCAACGAAATCGCAGCCCCCCGCATCTTCAATTATCAAACGCTCGGTTCAGGCTGGACCGGCGGGCGCATCACCGGGCCGGACAAGGCGCGCGAATGGGTGCGCTGGGCCGCCAAGAACAATATCGACGGCATCAAATTCTTCGGCTGGAACGACGAGACGCCCGAGGTGATCACCGCCGCGATCGACGAAGCGCACAAGAACAAGATGGGCACCGTCGCCCATCTCAGCCAGCTGGGCGTCGCCAATTTCAACGGCCGTGTGGCGGGCGAGGCGCATCTCGACTCGATCACCCATTTCTACGGCCACATGGAATCGCTGCTCAAGAACCGCACGATCCAGGACTTCTCGGCCGGCTATAATTTCTACAACGAGCTCGACCGCTTCGGCCAGGTCGCCGACATCTGGGATGAGGTGTACGAGCCGGGCAGCCCCGAGTGGAAGGACTATCTGGAGAAGCAGAAGGCCAACAAGGTCACCTTCAACCCGACCTTCAACATCTATGCCGCCTCGCGCGACCTGATGCGCGCGCGCAATGCCGACTGGCAGGGCAGCTACACCACGCCGCAGCTGTGGAATTATTTCCAGTCGACCCGCGACAATCACGGTTCCTATTTCTTCGATTGGACGAGCGAGATCGAGACCTCGTGGAAGCGCTTCTACGATCGCTTCTTCACGCTGGTGAACGACTATAAGAATATGGGTGGACGCGTCACCGTCGGCACGGACTCGGGCTTCATCTACAAGGTCTATGGCTTCGCCTATGTCGAGGAGCTGGAGCTGTTCCGTGAGGCGGGCTTCTCGCCGCTGGAGATCTTCCGTTCGGCGACGATCAACGGCGCCAGGGAGATCATGGACCCGAAGGGCGCCGAACCGGACTTCGGTCTCGTCCGCCCCGGCTATCTCGCCGATCTGGTGATCGTGAAGGAGAACCCGCTGCAGAACCTCAAGACGTTGTACGGCACCGGCTTCGTCCGCCTGAACCCGCAGACCAACAAGCAGGAGCGGATCGGCGGCGTCCGCTACACGGTCAAGGACGGCATCGTCTACGACGCGCCCAAGCTGCTGTCCGAGATCGCGACGATGGTCGCCCAGGAGAAGCAGAACGTCACGACGCCGGTGCCGCCGCCGGCTCCGCTGGCCCCGCTTCCGTAAATGACAGCGTCAGATCGGCAGCGAGGTCGAATATTTGACCTCCTCGAGCACGGCATAGGTCCGTGTCTCGCGGATGCCGGTCATGTGGGTCAGCGAGGTCCCGAGGAAACGACGATAGGCCTCCATGTCCTGCACGCGAACCTTGAGGAGATAGTCGAAGCCACCGGCGACCATATGGCATTCGAGGATTTCCGGCATCGCCTTCACGGCGTCCGCGAAATGGTCGAAGACATTGTTGGTCGTCCGGTCGAGCATCACCTCGATGAAGACGAGCAGGGCACGGTCGAGTTTCTTGGGGTTCAGCAGGGCAACGATGTCATCGATATAGCCCTGCTCGCGCAGCTTCCTCAGGCGGTCGAAGCAGGCCGAAGGGGAGATCCCCGCCTGGGCGGCCAGATCCTGGTTCGTGATCCGGCCATCCCGTTGAAGAGTATTGAGGATTTTGCGATCTATCTGGTCAAGCATCGAAGATCCTTCGGGCTATCAGGTGAACCTAGTGTAGCATTATCGGCAATGAGCGGAAGAGCCGAAAACTTCCCTTTAGGCATCATGTCGCCGCCGCCGGTCGGGGTGCGACGACGACGACAAAAGCAGGCATCGCCCGGGCGCTCCATCGCGTCCTGAGCGAAGGCCGGCAGTCGACAACAGGAAAAACTGCCGGCCGCCCCATGCGGCCGGAGAGGGATGCCTGCATCCCGCGATCATCGAAGGACTGGAGTGCGTAACGTGCAGAGCGGGCTGGATTGGGACAGGATCGACGCCGGTAAATATCGCGATGAGCGCCAGGCAATAGCCGACCTCCTCGCCCTCACCCCCTTCTCCCCCGAGGAGCAGCGCGATGTTCGCGCCGAAGCGATCGGCCTCGTCGAGGCCGCCCGCGCGGCCACCCGCAAGCAGGGGCTCGTCGAGAGCTTCCTCCAGCAATTCTCGCTCGGCACCCGCGAAGGCCTTGCGCTGATGTGCCTCGCCGAGGCGCTGCTGCGCGTACCGGATGCCGAGACGCGCGACCGGCTGATCGCCGAGAAGATCAGCACCGCCGACTGGGCCGCCCATATCGGCAAATCGGACAGCCTGTTCGTCAACGCCTCGACTTGGGGCCTGATGCTGACGGGCAAGCTGGTCGACGTCGACGAGGAGATACGCAGCGACGTCGGCGGCTGGCTCAAGGCCCTCGTCGGCCGCCTGGGCGAGCCGGTCATCCGCAAGGCCGTCGCGACCGCCGTGCGGATGATGGGGAACCAGTTCGTGCTGGGCGGCACGATCGAGTCCGCAATCGAGCGCGCGCGCAAGGAAGGCTATCGTTGCTCGTTCGACATGCTGGGCGAGGGCGCCCGGACGATGGCCGATGCCGATCGCTACGAGGCGCTCTATGCGGAGGCGATCCGCACCGTGGGCGCGTCGCGGGCGGCGCTGGAAAGCCCCGAGGAAGGCCATGGCATCTCGGTCAAGCTCTCAGCCCTCTGCCCGCGCTACGACGCGACGCGCGAAGCCTTCGTGTTCGCCGACCTGTATCCGCGCGTCAGGCGGCTCGCCCTGATCGCGGCGGAACATGACCTCAACTTCACCATCGATGCCGAAGAGGCCGATCGGCTGGTTCTCTCGCTCAAGCTGGTCGATCGCCTGGCGCGGGACGAAGCGCTCGGTGCCTGGACCGGCCTTGGCCTCGTCGTTCAGGGCTATCAGAAACGGGCCCTGTCGGTGATCGACATGCTGGCGGACCTTTCGCGCCAGAGCGGCCGTCGGCTGATGATCCGCCTCGTCAAGGGCGCCTATTGGGACAGCGAGATCAAGCGTGCGCAGGTGGCAGGCGCGCCGGGTTATCCCGTCTTCACGACCAAGGCCGCGACCGACCTGTCCTATCTGGTCTGCGCAGCCCGGCTGATCGAGGCCAGCCCCCTGCTCTTCCCCCAATTCGCCACGCACAATGCGCATACGCTGGCGGCCGTGCGCAAGATGGCGCAGCGGGCCGGCGTCCAGATCGAGCATCAGCGGCTGCACGGCATGGGCGAGGCCCTCTACCAGTCGGCGAGCCGGGCGAACGACGTCGCCCTGCGCGCTTATGCGCCGGTCGGCGGTCATGAGGAGCTTCTGCCTTATCTCGTCCGCCGTCTGCTCGAAAACGGCGCCAATTCCAGCTTCGTCCACGCCCTGCTCGACGAGAAAGTGCCGCCGGCCGATGTGGTGGGAGATCCGATCGACGCCGTCCGCGACATGCCGGTACCGCACCCGCGCATCCCCCTGCCCGCCGATATCTACGGACCGCAGCGGCGCAATCCGCTGGGTCGCGACTATAGCATCGCCGCCGTGCGCGAGACCGCTGCGCGGGCAGCAGCGACGCTCTCACCGCTATCCGGCGGGCCGATCGTCGGCGGGCACAGCGGCAATGGGATCGACCGGCGCACGATCACCGGCCCTGTGCGAAGCGACCGCATCATCGGCGACGTCGCCGATGCCAGCGGCGAGGACATCGATCGCGCGGCAGCGCTCGCCCTTGCGGCCCAGCCCGGCTGGGATCGCCTCGGCGGCGCGGGCCGGGCATCCGTTCTCCGCGCCATGGCGGATGCACTGGAAAGCGAGATGGACCGGCTGATCGCCCTGCTGTCGCGCGAAGGCGGCAAGACGCTGAATGACGGCGTCGCCGAGGTGCGCGAGGCGATCGACTTCTGCCGCTATTACGCCCTGCTGGCCGAACGGCAGTTCGGCGATGCCGAAACGCTTCAGGGCCCCGTCGGCGAGACCAACAGCCTCGCCCTCCATGGACGCGGTATCTTCGCGTGCATCTCACCCTGGAACTTCCCGCTCGCCATCTTCACCGGCCAGATCGCCGCCGCCCTCGCGGCCGGCAATGCGGTCCTTGCCAAGCCGGCCGAGCAGACCGTGCTCGTCGCGGCGGAAGCCGTCCGCCTGTTCCATCGCGCCGGGCTCGATCCGGCCCTCCTTGCCCTGCTTCCCGGCGATGGCGCAGTCGTAGGCAGCGCGCTGTGCCGTCACCCGCTGGTCCAGGGGGTCGCCTTCACCGGCGGCACCGAGACGGCGCGCGCGATCAACCTCGAACTGGCGCGGCGGCCCGGGCCGATCGTGCCGCTGATCGCGGAGACCGGCGGGTTGAACGGCATGTTCTGCGACAGCACCGCGCTGCGCGAGCAGGTCGTCGATGATGTGCTGCTGTCGGCCTTCGGATCGGCCGGACAGCGCTGCTCGGCGCTTCGCCTGCTCTACATTCCCAAGGACACCGCCGACGATGTCCTTGCAACCATCGCTGGCGCCCTTGCCACCTGGACGATCGGCGACCCGTCGGATCCCGCGACCGACATCGGTCCCGTGATCGACGAGGATGCGCGCGCGATGCTGCAACGCCATGTCGAGCGGCTCGAGCGCGAGGCCAGCATCCTCGTGCGTGCGGACGACAGCGGCCTCCCCGCCGACGGTTGCTATTTCGCGCCGATCGTGGCCGAAATCCCGACCCCGGATTTTCTCGACAGCGAAGTCTTCGGTCCGATCCTCCACGTCTATCGCTATGAGCCAGGCGAGTTGGAGACGGTCGCCGACAGGCTCGCCGCGCGCGGCTATGGCCTGACGCTCGGCATACACAGCCGGCTGGAAGGCTTCGCCAGACGAGTCCGCCGTCATGTGCCCGCGGGCAATGTCTATGTGAACCGCTCGATCACAGGCGCGGTGGTGGGAGTCCAGCCCTTTGGCGGCGAAGGACTTTCGGGAACTGGACCGAAGGCCGGCGGCCCGCATGCGCTGCTCCGCTACGCGACCGAGCGCGCGCTGTCGGTCAACATCACCGCGCAGGGCGGCGACCCCGCGCTGCTGAGCCTCTAGGACCGCCCGCTGATGCCGGCGCCGGCCCGCTCAGATGAAGCGATACATGACCAGCGCGTCGACCGGGCCGGCCTGTGGGTGATCGAAGGCGCCTGGAAGGCGGCCGACGATCTCGAAGCCGAGCGACTGCCACAGCTTCACCGCGCGTTCGTTGGTGGATACGACGAAGTTGAACTGCATCGCGCGGAATCCCCGCGCGCGGGCATGGTCCATCGAGTGGGCACACATCGTGCGGGCCACGCCGCGGCCGGTCGCCTCGGCGGCGGTCATATAGCCGCAATTGGCGACGCCCGCTCCACCGCCCATCTGATTAGGCTGCAGATAATAGGTGCCGAGCAGTTGCCCGTCCGCCTCCGCGACGAACACGTCATGGGTGGGGAGCGTCCAGTAGGCGAGCGCCTCCTCCCGGCTCCAGTCGCGCGGCAGGGCATAGGTATCGCCCGCGCGGATCACCGGCTCGATGATGCGCCAGACGCCATCGGCGTCGCGCGGCTCATAGGGACGGACGTGCATGTATCGGCCTTTCGCAGGTCGGGGACCATCGCCGGGACCGGCGACCGTAAGAAGACCTAACAAGGGG
This sequence comes from Rhizorhabdus phycosphaerae, assembly GCF_011044255.1. Taxonomy (NCBI): domain Bacteria; kingdom Pseudomonadati; phylum Pseudomonadota; class Alphaproteobacteria; order Sphingomonadales; family Rhizorhabdaceae; genus Rhizorhabdus; species Rhizorhabdus phycosphaerae. The sequence continues at coordinate 1,045,314 of NZ_CP049107.1, forward strand.
ATGCGTGGTGGGAAAGTGGAACAGCCGAAAAAGCGTTGTGGCGCGGGAAGATATGGCGCCCGAGCATCGGCTCGAGCCGACACTGGGCTGGCCGCATCTGATCGCGCTGGGCGTCGGCGCGATCGTCGGCACGGGCATCCTGACGCTGATCGGCGTCGGCGCGGACAAGGCTGGCCCGGCCGTCATCCTGTCCTTCGTCATCGCGGGGCTGATCTGCGCCTGCGCGGCGCTCGCTTATGCCGAGATGGCGACGATGATCCCCGCCTCGGGCAGCGCCTATACCTATAGCTATGTCGTGATCGGCGAACTGGTCGCCTGGGTCGTCGGCTGGAGCCTGATCCTCGAATATAGTCTGGTGGTCAGCGCGGTCGCAGTCGGCTGGTCGGGTTATGCCGCGCCGTTGCTGCAGGCAGCGGCGGGCATACCGATGGCGCTGATGCAGAGCCCTGAGATCGGGGGGCTCGTCAACCTGCCCGCCATCTTCATCATCGCAGTGGTCGCCGGGCTGCTGATGGTCGGCACGCGCGAGAGCGCGACGCTGAACAGTGTTCTGGTACTGGTGAAGATCGTCGCCCTGATCGTGTTCGTAGCGGTTGCGCTGCCCCATTTCGACGCGGCCAATCTCGATCCCTTCGCCCCCTTCGGCTTCCCCAAGACGATGGGGCCCGACGGCGTAGAACGCGGCGTGATGGCGGCCGCGGCGATCATCTTCTTCGCCTTTTACGGCTTCGACGCGATCGCCACCGCCGCCGAGGAGACGCGGCGCCCCGAACGCGACCTGCCAATCGGGATCGTCGGATCGATGATCGCCTGCGTGCTGATCTATATGGGCGTCGCCGCAGCGGCGGTCGGCGCGGTACCATTCCGCACCTTCGCCGACAGCCCCGAGCCGCTGGCCCTGATCCTGCGCGCGCTGAACCAGCCGGGCGCGGCGATCTTCCTCGCGGCCTCGGCCGTCATCGCCCTGCCGACCGTCATCCTCGCCTTCTTCTATGGACAGTCGCGCATCTTCTTCGTCATGGCACGCGACGGACTGCTCCCGCGCAGCCTGGCCAAGGTATCTTCGCGCGGAACGCCTGTCAGGATCACGCTGTTCACCGCGCTCATCGTCGGCGCAATCGCGGGCTTCTTCCCGCTCGACCAGATCGCCGCCCTCGCCAATGCCGGAACGCTCGCGGCGTTCATCGCGGTGTCGGCCTGCATGCTGATTATGCGCCGCCGCGCCCCAGACGCTCCCCGGAAGTTCCGCACCCCGTTCGCCTGGGGCACCGGACTGGTCGCGATCGGGGGCTGCCTCTACCTCCTGGCAAGCCTGCCGAGCCGCACGCAGCTCTACTTCCTGCTCTGGAATGTGCTTGGCGTGGCGCTGTACGCGATCTTCAGCGGACGGCGACAGGAGGCGGAGGACGCAATCGACAACGATCGAATCGCGAGGATGTAGGGAAAGCCCCTCCACCATCCTGCGGATGGTCCCCCTCCCTCCCCGTAGCCGGGGAGGAACTTCCCGCGCGCACCCCTAAGTTCCTCCCCGGCACGGGGAGGGGGACCGCCGAAGGCGGTGGAGGGGAAGGCTGGCAGGGGAAAGCGCCTATTTCGCGCGAACCGCATTCCAGTTGAACAGGAAGCGGCGATGCTCGGCCCAGGTCTGGCCTTCGATCTGGTCGCCACGCAGGCAGGCGGCGCTGTGATAGGGGCCGACGCCGTCGGTGGTGCGGAAACTGACGCAGGTGCGACCGCGATCGGTCTTCCAGCGGCCGGCCTCGATCTCGCTGTCGTAGAAGCTGCCGGTCACGGTGCCGTCGGTCGCCAGCTTCAGGACCATGTCCTTGGTGTAGACCTGTCCCGGCTCGCTCGACAGGTCGACCGTCCAGCGGCCATCGAGCGCGCTGGGCGCTTGCTGCGCTGCGAGCGGGGCCGCCAGGGCGAACATCACCGCCGTCACTGCCATTCTGCTCATCGCCTTGTCCCCCCTCTTTGGCCGCTTTCCCCAAGCCCTCAATTCGCCGGCTTGCGCGCGAAGATACCGTAGCCGCCGATCAGCGCATAGCAGGCAATCGGCAGCAGCAGCGCGACCGACAGGCTGCCGCTCCAGTCGGCCAGGCCGCCCACGAGCAGCGGCACGATCGCACCGCCGCAGATCGCGACGTTAATGATCCCCGACCCGTCCGCCGCCTGCGTTCCCAGGCGCGCGCAGGCCAGGCTAAAGATCGTCGGAAACATGATCGCATTGGCAAGGCCGACCGCCAGCAGCGCATAGGCGCCGACATGCCCCGGCACGCCCGCCGCCAGCGCCACCAGTGCGATCGCGATCGTCGCAACCCCCGCCAGCGCTACGCCCGGATTGACGAAACGCAGCGTGGCCGAGCCGACGAAGCGGCCGATGAGCGCCCCGCCCCAGTAGAAGGGAATGAGCTTGCCCGCCGCCTGCTCGGACAGGCCGAGCGCATGCGGCTGCATCAGATAGCTGACCAGCAGCGATCCGATCGCAACCTCCGCGCCGACATAGAGGAAGATCGACAGCGTGCCGAAGCCGAAACGCGGCCGGCGCAGGAGGGCGAGCCCCGACAGGACGCTGCCGCTTTCATGCCTTTCGCCCTTCAGCCGGTCGCGGAGCAGCCAGACGACGCCGGCGATGATCGCCAGCGCGACGGCGAGCCCGACATAGCCGTGGACGATCGCCCGGCTTTCCGCCGTCCGATAGGCATCGAGCGCCGCACCCGACAGCCCCTGCGCGTTGGTTCCGGCAAGGCTGCCGAGGATCAGGATCGCCCCGACATAGGGAAAGAGCGTCGTGCCGAGCGAGTTGAAAGCCTGGGCGAAGGTCAGCCGGCTGGAAGCGGTGCGCGCGGGCCCGAGCAGGCTGATCAGCGGATTGGCAACGACCTGCACCACCACGACCCCGCTGGCGAGCACGAACAGCGCGAACAGGAACAGCGGATAGGCGGCATAGGCGCTTGCCGGGATGAACAGCAGACAGCCCAGCATCATCGCCAGCAGCCCAACCGTCGCGCCGCGCATATAGCCGATCCGCTTGACCAGCTGCGCCCCCGGTATGCCGACGATCGCATAAGCCGCGAAGAAGCAGAACTGCACCAGCATCGCCTGCGTGTAGTTGAGCGTGAACAGCTCCTTCAGCTTGGGGATGATGATGTCGTTGAGCGACGTGATCCCACCGAAGATGAAGAACAGCCCGAAGACGAAGAAGCGCAGCGAAGGTGCGTTGATCGCCGGCGCCTGATCGGTGGCGGAGCGAGCGGTCTGGGCGATGTCGGGAGGTAGAGCCATTACGGCGCCATAGCCGAGCCCGCGCCGCACGACGAGAGGCGGAACGCGCCACGGATTCTTTTCATTCGCGCTGCGGCTACCCGAGCGGTTACCGGCCATGCTATCGCCGCCGCAGACGGCAAAAAGCCGCGAACCGAGGAGAGAATGCCATGCCCGTCCGCGAGGACCGCGCGCCGATCGACCAGATCGGCTTCGTCACCGACGACCTGGACCATGCCGTCCGCTTCTGGAGCGAGAGCCTGGGCGTGGGGCCGTGGCAGGTCTATCGCAACGTCGCCCTGGACGGTCACTATCTCGGACAGCCGACCCGCGTCGTCATCGACGTGGCGCTCGGCTATCGCGGGACCGAGCAGATCGAGTTCATCCAGGTCCGCAGCGACACCCCCTCCCCCTATCAAGGCGAGGGCGGCCAGCCGCTCGCCGGGCTCCACCACCTGGCCTGGATCGTCGACGATCTCGATGCCGAGGCTGCGCTGCTCGACGCGCGCGGAATGCGGCGCGTCTTCTCAGCGGAGAATATCGCGGTGCGGGTCATCTATTTCGCCGACCCGAAGCAGCCCGGCGTGCTGTTCGAACTGATCTGCGGCGCCGGATCGCGCGAGGGGCATGATGCCGGATTGGCCCTGTCGCGCGACTGGGACGGGCGATCGACACTGCCCGAGATCGACCTGGGAGCAGTGGCATGAGCGGACGGCTGGCGGGGCGGCGCGCACTCATCATCGGGGCCGCACCGGGCAATCTGGGCGACGTCATCGCCCGCCTCTACCGCGCGGAAGGCGCGCAGGTCGCGATTGCCGGGCGGCGCGAGGAAGCGACAGCGGGCCTGGCGAGCGACATCCACGCGCTGGGCATCGCAGCCGACATCACCGTGGAGGCCGATCTCGACCGCCTGTTCCGGCAGGTCGACGAGGCGTGGGGCGGGATCGACATAGCGGTCAACGCCAGCGGCTGGGGGCTGCTCGTGCCCTTCCTCCAGTGCAGCCGCGACGAGATCGACCGGATGTGTGCGCTCCAATTCGCCGGGCCGTTCCAGTTCTTCCAGCGCGCCGTGGCGATGATGAGCCGCGCGGGCGCCGGTGGCGGCAGCCTGATTCAGATCTCCTCGGTCACCGCCCAGATCATGATGGACGATCACGCAGCCTATATGGGCACCAAGGCGGGTTTCGACCATGTCATGCGCTGCATCGCGCACGAGTTCGGTCCGGCGGGTATCCGCGCCAATTCGCTTGCCCCGGGCGGCATCGCCGACACACCGATGTCGGGCGGCGGGCTGAACCTGCCTCAGGTCGCAGCGCTCTATGCGCGGGAGATTCCGCTCGGGCGGCCGGGCGTCGCCGCAGAGGTGGCCGATGCCGCCCTATGGCTTGCGAGCGACGAGTCTCGGTTCGTTACCGGGCAGACGATCCATGTGAGCGGCGGCCAGACGCTTCGCCGCAATCCGCGCTTTGCCGAGGTTGCCGCGCTGTTCGCCGAGACAGGCTGACCGCCCGCCGAGGCGCGGCAATCGGGGGTCAGTCGCCCTCGACCAACAGCAGCTTGCGCTCGACCAGCGACTCAAGCAGCGCGAGCACATCCTTGCGGATCACCTCGATCGGGGCGTCGAAATCCTCGGCCAGTCGGTCGCAGAGCGCATCGACGCGGGTCGGCTCCGCCAGCGCGTGCCAGATACGGCTGCCGATCGGATCGAGATTATAATAATAGCCGCTCTCGGCATCCATCATCACCGTCTCACCCTCGACATCGGCGGTGAGCATATCGGGCGACGCCTGGACGGAAGAGGACAGCGTGATCATGGGTCATACCATCGTTACGGAGAAATAAGCACTTTCCTCTAGGGCTTAGGTGGCGCTCTGTCCACGGGGACGCGCCACGCCCGCCATGGAGGGCGCTGTGAAAAGGGCATATTCCCGCGCTATCCCCGGCGGCGGTCGATCGCCGGAGCGACCTGACGCTGACACGGGAAATGGCCAAGGCTGCAACATTATGAGGGAGGTTATCGCATGGGCATAAGATCAAGACCGCGTCGGAGCCTTCTGGCGGTCGCTGCGGCCCTGGCGCTGTCGACCGGAAGCGGCGCATCGACAACGGCGCGACTTTCCGACCTTTCATGGCTGGCCGGCCATTGGCTCGAATGCTCTCCCCGAGGCGAAGCGATGGAGACCTGGACCGATGGCCGGGGCGGCGTAATGCTCGGGCTCAGCAAATCAATCCGCAAGGATCACACAAGCTGGGAACTGTCGCGCATCGACGAAACGCCCGAGGGCATCGTCTTCTTCGCCAGCCCCAAGGATCAAGCCGCGACCGCGTTCAAAGCCGTGTCGATCACCACGGGCAAGGTCGTCTTCGAAAATCCCGGCCATGATTTTCCGCAGCGCGTTCTCTACGTGCGCGAAGGCGACAGGCTGACGGGAAGGATCGAGGGCATGCTCGACGGAAAGCCAAAAGCGATCGAGTGGCGCTACCGTCTCTCGCCACTCGACGCGACATGCGCCATCGATCCGCAGACACTGCATGGCGAGCACAGACGATAAACGATTATCCGGGCGAACTTCATACCGGATTGAGCCTCGGCCGCCGGGAAACATAGTGGGCGCTATGCGGCGAATGCCCGATCGACGCGCAAGCCCCCCCGAAAGGACGCCGACTTCTTCCACGCAAGGGGCATGGCGCAGTTCGAGGAGCTGATCCTCTCATGGCAGGACCCTAGCTCAAATTGAGGAAATTTCGGGGATACGTCAGATCCTGTTCACCAATATGGAGCAATCCAGACTCGTGCAGGCGATGACATCTGCCTATACACGGACCGATGGCGTGGTGGGGATTGGATGCCGGGCATTATATTCTCAGGTACCGCCGGGGCAGATAGCGTCACGGGTAGCGATAACTCCGATGCACTCGCGGGCGCCGCCGGCAATGACACCCTGATCGGTGGGCCTGGCGACGATTATCTAGAAGGCGGTGCTTACCAAGTCGCCGATGGCGGCAGCGATTTCATCGATGGTGGTACTGGACGTGATGAAGCCGGCTACAGGCACGAGACGACAGGTGTCTCGGTAGACCTCAGGCTTCAGGGTGTCGCCCAGAACACTGGCGGTGGCGGAATCGATACGCTGATGAGCATCGAGGATCTGGTCGGGACCAGTTTCGCAGACACGCTCGTTGGCGACGATGGGGATAATAAGATCGACGGCATCGACGGGAATGATTTCATCGATGGCCGCGGGGGTGACGACGACCTTTTTCTCTATTCGTTCTTGAACGCGACCAGCGCCACCCTGCTTGGTGGAGACGGTAATGACATAATTCGCGTGTTCCGTGTCGATAACGTCACCCTCAATGGCGGCAACGGATCAGATATCATCGTCGCTGGGGACTATGACAACGCCACTGTCGACGCCGGCAGCGGCGACGATATCGTCACGCTGAGCTCCTATCTGGGTAATGCCACGATCACGCTGGGAGCGGGTTCCGACACGATATTCCTGCCACCTATAGGTAATTACGGCGTCGATACGCCCGGATCACGTTTCGTAACAGATTTCACGGCTGGCAATGGCGGTGATCGCGTCGATCTTTTTTCTTATGTGAGTGACAACAACCTATCTGGATATATTACGGTATCAACCAATCCTCTTTACAGAAACAATCCCTTTTCGACGGGGCATTTTCGGCTTGTCGAATCTGGCGGCGATACGTTGTTGCAGATCGATGCTGACGGACCGACAGCACTCGGAGGGTACTACCGCGACTTCGTTACCCTTGTTACGCTGCGCAATGTCAGGACGAGCGATCTCACGGCTTTCAATCTTGGCGGCTATGTCCTCCCCAACATGAGCACGGCGACGGGGGGGAGTGACGACGATACTCTGACCGGCTCTCCTGCGGCAGACCAGTTGAACGGGGCAAGCGGCAACGACACACTGATCGGAGGTGGCGGGGTCGACACGATGATCGGCGGCGTCGGAAATGACACCTACAGCATCGACAACCGAGGCGATGTCGTAACCGAAGCCGTGGGTGGCGGAGACGACAGCGTCACCGCAAATGTCACATGGACATTAGGCCCAGGCCAAGAGGTTGAACAAATCTCAGCTGCAAGCGGGTTTGTCTCTTTCAACCTGAGTGGCAATGAGTTCAGCCAACGCTTGAACGGCAACGAAGGGGCGAACCTGCTCGTCGGGCTTGCTGGCAATGACACGCTTGTCGGAAATGGGGGCAGCGACACGCTTGACGGCGGAACTGGCGCGGACTCCATGATCGGCGGTGCTGGCGATGATGTTTTTTTTCTGGATTCAGCCGCCGATGTCGCAGTGGAAGGTGCGAATGGCGGCAGCGATACGATCGTGGCGGGCTATAGTCTCACGCTGGGCGAAAATTTCGAACACCTGACGCTCTTGGAAGGCTCCGCAGCCCTCTCGGGCACTGGCACCGCCGCTCCCAACTTGCTCGTCGGAAACAGCCAGGCCAACAACTTGTCGGGCGAGGCTGGCAACGATACGCTCGATGGAGGCGCCGGAAACGATACAATGGCCGGCGGTATCGGAGACGATACCTACTATGTCGACAGCCCAAGCGATCAGATCATGGAGGTTCCTGGCGGCGGCTCCGATACGGTCATGATCAGTGCAAGTTATACGCTCAGCGCTAATGTTGAAAATCTTATCGTGATCAGCGGCTTGGCCAATCTGATCGCCAGCGGCAACGAATTAGACAATCGTCTAACCAGCGATCATTCATCCACCGTCCTCAATGGTGGCGATGGGAATGACACGATCGAGGGTGGCGACGGTAACGATCGACTTGCAGGCGACGCCGGCAACGACTTGCTGAAGGCGATTGGCGGTCATGATATACTTCTCGGTGGCGATGGCGCCGATACTATATCGGGCAGTATCGGCAACGACCATCTGTACGGCCAATCTGCAAGTGGCGGCCCGGACGGAGGTGACATTCTGACCGGTGGCGCCGGGGCAGACTACATGCAGGGCAACGCCGGCAACGACATACTAGATGGCGGGGCAGGATCGGATCGCATCAATGGAGGCGCGGACGCCGACACAATCCGGGGTGAAGAAGGCAACGATACCGTTAACGGAAATCTTGGAGCCGACATCATAGACGGAGGGTTTGGCAATGACTCATTGCGTGGTGGTCAGGGCAACGACTCAATCTTCGGCGGGGGCGGTAACGATGTGATCAGCGGCGATCTGGGTGTCGATACTCTCATCGGTGGCGGAGGCAGCGATGCGTTTATCTTTGGCGGTAGAGCGTCGCTCTTCGCTGGCACCTCTGCTGACGTGGTAACAGATTTTCAGATCGGTACTGACACGATATCTGTTGGCTATACTGTGCAGACAATTTTGACAGGCGCGGCGCAGTCGAGTTTTTCAGAAGCTGCCATAGCAGCTCAGCAGTTGTTTAACAGCCGGGAAGGGAACGGGGAGGTCGCGGCCATCCCCGTAGGTAGCGATACCTATCTTTTTTACTCGAGCAACGGTGGAATTACCGCTGACTCCGCTGTGCAATTTCTGGGAGTAGATTCTTCTACGATCATGATTGCGAACTTCACTTGAACTGCCGAGCTACGTCGAATTTCATGCGCGATTTGACAGACTGGGTTCCTGCGCTGATCTTGACGATTACAAGTCCGGGCTTGGTCCTCAATGATCCGATCCCAGATAACTGGATCGCTTTGCTTTTGAGTTGTTCGCCGTAACCTCCGAGACTGGGGAACTCTATCCCAAGGCGGTCCAAAGAATGGTGTCGTGTCGCGCCTTGGAAAGTTGGAACATGAGATGACAGGCTGCGTCGTGCCGATTCCTGCAGCAACACTCAAGCTTACATGCTTATTGCTCCATTTTCTGAAACAGCACGTTCGATAGCTTGGTCTGAATAGCTCCATTTTCCAAACAAAGCCGATATATAAAAAATTCCAGGCCAATGTGCGAAAAGATTATACCGGCCCCCTCGGCAGAGAAATAATCAGTGTTTATGATCATGGCGTCGGCCATAAATACAATGAACGGCAAACTATTTCAGCCATGGCTCACGCAATATAAAATCAAATCGATCGTGGCCAATATGTTTCAAACCATCTTCGCGATAATGTCATTGATATAAAATGGCAAAATGATAAAAAATCTTGAGACGCCTTGTCGGCTATCGCGATGGAGGATGGACATATTTTGAAGAATGAGGATTATCCGAAGCATCATCATTTCACATTCACACCCAGGAAATGAGTGCCGCATGGTGAAGACAACCGCAGCAGCCCTGTCGATCGCAGGCGCGGTCGGCCTTTTCTGTAGCTCGAGCGCTTTTTCACGGTCCTATGATGACATATCTCCCATCGCGCCGGGCATATATGGCAATGTCGAGTTCAGCGCAGACACCGGCGACTTGGGTGGTATTGAGATCGAGATCCACTCCGGGCCCAACCGCATAGTCGACATCACGGTGTGTGAAGGTTGGTGTGAATATGCCTACCAGGTCACCTATGAAGAATTGATGGGAACGATTTACTTTCAGATCGGTAACACCGGCTTCCCTCCCCGAAAATTCCGCGTGTCGGCGAAAGGCAAGAACGTCTTGATCGAGGAAGATCAAGAGTTTGCCGCATATAAATATCGCCTGAAAAGGCAAAAGATGCGGTTTGGGCTCTCAGTTGCGGAAGATTCGATGGAAGAATATGCGGAGGAAATGAAAAGCCAAGCCAAATGATGGCATAACTCCAATCCGGGCATTATATGCCGTCCGGATCGATCGAGGAAATTGTAGCCAGCTTTTCAGTGCGTCGGAAGCAGGCCAAGCGCGGCGAGCGCCCTCCCGTATGAAACGCGCTCTTTATACTGCTGAAGGGATGGTGTGCTTACAGGACTCGAACCTGTGCCCCCCGCATTACGAAGGCCGCTAGGCGGCGTGGACAAATTTGAGCCAGTATCTTGTGGTGGCGATATAGACCATGCCAAGGAAGCTGTTGGACAGTTGATCGTATCGGGTAGCGATGGCCCGATTGATCTTGAGATGTCCAAACATGCGCTCGATACGGTTGCGCTGCTTGTAGAGCGTCCGGTCATGCGCGATTTTCACGCGACGGTTTGACCTGCCGGGGATAACGGCAGCGATCTTCCGTTCGGCAAGATTGGCACGGATTGCGCCGGGGTCGTAGCCTTTGTCGGCAAGCAGCGTCAGGTGCGCGCTCGGGCAGGCCGATCAAGGCGTCATAGGCTTTGCAATCTGCTGCCTCGCCGACCGTCAGGAGGAAGGCGAGCGGTCGTCCGAGGGCATCAGCCAAGCAGTGAAGCTTACGGGTGAACCCGCCCCGCGAGCAGCCAAGAGCGCGTCGATGATTCCCCCTTTTCCACCCGCTGCCGAGACATGACCGCGAACTGTGGTGCTATCGATGCCGTAATGGCCGGTATCCACCATGATCTCTGCCAGCGTCACGGCAACGGTTTCCCAGATACCGGCCTCGCTCCATCGCCGGAACGGGCGATTGATCGTGTTCCAGCTACCATATTTGGGCGGAACGTCGCGCCATGGCGCTCCGCACCGAAGCCGCCACAGTATGGCGTTGACGATGGAACGGTTCTGTTCGCGCGGTCTGCCTCGACCTCGGCTCTCAGGCTCAATTGGCAGCAAATCCTTCAGAATGCGCCATTCCGCTTCTGTGAGATCTCCCCTGCTTAAGCTTGCCTCCAAAAGGCAGCCTGGAATCAACCTGTCGCCACTGGGTCAATCACTTCCGTGCGACGCGGTGCGCTCTTTGCCAGCAAAGTACTCCCAATACGAAAGGGAGGACGAAGAATAGCGCGTACACCTGCCAGTTTTCAGTCAAAACGGTTGGGATGGTGCTTGGCTCAAGGAGTGGCAGCAGCAGCGGAAACAACATGATCGGCGGCGTCCTCCAAAGCGACACCGCCATCCGCTTCCAGAGAGTGGCAGTTGTGGGAGGCGTTATAAACCAGCGCCAAAACCTCCGACCGATGTGTTCAGAACTTGCCATGAGCAGGAGCTTACATCGTAAACGCCGAGACGCTACCATCTCGCCATCGGAATTTGTACACGCCGCCCAGGAAATCCTTGACCACCGCCTCGCTCGTCGCCCGGGCTCTGCCCAAATTGCGGATGCAGACTCAACACGCTTCCCTGCACACTTCTGCCAGAGCAGTGCTCACCAATTACAATGGCTGTTGGCGCAGAGCATCGTGCCACTTCTTAATCACGTAATCATACATGAGACAATCTTCCGCATGAAAATATCGAATTTCCTCTTCAAGATTTTTATCCATGCCAATTCGTTCATTTTCGTCGGTTTTATTGTAATGAGGTAATTCTAACTTTAAGTTATTGTTTATATTGAGAATTTTTAATATTTCGATGACGGACTTTTCAATATCCTCATATACACCGATATAGGAAAAATCACTTAATTTAACTTGGTATAGATATTGAGAATAAAAATTCTTCATCTCGTTACACAAGGAAAATTGCGAAAAACTCCAATTTTCATCTTTCATTTTCCGCCATAGATAATGGCCTGGAAAGTATCCTGACTTCCAGAATTTATAGTGCGATAACAATCTTTTTACCGGGTCACGGATTATCGTGACAAGAACATCATGGTCAGCCAAGCCGGACCCGATATACTTCATCGGATAGAAGTGGCCGTAAACGATCTTATTCGCAGGTGCCTTGATTGGGTTGAAGAGCGCGTCGATCATCTTCGAGGATCGCTCGGGGAATGGAAAACCGAAATAGCTTTCATAATCGAGATGCAGTTCGGCGGGCGCCATATCCTCGAGCAGCTTCCTGACGGAAGAGCCCGCGCATTTAGGCATGTGAAGAAACAAGCGCATATGAGAAAGCCCCTCCAATGAAGCACAATCGGCCCGGCCGGGCCCGGCCCTCGCCTATATCACGCGCCGAAAAAGAGTAAGTGGCCGCCACGTCGACGAGAGCTCAACGCCGGCTGAAACTGTGATGAACAGCCGCAAGCGCCTCCCGCAGGAAACGCGCTCTTTATACTGCTGAATGGATGGTGCCGCTTACAGGACTCGAACCTGTGACCCCCGCATTACGAATGCGATGCTCTACCAACTGAGCTAAAGCGGCTCGCTGGTGAGGCGCGCCTTAACAGTGGTTTTCGGCATATTCAAGCGCTCGATGTTCGGATCGTCGCTTCCGCGCGTCGCGGCGGCCGGTCGGATCGGCGGGAGGGGCCGGTGGCGCTTCGGACTCCACCTGATGACCTGCTTTTTTACCAATCCTCAACCGGCCGGGGCGCATGACGGCGGCAAAGGCGGCGATTCCGGACTGGCCGCGCGTGGGGATCTCGAATGGAAGATTATCGCTCGTTCATCGCGGAGGATTGCATCGACTGGGATTTCCCGATCGGTGACGAACCCTGCATGGACCTGCCGCCGATGATCGGAGCGGACGAGCGGCGCATGCACATCCGCGCCTATGAGATGTGGCTGTCGCTGCTCGACGGGCGCGACTATCCGGCGATCGGCGATCTGGACGCCGACGCGCTGGGCGAATTCGGGCCGCATTCGGTGCTGCTCGACTTCTCGGTGGACGCGCTCAACCCCGGCATCACCTATCTTGGCCGCGCCCTGCGCGAGGAGGGCGAGATCGCGCCCGACGTGGTGACCGTGGCCGACGTGCCCGACCAGGCGCTGCTCTCTCGCCTGACCGAACATTATGCGGAGATACTGGCGAACCGCGCGCCGGTCGGCTTCGAGGCCGACTATATCAACGGACGCGGCCAGCCGATCCTCTATCGCGGCATTTTGATGCCCTATTCGTCCGACGGCAGCCGGATCGACATGATCCACGGCGTCGTCAACTGGAAGGAAGCGGCTGGCGCGAACCTGCCTGCGGATATCGTGCAGGCGGTGACCACCGCCTTCGCGGGCCCGGCCCAGCCGGCAAGCGATGTCGTCGCGCAGGACGACGACGACCAGGATTCGCCGGCCTTCACCGACCTGGACCAGCCGGCCCTGGCCGAGTTGGTTCAGGACGCGCAGGAGCTGGCACAGGAAGCGGTCGCCTGCGAGGGCCGCACGCGCAACGCGCTCTATCGTGCGCTGTCGCTCGCCTATGACGTCGCGCTTGCGGCCGAGGCGGAGCCGGCCGCGTTCGAGGCGATGATCGCCGAGGCGGGGATCGTGCCGCAGGCGCGCGCGCCGATGACCCCGGTCGTCAAGCTGGTCTTCGGACGCGACTATGATCGCAAGCGGGTGACCGAGTTCGCCGCCGTCCTGACCCATGCCCACCGCCTGTGTCTCGCGCCGGGCTCGCTCCAGGGCTGGCTGTCCGGCGTCGAAGGCGGGATCAAGGCGGTGGTCGCGGCAGAGCGGGGCGAACGCCGTCCTGCGCTGAAGGTCGATCGCGCCCTGTCGGCACGCATGCTGCTCGGCAGTGCACCTGCCCGTGCGGTCGTCGATCTGGGCGAGGTCGACAGCGACATCGTGCTGCTGATCGCGCGCCGCGAGGCGGACGGAAGGCTCGCAATCGTCGCCCGGCCGATCGGCGAAAAGACGCTGGTCGACAAGGCGCTGCAACGCTCCGCCTTCTGACGCACAACCTCAGCGACCGGCGAGACTCTCCAGCGCTGTGCTGACCTGCGCGCGCATCTCCGGATCGCGCGTCACCTCGAGCATGGCGCTGAGACTTTCGCGCGCACTATCGACCTGCCCGGCCGACAGCTGAAAACGGGCGAGATCCCACCAGCCCTGACCGTGCGACGGTGCGACGGTCGCGATCCGTTCCTGGACCGACAGCGCGCGCGCCAGATCCTTGCCCTGCTCGGCGCGGATCACCTGGTTGGTCAGCAGGCGGACGAGCGTCAGACGGTTGGATAAGGGCGCCATATTCTGCGCGTCGATCGTAGCACCCGGCCCGAGAGCCTGCCGGATCAGGCGGACGACGGTGTCGCGGCTGACCAGCGCGCCTTCGTGAAAGGGATCGACCACGACGGCGCCCTCGTCGGCGCCGAGCCGGACCATGACATGGGCGGGGGTGTTGAGCGCATGCGCCGACCAGCCGAGCCGGCGCGCCTGTGCGACATAGAGAATCGAGAGCGCGATCGGCAGGCCCATGCGGCGGTCGAGCACGCGGATCAGATCGGCGTTGACCGGCGCATCATAGCTGTTGCGGTCGCCGGTAAAGCCGTGGCGGACGGCGAAGACCTCCGCCAACACTCCCGCCTGCGCCATCACATCGCCCTCCGCCGCCGCGATGCCGCGCAGGTCGCTCTCGATCGCGTCGAGCAGATCGACATAAGGGGCGAGATCGAGGCCCGGATGGTCGAGCGCACTCAGTTCGAGCGCGGCGAGGTCCAGCCTTATGTCCTCGTCGTCGAGCAGCCCCAGATGGGCAATGGCATCGATCATCCCGCAGATATCCCCTTCCCTCTCGCCTCGACAGGGATCGCGGTGCGATAGACCACGGGCCGCAGGGCAAAGCTCGACGTCACCTGTGACACGCCCGCGATGCGGGTCAACTTCTGCCGCAGGAAAATCTCGAACGCAGCGAGCGAGGCGACGAGTACGCGCAGCTGATAATCGCTTTCGCCGGTCATCAGATAACACTCCATCACTTCCGGAAAGCCCGACACCGCCTCCTCGAAGGCGGCAAGGTGGCGATCATCCTGTCCATCGAGCCGCACGCGCACAAAGGCGCTGACGTGCAGGCCGAGTGCGGCGGGATCGACGAGCCCGACATAGCCGGAGATCACCCCCATATCCTCGAGCTGGCGAACGCGACGCAGGCAGGGGCTGGGCGACAGGCCGACGCGCGACGCAAGCTCATGATTGGTAATGCGCCCGTCGGTCTGCAGTTCCGCCAATATCCGTCGATCTATCGCATCCAAAGCGCTGTCTGGCATAACCTACCCTCAAACAATAATTCCGAGCAATATTCTGCCACCAACCTAGGCACATCCCACCGCATTCGCAAGAATTGGCGCGGCGCTTTCGATTATCCTGCTTCGGGCCGGCCGTCCGGCAGCGCAGGGAGCATGCCGATGCAGCACGACGTAAAGCCGCAGGACCCCGACACCGTTGCCGCGCTAGAGGCGCTGGAGGGCAGGCTGCGCTGGCTGTCGAGCTGGACGATCCACAATGCCAATCATCTGCGCGACAGCCGCGACGGGCTGAAGGTCGGCGGACATCAGGCATCCTGCGCGTCGATGACCGCGATCATGTCGGCGCTCTATTTCCATGCGCTGCGCCCGCAGGACCGCGTCGCGGTGAAGCCCCATGCCGGGCCGGTGCTCCACGCCATCCACTATCTTCTGGGCAATCAGAGCCTTGACCAGTTGCAGCGCTTCCGCGCGCTGGGCGGCGCGCAGAGCTATCCGAGCCGGACCAAGGACAAGATCCCGGTCGATTTCTCGACCGGTTCGGTGGGCCTGGGCGTCGCGATCACCGCCTTTGCCAGCCTGGTGCAGGATTATCTGATCGCCCATGGACAGCTCGACGAGGCCGATGCCGGGCGCATGATCGCGCTGATGGGCGATGCCGAGCTCGACGAGGGCAATATCTACGAAGCGCTGATCGAGGGCTATAAGCACGACATCCGTAACTGCTGGTGGATCGTCGACTATAACCGACAATCGCTCGATGCGACGACGGCGGACCGCATGTTTGGCCGCTTCGACGACATCTTCCGCACCTGCGGCTGGCGCGTGCTCACGCTCAAACATGGGCGGCTCCAGCGCGAGACATTCCGCAGGCCCGGTGGACAGGCGATCGCCGACTGGATCGACAATTGCCCGAACGCCGAGTTCGCCGCGCTGACCTATCAGGGCGGGGCAGCCTGGCGCGAGCGGCTTACCCGCGATCTCGCCGGGCAGGACGAGGCGCTGGCGCTGATCGCCAGCTTCGACGACGCAGGTCTCGCCGCGCTGATGACCAATCTGGGCGGGCATTGCATCGAAACGCTGCTCGATGCCTTCGCGCGCGCAGACGACGACCGGCCGACCTTATTCATCGCCTATACGGTCAAGGGCTATGGCCTGCCCTTCGCGGGCCACAAGGACAACCATGCCGGGCTGATGAACCCGACCCAGATCGACGGCCTACGCCAGTCGATGGGGATCGCGGAGGGCGAGGAATGGTCGCCCTATGCCGGGCTCGGCGATAATGTCGAGGCGGTCGTGCGCCGCTTCGTGGCCGCCTCCCCCCTCGCCGTCCGCCCTGCCCCCGCAAAGGCGCCATCGATTCCGGTGCCGGCGGTGCTGCCGGTGCCCGAGGGTGACGAGCAATCGACCCAGGCGGCCTTCGGCCGCATCCTGCTCGACCTCGCCAAATCCGGTCATCCTCTGGCCGACCGCATCGTCACGACATCGCCCGACGTGACCGTGTCGACCAACCTCGGCGCCTTCGTGAACCAGCGCGGGCTGTTCCGGCGGCAGGAGCTCAAGGACGTCTTCCAGGCGGCACGAATCCCGTCGGCGCAGAAGTGGACCGGCCATGGCGCGGGCCAGCATATCGAACTGGGCATCGCCGAACATAATCTGTTTCTGATGCTCGCCGCGCTCGGCCTGTCCGGCCCGACCTTCGGCACGCGGCTGATCCCGATCGGCACCGTCTATGACCCGTTCATCGCGCGCGGCCTCGATGCGCTGAACTATGGCTGCTACCAGGATGCGCGCTTCCTGCTGGTGGCGACCCCCTCGGGCGTCACGCTCGGGCCGGAGGGCGGCGCGCACCAATCGATCAATACCCCCCTGATCGGCATCGGCCAGCCCGGCCTAACCTATTTCGAGCCGGCCTGGGTCGACGAGCTGGCGCTCATGATGCGCTGGGCGTTCGAACATCTCCAGGCCGACGATGGCGGATCGGTCTATCTGCGCCTCACCACGCGCAGCATCGCGCAGGTCGCGCGCGAAGATGACGCATGGCAGGCCGATGCGCTGAAGGGCGCCTATTGGCTGCGACGACCGGCGCCCGGTGCCGAGGCCGCGATCGCCTTCACCGGGGCGATTGCACCCGAGGCGCTGGCGGCCTGGGAGACGCTGAACGAGGACATAGCGGGTCTCGGCCTGCTCGCCGTGACCTCGCCAGACCTGCTGCATCGCGACTGGTCGTCCAGCCGCGCCGCGCGCTGGCGGGGTGCGCCGTCGCAGACGTCCCACGTCACCCGGCTGCTGAGCGACCTCGCTCCGGGTGCGGGACTGGTAACGGTGATCGACGGCAGCCCCTCGGCCCTCTCCTGGCTGGGTGGCGTGCGAGGACACAGGACGAGCCCGCTTGGTCTCGACCGCTTCGGCCAGACGGGCGACCTGCCCGATCTCTATGCGACCTATCGGCTCGACCGGGATGCGATCGTTGAAGCGGCAGCGGAGCTATTTCTGCGCGACTAGAGAATTTTCAAATTGATCGGATGCGGTGGATGGCTCGGAAAAAGCGGCATCGAGAACATAGAGCGTTTTCACCCATGGTGACAGTGCTCCAGAGGACAGGCTACGCCACGCCGAGTGTCGTGCGATCGACCTCGGCCGGCGCTATGGGGCGCCCGTAATAATAGCCCTGCGCATAGGCACAGCCCATCTCGCGCAGGCGTGCGGCGCCGTCTGCCGTCTCGATTCCCTCGGCGATCACGCAGACGCCCAAGGCGCGTGCGAGGCCCAGCACCGCATCGACGATGCAGGCGCATTCTGTCGATTCGAGGAAGCGGCCGGCAAAGCTGCGATCGATCTTGATCCGGTCGAAGCTGAGCAGCAGCAGATGCGACAGCGAGGAATAGCCCGTCCCGAAATCATCGAGCGATAGCCGGAAGCCGGCCGCCTTAAGCGCGCGCAAATTGGCCAGAACGGCAGGCGCCTTGCCGAGCGCCGCAGTCTCGGTGATTTCGATCTCGATCCGGCGGGGATCGACGCCGTGAAGCCGCGCGAGATCGGCCACGCGTGCTGCGAGCCCGTCGCGGCGGAGCTGCATCGGCGAGAGATTCACCGCCACGCCGATGTCGGCCGGCAGCGACGCGGCAAACTGCAGCGCCTGCGTCATCAACGCTATCCCCATGGCGTGGATCTGACCGGTCTTCTCGGCGACGGTGACGAACTCGTCGGGCGACACCGCGCCCAGACTGGGATGCGACCAGCGCGCCAGAGCCTCGAACGCCACGACATGCTCGTCGGACAAGCGGACGATCGGCTGATAGTGCAGGATGATATCGCCCTGGCGGATGGCACCGTCGAGCTCGCGCTCGATCAGCTGGCGCCGCTGTATCCGTGCGTGGAGCGCCTGATCGAACAGGCGATAGGTTCCCCGCCCGCTCCGCTTCGCCTCGGCCAACGCGGAATCGACATGGGCCAGCCAATCCTCGGCGGCCGGCTCAGGACCATCGCCGCCCGCAAACAGGGCCACGCCGATCGATGCGCCGACCGACAGCCGCTCCTCCTGGACGTCGATCGGCTGCGCAACCTCGCGCAGCAGGCGCTCGGCGAGTTGCTCGGGCAGGTCGTCGTCCCCGGGCGACAGCGGGACGACGACGGCGAACTGGTCGCCGCCGAGCCGCGCGATGAAGTCCTGGTCCCGCACCACCGAGCGGATGCGCTGGCCCACGACCCACAGCAGCGCGTCCCCCGCCTGATGCCCATAGGCATCGTTGATCGTCCGGAACCCGTCGAGGTCGACGATAAGCGCGGCATGGGCCCCGTCCCGTCCGCCCACGCGCCCGAGCGCCAGTTCCTGAAGATGCCGGCTGAAGGCCGCACGGTTGTACAGGCCGGTCAGCGCGTCGCGATCGGCGAGATAGCGCACCTCGTCCTGCCGGCGTTGCTCCACCCTCCGTTCGAGGGTCCGGTCCAGCGCATATTTGACGATCTTCGCCGGCAGCCCCGCCGCATCGGGAATCGGGCTGTAGAAGGCATCGATCCACAGCTCGCGACCGTCCTTGCCGAAACGGCGCAGCTGCGACGTCTGACACCGGCCATGGCGAAGCGCCGACCAGAACTGGCGATATTCGTCGGTGCCGGCATAGGCGGCGCTGACAAACATGGCGTGATAGCGGCCCACCAGTTCGGAGAGCTCATAGCCGAAGGCGGCCAGAAAATTCTCGTTGGCGGTCAGTATCCGTCCGTCGAGGTCGAATTCCGCCACCATCATCGTGCGCCGCAGGGCGGCGATCTCGTTGCGTGACTGGGCCGCGGCGTCGCTCTCCGCCGTGACGTCGAAACCCGCAAGGATCAGATATTGGCCGCCCGATGGATGCGGTTCGCAAAGGCGATAGTCGCCACGCAGCAGGATGAGTCCGCCATCGCGCCGCCGCCCCCGGATCGTACCGGAGGCGTCTTCGTCTTCTGCGGCGGCGGCCCAGATCGCGGCGAAGTCGGCATTGCCCGATTCCCCGGTCATGACGAAGTCGGCAAACGGCTTGTCCAGCGCATCCTCGCGCTGATAGCCGAACAGCGACAGGAAATGGTCGCTGGCCTCTTCCAGACGACCGTCCGCATCGAACCGCGCGAGCGCAAGCGTTTCGGGCAATGAGGCGCTCGCGAAAGCATCGAGAGCAGCCGCGAGGCCGTTGCCGTCGACCGGAAAATCGGAGAAAGCGTAACTCATCCGATGGACCGGATGCCGCTGCTAGAAAAGAGCATCGTCGAACAGCGCATCGTCGTCGTCACCGCCCGCCGCCGCGCCGGAAACGGGCGCCGCGGAGAAACTCACCGCCTCACCGATACGGAACTGATCGTGGATGCGCCGTTCGCTCGCCATCGTGTAGGTGCGGGCGATCTCGTCGAGCACGATCCGGGCCGGATGGTCGACATCGGGCGGGAGCGCGGCTTCCGTCTTCACCTCTGCCGCGAGCGTGGTCGCAATGCCTTCGATGATTCCGCCCAGGTCCAGCCCGGCTTCCAGTTCATCGGTGGTCTGGCGTAGCATCGCCAATATGCCATTGGCTTCGTTCGTCGCGTTGTTCATCGCCTGCTCGGTGCGACGGGCGCCCTCGCGGATGGCGTCGAGCGAGCGGGTCAACTCGTCGCCCGCCCCTGCGCCCGCCGCCTCGGAGCGGTCGCGCATGCGCAGCGAGATCATGTTCAGCTCGTCCGCCGACTTGGTGATGCCACAGATGGTGGTGTCGAGCTTTTCGGAATAGCCGCGAATCTCGTTCGAGATCACCGTCACTGCCTTGCCTATGGCCTCCACCCGCCTGCACCGCAGGCCGATGTTGATCGCCATCTGCTGCACGTCGAGCCGGAGGTCACGAATTGCGACAACGCGGGTCGAAAGATCGGAGACGGTGGCGATGATGATCTTCAGCGTTTCGTCCGCCTGCCGGTCCGCGCAGTGGAGCTGCGCGAGCATGGCCGCCGCGTCGGCGATGCCGGACTCGAGCCGGCGTAGGAATATCTGCCCGCCGTCCCCGCTGCCGCCATGATCCTTGAGCGCCAGCAATCGGCCCGCCTGGGGCCCCAGCGCGCGCAGCGATCCGATAACGACCTCGGTCTCGCGGCGGAAATCCGCAGCGGTGTCGAACAGCTGCGCCACGAGCATCGCCAGCACATGATGACGGGTCTGCGTCCCGATTTCGGCCGCACAATCCGGCCCCGCCAGAAAGGCTTCGAGCAAGGTGCAGCCAGTCAGGACATGTTCCAGCCGCTGCCGTGCGATATCGCCGATCTGGATCGCGCCCAGCACTGCCGCGACGTTGCCCTGGATCGAGCGGGCGATCTGACCGGTCGCATCGGCAAGCTTGGCCAGCTGCGCCTGGTGATCGCGCAGGTCGCTCGCGTCCTGCAGCAGGCGTTCGGGCACCTGCGGGACGACGCGCGCACATTCGGAGGCGAGCTGCCGGTCGGTGCGCTCCATCCCGGCAAGGCTCACCTCGAGCTGCTCGAGCTTGATGCCGAAGCCATCGGCCTCGAGCTTGCCGTCGTGAAGCTGCTGCCGCATCACGTCCGCGAACTCGACGAAGTCGGGTGCGCCGGACGCGGCGATCTTGACGTTCATGCTGTAGATCTGGAGCACTTCCAGGGTCCGCTGCACATCGTCGACATATTTGCGCAAGGTCGAGGATGCGGTGCGGATGAGCGATACTTCCGCCGCCCGGTCGGCAACCTGCGCCGACACGTCGAACAGCCTGCGCGCCGCGCGCGTCAGATTGTCGACCGCCGCCGCCGCGTCCCCGCGCTCGAAAACGGTACCGACCTCGTTCAGTGACGCAACCACCTTGTCGATGGACTCGACCGCTGCGGCGAGCGTCGTCCCCACCTGCAGGAAGCGGGCGTCCAGGCTGGTAACGATCCGCGACAGCTCGTCCTGCGATGCAAAGACCTGGCCCGGCCAGGGTTGCTCGATGGAGAGGATCTCGTGCTGCATCCAATCTTCTCCTTAGCGTGCCGTCGCGTGCAGCAATTCGCGGGCGATGGCGCCGAGCGGGATGACCTTGTCCACCGCGTTGCGCGCAATCGCTTCCTTGGGCATGCCGAAGACGATCGACGTCGCCTCGTCCTGCGCGAAGGTGCGGGCGCCACCCTGTTTCATCTCGAGCATGCCGCGGGCGCCATCGTCGCCCATGCCGGTCATGATGATGCCGACCGCATTCGATCCCGCGCAGCGCGCCGCCGAGCGGAACAGGACGTCGACCGACGGACGGTGCCGCGAGACGAGCGGCCCGTCGCGGACGGAAACGAGATAGCGGGCGCCCTGGCGTTCGAGCATCGTGTGCCGGCCGCCGGGCGCGATCAGGACGTGGCCGCGCATGACGGTGTCGCCATCCTCGGCTTCCTTGACGCTCACCTCGCACAAGCCGTCGAGCCGCTTGGCGAAGGCGCGGGTGAAATTCTCGGGCATGTGCTGCACGACGACGATACCCGGCGAATTGGCGGGCAGCGCCTCAAGCACCTCGCGCAGCGCCTCGGTTCCCCCGGTCGACGCACCGATGCAGACCACCATCTCGGTGGTGCGGCTCATCGCCTTGCCGCTGGGCGGCGGCAGAACCGCATCGG
This sequence comes from Rhizorhabdus phycosphaerae, assembly GCF_011044255.1. Classification (NCBI taxonomy): domain Bacteria; kingdom Pseudomonadati; phylum Pseudomonadota; class Alphaproteobacteria; order Sphingomonadales; family Rhizorhabdaceae; genus Rhizorhabdus; species Rhizorhabdus phycosphaerae. Next base: position 1,067,560 of record NZ_CP049107.1, read on the forward strand.
CGGTGAGCTTGGCTTGAGGCTCGATCCTGGAGGGCGTGGAGGTGCTGACGCGCCGTCCCTTGACGCGAGCCCGCGCGGCACCCTTGACGGTCTCGCGGATCATCATCCGCGCTTCGGACAGGTGATCGGCCACGCCCAGGCGCGGCTTGAGGATCACGTCGACCGCGCCCGCCGCCATGGCTTCGAGCAGGGTCTCGGAGCCTTCCTCGGTCAGCGAGGAGCACATCACTACCGGAATCGGACATTGCTGCATCAGCTTGCGCAGGAAGGTGATGCCATCCATGCGTGGCATTTCGACGTCCAGCGTGATGACGTCCGGCAGCTCGGTCTGCAGGTAGCGGGCCGCTGCGAAAGGATCGGCAGCGGTGGCGATCACCTCCAGTTCGGGGTCCTCCTCCAGGATCGTCTTCATCGTCTGGCGGACGCTGGCGCTGTCGTCGATCACGAGGACACGGGTCTTGGCTTTAAGCATGCTCAGTTCCTCCGGAACACCGTGTTCGCAACCGCCGTCACGGGCAGATTCATGCCCGCGATCGACTCCGAATGGCCCAGCATCAGATAGCCGCCGGGCCGGAGCTTGGCGCAGAGCCTGCTGACGACCTTCTGCTGGGTAGGCTTGTCGAAATAGATGAGGACGTTGCGACAGAAGACGATGTCGACAGGCTCTCCGATCGGATAATGATCGTCCATCAGGTTGAGCCGGCCGAACGCCACCTTCGAGCGAAGTCCCGGGCTGATCCTGACGTCGCGCCGCTCGGGCGAGCGCGGGCGCAGGATGTAGCGGCGATGCAATTCCGGCGGTACCGGAGCAAGCAGCTCGGCCGGATAGATTCCCTTGACCGCTGTCGAAAGGACCTCGGTATCGAGGTCCGTCGCCAGGATCTGATAGTCGGGTCCGCCATTTTTCTGGGCGAAGTCGTCGAGAACCATCGCGATGGTGTAGGGTTCGGCCCCGGTCGAACAGGCGGCACTCCAGACACGGATCCGGCGCTGCCCCTCCCGTTTATAGTGCGGCAGGACGGTCTCCTGCAGATAATCGAAGTGTCGCGGCTCGCGGAAGAAATCGGTCTTGTTGGTCGTCACCGCGTTGATCAGGTGGACGAGTTCTTCGTCCGACACCCCGTCCCCCAGGACATGCTCGCAATATGCGTCGAGGCTGGCCATGCCCAGCGCCCGCACGCGACGGCGCAGGCGTCCTTCGACCATGGTCAGCTTGGATTCGGGCATCCGGATCCCGCTCTGACCATAGATGAAGGCTGCGAGCTTCTTGAAATTGCGAGGGCTGATGCCGTCGCCGAGCACGGCGGAGGCGGGGGTGGCTGGCACGTCAGAAACTCCGTTCGATCGAATTCATGCGGCGGACGGACAGCGCGAGGCCGAGCCCGTCCGTCGATGCGGCATGACGTCCCCTCGTCATGCGACCCTGGCCACGTCCTGCGCGGCGTTCACGCTCTCGTCGGTCGTGAAGATGTGCGCCACGTCGACGATCACGACGAAGCCCGCTTCCTCGCGGATCACGCCGGTGATGTAGTCCGACCGCCAGCCGATGCCGATGTCGGGCGCCTTTTCGATCCGGTCGGTCGGAAAGGCGCTGACACCCAGCACGCGATCGATCACCACGCCCAGCGACAGCGTCCGGTCCGCCAGCGGAATGTCGAGGATGATGATCCGCGTCGCCAGCGTGGGCTCGGCGGATGCCAGTCCCATTCGCAACCGGAAATCGACCGTCGGCACGCCCTGCCCGCGCACGTCGGTCAGGCCGACGAAATGGGCAGGGCCATTCGGCACGTGGAAGGGCTCGCGATAGTCGAGGATCTCGCGGACCAGTGCCACCGGCACCGCGAAGACCTCATCATCGAGACCGAAGGTTACGACCTGTATTTCGCTCATACTCATGCCGCAGCTCCAAATTCGATATCCTCGGCGTCTGCGCCGCCATTGGTCATGTCCAACGCGAACCCCCGTGCACGCGCCTGCTGGTCGGCGACCGAATTGCGCTTGGCGCGCTGCACCGGCTTGGCCACGAACCTGGCTGCGGCAGGGCGCGCCGAGGATCGTGCGCTGGCCGCGCGAACCGCCCCGCTCTGCTCGACGCGGAAGAAGGCGATGCTGGCCTGGAGCTCCTCGGCCTGCGCCGCAAGCTGCTCGGAGGTCGACGAAATCTGCTCGGAGGCGCCGGCATTCTGCTGAGTCACCTTGTCGAGCTGCTGGATCGCCTCGTTGATCTGCGAGGCGCCGATGTCCTGCTCGCGGCACGCGGCGCTGATCTCGGAGACAAGCTCGGCGGTCCGACGGATGTCGGGCACCAGCCGGGTGAGCATCTCGCCCGCATCGGCTGCAGCCTTGACCGTATCGGACGACACGGCGACGATCTCGGAGGCTGCCGCCTGGCTGCGCTCGGCCAGCTTGCGCACCTCGGAAGCAACCACCGCGAAGCCCTTGCCATGTTCGCCGGCACGGGCCGCCTCGACCGCTGCGTTCAGCGCGAGCAGGTCGGTCTGGCGGGCGATCTCCTGCACGATGCCGATCTTCTCGGCGATCGTGCGCATCGCGCCGACGGCCTTGTCCACCGCTACGCCGGAAGCCTCGGCATCCTTCGACGACTGACGTGCGATCTTCTCGGTCTGCGCCGCGTTGTCGGCGTTCTGCTTGATGTTCGCAGCCATCTCTTCCATTGAGGCCGACGCCTCCTCGGCCGACGCCGCCTGCTCGGTGGCGCCCTGCGACACCTGCTCCGAGCTCGCCGCCAGTTCCTGGCTGCCCGCCGACACATTCTCGGAAGCGGCCGTCGCATCGGATACGACGCTGCGTAGACGCTCGATCATCATGTTGACGGTATCGACCAGATCCTTGATCTCGTCGTTCGAGCGAACCTTCGCCTGGTTGATGAGATCGCCTGCAGCGACGGCGTCGAGCGCCGCACCGACTGTCTTCAAACCACGCGACAGCGTCATCGATATCCAGATCGCGCCAGCGAGCGCCGCCAGCAGGGCGAAGGCGATCGTCGCGATCATGATGTTGCGGCCGGCAACATAGGTGGCATTGGCGTTTTCCTCGGCCTCCTTCATCTGGCGCATGTTGAGATCGAGCACGCGAGTGATCGTCTGCTCCATGCTTTCGACCGCCTTGCGTCCCGCCGTCATGGAAAGCACGCCCGCCTGTTGCTTATCGCCTTCGAGGCTGAGCTGGCGGATGCGCTCGTCGACTTCCTTGAGAGCCTGCCACTGCGAGCCGATGTCGAGCCAGAGAGGGCGCCCCTCTTCGCTGGCGCCGGCGATGCCTTCGTCGATCATCTGCTTGATCTTTGCAGAGGTCTCGATCGCCTGAAGATCGAATTTCTTGGTTTCTTCCGGCGTACCGGCAAGGATCTCGTTCTTTTCGCGGCGAATGAGGCGGTTCATCTCGATCGCGATGCTGCGAACGCGGGTGAGGCGCGCCACCGGTCCCGCGATGACCGCCGACGTGTTCGAATTCAACCCGCTCATCTTCGTGATCGCCACGGCACCCATGGCCATGAGAACCAGTATCAGAACCGCGAAAGTCGCCCCCAATTTGAACTTGATCGTTGCACGCATCTGCCTGTCTCCTTGGCCCGAAGCCGAGCCGAAATTCCGTTAGTCCTCTCCCCCTGCCTCACCCTTCCGGCAGGACCTTCCGGATCCGCGGTTGCCGCCACAGAACCAATTCCGTTCACTTCTCGTCAGGCGACCTGCCCGAACTCTGCATCGTCGTCGTCGGCGCCCCCGGTGGTCAGGTCGAGGGCGAAGCCCTTCACCCGCGCCTGCTGATCGGCGACGGAATTAGGCTTTGCCTTGCGCACAGACTTGGCAGCAGCCTTCGGGGTGACCTTCGCCACTGCAGGTCGGGACGAACGCGAACCACCGCGCGCATCGACGCGGAAATAGGCGATGCTGGCCTGGAGCTCCTCGGCCTGCGCCGCGAGTTCTTCAGAGGTCGACGAGATCTGCTCGGACGCGCCGGCATTCTGCTGGGTCACCTTGTCGAGCTGCTGGATCGCCTCGTTGATCTGCGAGGCGCCGATGTCCTGCTCGCGGCACGCGGCGCTGATTTCGGAGACAAGCTCGGCGGTCCGACGGATGTCGGGCACCAGCCGGGTGAGCATCTCGCCCGCATCGGCTGCAGCCTTGACCGTGTCGGACGACACGGCGACGATCTCGGAGGCTGCCGCCTGGCTGCGCTCGGCGAGCTTGCGCACTTCCGAAGCGACCACCGCGAAGCCCTTGCCATGTTCGCCGGCACGGGCAGCCTCGACCGCCGCGTTCAGCGCGAGCAGGTCGGTCTGGCGGGCGATCTCCTGAACGATGCCGATCTTCTCGGCGATCGTGCGCATCGCGCCGACCGCCTTTTCGACCGCCACACCCGAAGCCTCGGCATCCTTCGAGGACTGGCGCGCGATCTTCTCGGTCTGCGCAGCGTTGTCGGCGTTCTGCTTGATGTTCGCCGCCATCTCTTCCATCGCCGCCGAGGCTTCCTCGGCCGAGGCCGCTTGCTCGGTGGCACCCTGCGACACCTGCTCCGAATTCGCCGCCAATTCCTGGCTGCCCGCCGACACATTTTCCGACGCCGCCGTCGCATCCGACACAACCGCCCGCAGACGGTCGATCATCTCGACCAGGGCGTTGCCCAGCTGATCGCTGTCGGACAAAGCCTTGTGCTCGACGGTCAGGTCGCCAGCCGCAATCTTGTCCGCGATGTCGGCGGTCTTGCGCAGATTCGCGGTCATGCCTTCGAGGGTTTCGACCAGGTCCTTGATCTCATCGTTGGTCGTCACGGAAACGCTGCTGGTGAGGTCGCCTACGGCAACTGCCTTGAGCGCCGTATCGATGCTGCTGAGCCCCTTGGAAACGGTGCGCCCGATCCACAGCGCGGCCGCGATGCCAACGACCAGCGATATGGCAATGACGGTCAGGAAGATGCTCTTGGCATCTGCAAAAGCTGCGTCCGCGTCCTTGCTGGCAATGCCTGCACCATCGACATTGTAGTTGACCAGTTTCAGCAGATCGGCCGACATTTCGTCGTAGAGCGCCTTGCTGGCGTCGAGCTTCGCCGCGGCAGCTTCGGTCTGCAGAGCCCGCGAGAGGGCCAGGAACCCGTTCGATACCTCCAGATAGCGATCATATTTTTCGGAGAAGGCGGTGTACATCGCGCGCTCTTCCGGCCCCGTGATCAGGGGCTCATAGCGCGCCCGGTTCTTCTTGATGTCGCTCTGGAGCGTGGCCATCTCGGTCTCGAGCCGGGCCATCACGGCTGGATCGGTCGAAACCACATGATTATATTGTGCAACCCGCAGATCGGACGTCGCCGTGTTCATGCGGTGAATGGCATCCATGCTGGGCAGCCAGTTCTCGGTGATGATCGTGGACTGCTCGTTGATGCTCGACATTTTGAGAATGCCGATGGCGCCCAGTACGCCCATCAGCAAAAGGATGGCGGCGAAGGATCCCGCCAGCTTCATCTTAATGGTTGCACGCATTGCTTTTCTCCATCCACTCCCAGCGAGTTCGACTTGCCGTCAGTGGTGCCTGTAAACGGAGGGCATCCGTCGACAGGCACCCTCCCGATCAGGCAACCTGGCCGAACTCGATATCTTCATCGTCCGCGCCGCCAGAAGTCAGATCGAGCGCAAACCCCTTCACGCGCGCCTGCTGATCGGCGACCGAATTGGGCTTTGCCTTGCGCGACGTACGGCCCGCAGACTTTGCCGATACCTTTGCTGATACCTTTGCTGGCGCGGGTCGGCTGGCGCTGATCGGCCGGGCAGCGCGCGAACCACCGCGCGCATCGACGCGGAAATAGGCGATGCTGGCCTGGAGCTCCTCGGCCTGCGCCGCGAGTTCTTCAGAGGTCGACGAGATCTGCTCGGACGCGCCGGCATTCTGCTGGGTCACCTTGTCGAGCTGCTGGATCGCCTCGTTGATCTGCGAGGCGCCGATGTCCTGCTCGCGGCACGCGGCGCTGATTTCGGAGACAAGCTCGGCGGTCCGACGGATGTCGGGCACCAGCCGGGTGAGCATCTCGCCCGCATCGGCTGCAGCCTTGACCGTGTCGGACGACACGGCGACGATCTCGGAGGCTGCCGCCTGGCTGCGCTCGGCGAGCTTGCGCACTTCCGAAGCGACCACCGCGAAGCCCTTGCCATGTTCGCCGGCACGGGCAGCCTCGACCGCCGCGTTCAGCGCGAGCAGGTCGGTCTGACGGGCGATCTCCTGAACGATGCCGATCTTCTCGGCAATCGTGCGCATCGCGCCGACAGCCTTCTCGACCGCCACACCCGAAGCCTCGGCATCCTTCGACGACTGGCGCGCGATCTTCTCGGTCTGCGCAGCGTTGTCGGCGTTCTGCTTGATGTTCGCCGCCATCTCTTCCATCGCCGCCGAGGCTTCCTCGGCCGAGGCCGCCTGCTCGGTGGCACCCTGCGACACCTGTTCCGAGCTGGCCGCCAGTTCCTGGCTGCCTGCCGACACATTTTCGGAAGCTGCGGTGGCATCGGACACGACGCTGCGCAGCCGGTCGATCATCTCGATCAGCGCGTGACCCAGCCGGTCCTGCTCGGACAGAGCCTTGTGCTCGACGGTCAGGTCGCCAGCAGCAATCTTGTCTGCGATGTCGGCGGTCTTGCGCAGATTCGCGGTCATCCCCTCGACGACGTCGACCAGGTCCCTGATCTCGTCGTTGCTCGTGATGGTGACGCTATTGTTGAGATCGCCAACGGCGACGGCGCCGATCACCTCGCTGACGCGACCCAGGCCCCGCGATACGGTCAGCGAAATCCAGATCCCGCTGCCGAGCGCGATCAGGAAGCCGACAAGAGCGGTCCCCAACAGAGTGGCACGCGCGTTGGCATAGAGGGCGTTGGTGTCCTCGTCCGCCTTGCGCATTTGCTCGGTCTGAAGATCGATGATGCTGTTGATCGTGTCTTCCATGTCATTCGCGGCCTTGCGCGATTCGACCATAGTCACGAGCCCCGCCTCTGCCTTCTTGCCTTCGAGGCTCAAGCTGCGAACCTTCGCATTGAGATCGGCAACGCCTTTCCACTGGTCTTTGACCTTCAGCCAAAGCGGCTTGCCTTCCTCGCTGGCCATCTCGATGCCGCGATCGATCATCGGACCGATTTTCTCGACCGTTTCTCCCGAGGTCTGGTCAAATTTTTTGGTCTCTTCCAGATCCCGCGCCAGGACGACATTCTTCTCACGACGCAGCAGGCGGTTCGTTTCCGTCGCCAGTTCGCGGGCGAGCGACAGGCGGGCCGCCGGCCCCGATATGATGTCGGTGATCGCAGTGTTGAGGACGCTCATCCTGGTGATGGCGACGCCGACCACGGCTGCCAGCATCAGCAGTAGGACCGCAAAGGTCACACCGAGCTTCATCTTGATTGTCGCGCGCATTAATTAGCTCCGTCCGCCGATTGGCGATATTGTTTCGAAAGCGAACGGGTATGCCCCCCCGTCCGGGCCTTCATCTCTGATGTGCCGCCGCCCGGCGGCGCGCCGATCAGGAGGGCGGCTTCCGCTACCCTTCCCGTCCGGCGAAGTGATCGTCACAAGGCAGCTGCCTGACCGCGTCCCGACATCGATCCAAAGATCGCATCGAGGTCCGGAAGAACCACCACGCCCTCGGACTCTCGCACCAGTTCCCGAACGAACTCCCGACGCCAGCGCATGCCCACCATCGGTGGCTCGGCGCTCGACGCGCGGCTGAGCGTGGCGACTTCGTGCACCCGATCGGTGCGGATGCCGAGCTGAATGCTCTCGCCCTCGATCTCGGTTTCGATCACGACAATGCGGCTGTCGGCACCCGGCTCCTCCTGCGGCATGCCGAAGGCCAGCCGCAGGTCGGCGATCGGGATGATCTTGCCGCGGAAGTTGACGATGCTGCCCACCAGATCGGCGGCGCCAGGCACCTTCGTTTCGGGCAGGAGATCCAGGATCTCGCGGATCATCACGGCTTCGAGCGCGAATTTCTCCTCGCCGATGTCGAAGGTGAGCACCTCGAGGTTGCCGGCGTCGTCCCAGGCTGTCTTTTCGGGTTCAAGCATGTTCATCCAGCGGCGCGAAGCCGCTCCTCCCGGTTCTGTCCAAGCGCGACCAGCTGGACGACGTCGAGGATCAGCGCGACCCCGCCGTCGCCGAGGATGGTCGCCCCGGAGAAGCTCGCCACATCCTGATGCAGGACGGACATCGACTTGATCACGGTCTGGTGGCTGCCGATGATCTGATCGACCACCAGCCCGACGCGCTCGCCCCCGGTCGTGATGACCACGATCTTCTGATAGGGGTCCGGGCGCGTGCCCGTGTCGAACAGCTCACGCAGGCGGATGAAGGGCACGAGCGTGTCGCGCACCTGGATCATGCTGCGACCGCGCGAGCGCAGATCCTCTTCCAGCGACAGTTCGAGGCACTCTTCGACCGCCGCCAGCGGAATGACGTAGCGGCTGTCGCCGACCCGTACGAGCAGGCCTTCGATGATCGCGAGCGTCAGCGGGATACGCAGGGTGATGCGCGAGCCGCGCCCCTCCTCGCTGACCATGTCAATCGTCCCGCGCAGCATCTCGATGGTCCGCTTGACCACGTCCATGCCGACACCGCGTCCCGACAGGTTGGTGACCTGCGCCGCCGTCGAAAAGCCGGGGTGGAAGATCATCTGGAGCAGATCCTGATCGGTCAGGATCTGGCCGGGCTGGATCAACCCGTTTGCTTCGGCCTTGGCACGCACGCGCTCGCGGTTGATGCCGCGCCCGTCATCCTCGATCGTGATCAGCACTTCGCCACCGGCTTGCTGTGCGGCCAGGCGGACCTGTCCCGCCGGCGGCTTTCCGGCGGCGACACGCTCGTCGGGCGTTTCGAGCCCATGGTCGCAGGCGTTGCGGATCAGGTGGACGATCGGGTCGGCCAACCGCTCGGTGACGGTCTTGTCGACCTCGGTGCTCTCGCCGCTGGTGACCAGATCGATCGTCTTGCCGGTTTCCCGCGACAGATCATGGACGAGACGACGAAAGCGACCGAACAGCGCCGCGATCGGCACCATGCGCAGGACCATCATCGTGTCGCGCAATTCGCTCGCGAGCCGTTCGATCTCCTCGGATATCGACCGCAGCGCCAGTTCGCCGGCCGGCCCGGAAGCGCCGCCATTGGCAAGCTGCGACAGGCGGCTCTGCACGATCACCAGCTCGCCGACGCGGTCCATCAATATGTCGAGGCGCTCGGCGGGAACGCGAACGCTCTCGCCGGCCTTGGCACCCGGCCGCGCGGCAGCCTCGCCGGTCGGGCCGGTGGTATCGGCCGCCTGCACGACCGCGACCTGTGCCGGGCCAGCGCTGTCGACATGCTCGCCGACTGTATCGCCAAGCGGTTCCAGCTGCATTTCCATGTCGTCCATGACGAACAGGAAGACATCCTCGATCGCGCTGCGTTCGATGTCGCCGCGCAGTTCGACGTCCCAGCCGATATGGCATTCGGTCGGCACCATATCCGGCAAGGGCGGGATCGCGTCGGTCCGCGCGGTGATGGTGCACTCGCCCAGGTCGCGCAGCTCGTCGAGCAGCATCAGCGGATTGGTGCCGTTTGCCATCGCATCGGGCGGCAGCCGGAAGAAGAGCTTCCAGCCCGCGGCGCGCACGTCACCCGGCGCAGCGTCCGTATCGACCGACACCGGCGCCGCCGACGCGCTGCCCGCGTCACCGATCGCATCCTGCAGACGGGCGAGAATGGCCGACCCGACCGCTTCTTCGGCTGCAGCCTCGTTATCGACCAGCGCGCGCATGTGATCCATGGCGGAGAGAATGACCGCGACCAGTTCGGCGGTCGCAGGCACGAAGCCCTTGCGCACGCGGTCGAAGGCGCTTTCGCAATGATGGGTGAAGGTCGCCAGCCGGTCGAAACCGAACATCGCGCCCGATCCCTTCAGCGTGTGCAGGCCGCGAAACGTGGCGTCGATCAGCGACTTGTCGTCGAGCCTGTGGGTCAGGTCGAGCAGGGCCTGCTCCACCTGATCGAGAAGTTCGGCCGCTTCTATCCGGAATGCGGCGACGGGATCCTGGTCGCTCATCGACCGAGGACCTTCTTGGCGATCTTGAGCAACTGGTCGGGGACGAAGGGCTTGACCAGCCAGCCGGTCGCGCCCGCCGCCTTCGCCTGCTGCTTCACCGCATCGTCGGATTCGGTGGTCAGGAAGATGATCGGCGTGCCCGCCTGGATCGGCAGCTTCCGGATCTCCCGGATCATGCTGAGGCCGTCCATATTGGGCATGTTGAGATCGGTGATGATCATGTCGAACTTGCGGTCCTGCGCCTTGGTCAGGCCCTCTCGACCGTCGGCCGCCTCGGTCACCGTGTAGCCGGCACCCGACAGGGCGATACGCGTCGCCATGCGCAGGCTCGAAGAGTCATCCACCGTCAAAATGGAAGCAGTCATCCAACGATCTCCCTCGATGCTATCGAGCTTTCATTCCCAAATGCCTTGATCGACATCTTATCCCCGTCTGGTTAAGATCGGATAAACCACTATCCGACTGTATTTGCGCACTTCTTCCGAGAAGCTCTCGTGGAGCATGCTGGCCTCGGTCAGAATATCCATTCTCCCGACACCCACAGCTTCTTGACCGTCGCATCGCCCGGAAAGCTCGGCTGACGATGCCGGCGATAATCGGCATATTTGACCAGGAAGGCGTAGCGCCCCATCGTCGCGGTCAGACGGAGGTCGACCTCGTCGCCGTAACGGACATCGCCCTCGGCGCTCCTGAAGTGGTGCGCGATCGCGATCGCGGCGACCGTGTCGAACGGGCCGACATGCTGCCAGCCATAGCCGACCGATGCATAATGATCGGCAACGCCAAGTGGCGGCGTCGCGACGAATTTGTCGGCCCAACCCTGAAATTTGTGCAGCAGCCCGAAAGGCGTCTGGAAGGCGAAGCCCGCCGCGAACGGGGTTCCGCCCGCCTTGGTCACGACCGAGCGGTCGCCACCCAGTTGCTCCAAGCCCAGACCCAGCTTCCAGGCGCCCTTTTCGAGACCGCCCTCGACAAGAAAATAGTCTGCGGCATAGTCGAGCGGGTTGACCCCGTTATCCTGCTGATGCGCGAAGCGAAGGCTGTAGCCCCCCTTCCACCCGGCGCCGAGCGGGCGGCTGCCGACCAGGCTGGCGCCATAGCTGTCGGAGCTGTTGCGCCGCAGAATCTGTGAGGGTTCATTCTCCTCGATGCGATAGAAGAAGCCCGACAGCGCGCCCAGGCGCGTGGCCGCCGAAACTTGAGCGAAGATGTTGTTGCCGTCGATCGCCTGCGGGCGGGTGACGAAGCCCCGCGCTCCACCGTCGACGCCCCAGACGGTACGCAGCGCCCACGCATAGGTGAGATCCACCTTCAGCTTCGGCGTCGGATGCCACTCGACCCGCGCGGCGTCATAAGTCTGCTCGTTCTGGCGCCATGCGGCGGTCCCGATGAAGCGCTGGTCGTCGAGAATGACGCGCTGACGCCCGCCCGTGAAGGTGAAGACCTCGCTCCGGTATTGAATCTGGGCCCGGTTCAGCTCGACATTCTCGGGGTCCGGAACCAGGGGACGGTCGGTCTTGCGGTTGAGCCCGCTGAAATAGCTTTCGTCCAGCGCGAGGGTCGCCTCGCCCTCGACGAGCAGGCTGAGGGGCCCCTGCGTGGCTTCCACGCCCAGGCGGCCGCGCAATGTTGTCGCATCGGCCGGCTTGTCGAAGCCCTTCTGGTCCACGCCCTCATAGCGGAAACGCAGGTCGACGATCGGCTTGAGATTGGCGGCCCGCGCAGGGGCAGGCAGCAGCGCGACTCCGAAACACAGGCAGGCCGACGCCATGCTGGACCCTGTCCGCAGAAGCGAAGGACGGCCCCGTCGGGCGGTCAGTACGACCGCGCGCGCGCGAAGCGGTGACGGCTGCCCGATGATCCTACGCGCAGCACGCATGGCCGGTGTCGAGGAGCACGGTGCCGCGCTCATTCGGGGGCGTTCCCCTGGAACCAGAAATCGATCGTCTCCGGAGAGCCCGGAAGAAAGCCGGCGCGGGCGAGCAAGGCGGCGCAGTCTGCCGACGCCGGCTGCGTCAGCCTCAACAGCTTGTTGTCATGGGTCGCATATTGGCGGGCCGCTTCGAGCAGTTGCACGAAGGACAGATCGGCATCCGCGACACCGGATATGTCGAGGGCGACATCTGCATCGGCCTCGATGGCCTCGACGATCTGCATCTGCACAGCGGCAATCGACTGCAGATTGACCTTTTCCTGGAGCGTGACGACGATACCCACAGCGACCTCTTTCTTTGGAGATCTCGCCCTTAGTCTTTCCGAGTAAACACCCCGTTAAGGATGGCTCTTTTCAGAAAGAAAAAGACACATAGATCAAGGTGATCTGGCTATGCGGGAAACAGGGCGGACACAGTCTGAAATTTGACCGTAAATGCCGCGTTAATCAGTATATATACTTATAGATTTTGCTGACCGACCTTCATCGACCAGGGGGAATTACACGATATATTTACCTGGGTTCGACAACACGGCTCCCGGGGATGCGTTTCTACACAACGGGAGCACGGTGCGATGAATCCGGAGTTGCAGGCACGCCTTAAATTTTACGGTCTCGAACAAGCCGACACATCGGCCTTTCACAGCGTCAGGAGCGCACTCTCGCGCTACGTTGGCGGAGCTCTCGAGAAGTTCTACAGTAAGGTGAAGAACTTTCCGGAACTGACTCATTTCTTTTCGAGCGACGGGATGCTCGAACATGCGAAGGCGGCACAGAACAGCCACTGGATGAAGGTCTTCGGTGACGGCCTCACCGAGGATTATTATCAGCGCGCCGTCGGCGTCGGACGCGTGCATGCGCGCATCGGTCTCGAGCCGAAATGGTATGTCGGCGGCTATGCGGTCATCCTGGAAGAACTGGTGACGGACATGGTGACGTCCGGCCGGCTCGGCTGGCTGCCGTCGCAGCGCCGACTGGCACAGGATGTATCCGCGCTTATCAAGGTCGCTCTGCTCGACATCGACATCGCCCTGTCGACCTACTTCGTGAACGCCGAAGAAAAGGTGCGCGCGGTGGTCCTGGGGCAGATGGGGTCTGCACTGACGCAGCTTGCGGAGGGCGATATGACCGCCCGCATGTCCGGACTTCCGGCCGAATATGCCCAGGTCGAGCGCGACTTCAACGCCGCGATCGAGGCGCTACGCGACACGCTGCAGGCGGTCAGCACCAGCGTGAACATGATTTCCTCGGGCAGCAGCGAGATCCGTGTGGGATCGGACGACCTCGCGGCCCGCACCGAGAAGCAGGCGGCTTCGCTCGCCGAAACCGCAGAAGCGATGCGTCAGGCGACCGCGATGGTGCAGCAAACCGCAAAGAACGCGGCCGCCGCAAACAGTTCGATCGCCAAGACCCACAAGGAGGCGACCGAGGGGGGCGCCGTGGTCAAGCAGGCGGTCAGCGCGATGGACGCGATCGAGCGCTCGTCGGGCGAAATCTCTAAGATCATCTCGGTGATCGACGGCATCGCCTTCCAGACCAATCTTCTCGCCCTGAATGCAGGGGTGGAGGCCGCGCGCGCAGGGGATGCGGGCAAGGGCTTCGCTGTCGTCGCCCACGAAGTGCGGGCGCTCGCGCAGCGCAGCGCGGAAGCGGCACAGGAGATCAAGAACCTGATCACCAACAGCACCGAGCAGGTCGAGATCGGCGTGAAGCTGGTCGGAGAAACCGGCCGGATGCTGACCCGCATCGTCGATCGCGTCGGCGAGGTCAGCGAAGTCATCACCGACATCGCCACTTCGGCGGAAAGCCAGTCCACCAGCCTCACCCAGGTCAACGACGCCGTGGGCGAAATGGACCGGATGACTCAGCAAAATGCCGCGATGGTCGAGGAAAGCGCCGCGTCGGCGGTCAACCTGGCCAACGAGGCACAGACGCTCTCCGAGCAGGTCGCGCGCTTTCAGTTCGGCGGCAATGCCATGGTCGTGCCAGCGCGGGCCCCAACCCCCGCCCCTGCCCCGAGGAAGATCGCAGCCGCGCCTCGAGTCACGGGCAATCTCGCGTTGAAGGCGGAAGAGGACGACTGGTCGAGCTTCTGAGGCCGACGTCCCGCCAACATCTCACCGTCCCCCGGAGCGCGGCGCGGCAGGATCGACAAGGGCCAAAGGGCCAGGTCGACCCGCCGCGCCGCCTCAGCGGGTCCGGCGGGGATAAAGCGCGAAGGGTACCGCCCCTTCACGGTTCAGCGTCCCGAAGACATCGGCCACTATGTCAGCCGCCGGGCGCTTCTCGTCTGCTGCCGCAGCGTCCGCGATCAGCGCATCGAGCTCGAGCTTACCGGTGATGTAGCTGGTGCCGTAGCCCGGCTGACGCAGATAGAGCAGCTGCTCGAACCCGACAAGCGGGTTGTCGGGATCCGAATAGCCGCGCGGCGTCCAGCGCGCATGGAAGCGCCCCGCCTCGGCGAGGGTCCATTCATTCGCCTGCACATGCAGCGAAGCGAGGCCCCGCGCAGCCCGATTGGCCAGCATGATCCACACCAGCTCCCGGCCACGCGGCTCCTCGTCATAGAGACCCGCATGCATCGCGATCTCTTCGAGCGCGGTCGCGAAGCCTTCGGAGCGCGACTGGAAGATATTGAACAGGGGCGCGGTCCGGCGGATCGGATCTTCATTCGGCTCATGCTTGATCCGCGCGAGTTCCATCCAGTGGATGTCGTGCGAATAGAGCGGCCATGGGTCGAGCGCGGTCACGTGGTAGAAGAAGTTGCGCCGCTCGGGCGGAACATAGTTCAGCGTCTGCGCCGCCAGCGCCGCCCGGTAATAGGGCTTGTCGGCCATCAGCCGGTTGGCAACCAGGAAATCGGTGAAGCGGGCCATCTTCCGTTCGGCGAACTGGCGGTAGGCGGCGGGATCATCGATCGCGGCGAGCGGTGGAAGGTTGCGGTTGCGCGCCTCCTCCAGACGCAGCCCCGCCCAGGCCCGGTCGAGCTCGCGCTGGAGCATCTGCCGCTGCGCCTCCCAGTCATAGGGGAGGAGTTGAACATGCTTCATGTACCAGTCGTAATCGGCCTTGCCGACGCCCGACGGTCCGGTCTTGGACGGTGCCTGCGCCTTGACCCATGCCGCAAAGGCCAGCGTCGCATCACGGGCCTCGGTCACCGCACGGCGCAACGCCGGCGAGCTTCCTTTCAGCGATGCGGCCTTCTGTCCCTCCAGTGTCCGCATGGAAAGACTGCCGTCGAGCAGCGCCGACAGGACAGCGGCCTGTTCACCGAGCGCCCGGTCGCCATAGCGCCAAAGGTCCGCCGCATTGCCGTCCGCCAACCATATCCGCGCACGTTGCAGCAACAGCGGCACCGAGCGCATCTGCACCGTCAGTCGCGCATCGTCTGCCTTCGACAGCGGCCACTCGTACCGGAACAGGTCGATCACATCGGCTGACGGCCCCTCATGCGCGGGAACGTCGCTTTCCTCACCAAATACCGTTGCGAAATAGCTGGGATCGCGTGCCCAGGGCCGTCGCACGCGCAGGTCGAAATCGAGGCCGTTCATCTCGGCTTCGAGCAGCTGCGCATCGGCCTGCGCCCGCTGTGTCCAGCCGGTCCGGTCGAGCCGTTGGAGGCGGATCTTCCATTCGACCAGTCCGGCCCGCTTGCGCGCAAGGGCCTCAGGGCCATAGTCGGGTGCGCCCGAGGCAAACTCCGGCTGCGCGAAGCGCCGCCACCCCTCGGCGAGCGCAATCAGAGCGGCGGGCACCTCGCTCTGGGCGGCCGGCATCGAAGGAGTCGCCGCAGTCGAGGCAGGTGCGTGGATCGTCGCCGACAGCATCGCGCAGCAGCCGAGGAGGAGTCTTGTGCGCAGCATCGAATATCTCCCTGGTCCTGACCTCGTCGGCTCAGCCTTCGACGGTCGTCCTTCCTACTCCACGCTGCCGCCTACGCCATCCCCAGACGACGCCTAAGCTGCTTCGCGAACAGCGCTGTCGCCAGCAACATGCGCGGAATGTGCCGAGCGAGCAGAAATCCGGAGATCGGCCGGGCGTCCGCAATGGGAAGCTGTGCCAGCTTGCGGTCGCCGAGCAGATAGGCCGCCAGTTCGCGCCCCAATATCGTGTTGATGCCAAGCCCCCGGCCATTGCACGCCTGCACGGCGAGCAGCCCTTCGTCGAGACGAACGATGCGCGGAATGAGGTCGGCATTCACCGCCGCCTGACCAAGCCAGGCATAGTCGATTCGCAGCGGCTGATGCACGACCAGCGTCTCTTCGAGGCGCCGGTTGATCTTCTCTTCCAGCTCCTCCGGCAGCCCGCCATTGCTCGACGGGAAGGCGGTGACGAGCCGGCCGTCGATCGTGTAGCGGATCGAGAAGACATCGAGTTCGAGATCGGTAAGCGCCTGGTTGCCCGGCAGGATGCGCGCCCGCATCGCGGCAGGCAAAGGCTCGGTTGCCACTTCGACCACCGGCAGCGGCAGCATCGTGCCGCGCAGGGCCCGATGGATGCCGCCATTGCTGGCATTGGCGGCGACGATCACGCGTCGCGCCACGATCTCGCCATCGGGCAAGACGATCTTCCAGCCGCCCGGCGCCCGTCCCAGTTGCAGGGCGGGAGTCCCTTCGTACAGACGGGCGCCGAGGGCCTCCGCGCGATCGGCCAGCCCGCGTGCCAGCGCGAGCGGGTCGATGCCGCCGCCGGTCGAATCGACCAGCGCGGCGCGATAGCCGCGACAACCCGTCAGCGCCGTCACCTCCTCCATGTCGGCGATGCGCAGATCCGTCCGGATCGGCGCCCATTGGCGCACGACATCCTGAAGGACCGTCAGGCTGTTCGCGCCCATGCGCGGTGCGATGAAACCAGCTGGCACGGCCGCGCAGTCGATGTGGTGGCGGGCGACCAGATCGAACAGGTGCGTGCCGCTTTCAGCAATCAACCGCAACAATCGCGACGACCGGTCCTCGCCCAATTTCTTGCGGACGGCGTCTGGCGTCGTCTTCGTCAGCTGCGGCGCGACTACGCCCGCACTCGCGCCCGTCGCGCCGGCGCCGAAACTCTGCGCCTCCACCAGTGCGACACCCATGCCACGCTCGGAAAGGTGAAGAGCTGTCGAAAGGCCCGCCACGCCGCCGCCGATAATGGCAACGTCGGCTTCGAGCTGCCCGCGCGCCGTCGGGCGCCGTGCGGGCGCTGACGTCAACGCCTCCCAAACGGACATCTCCCGCGCGGGCGATCGGTCGGTCATGCAGGGCGCACCAACGCCGCGGGCACGACAGGATCGAAACAGCGAAGGCTACAATATATGTGCATATTCACGCGATATTGAGCCATATTGCCGCTGTCAAGCCGGGCGCTCAGCGGGCCGCGGCCGGATCGGCGGGACGCAGATGGCGATCGAAGAATTCCACCATCTTGCGGAAGGCAAAGCGCGTCTGCGGCAGGCCTTCCATATCCCAGGGATGGCCCGCGCCCGGCAGGGTGACGAGCTCGAACAGCTTGCCCTGCCCGATCATGCGCTCGGTCAACGCCATCGTGTCGGCGTAGAGCACGACCTCGTCGCGCGCGCCGTGGATGATCATCAACGGGTCGGCGAGGCCCTGGCTCTGATAAAGCGCGGACTGTCTCTCGTAACGCGCCGGATAATCCGGGCCGTTGGGCGGGCCCATGATCCATTGCTGTTCGGGATAGGCATGAGCGACATTGCTGGCCGGGGCGCCGGCGATGCCAGCCGCATAGAAGCCCGGCTTCTTGAACAGCGACATCAGCGTCATCAACCCGCCATAGCTGGATCCCCAGATGCCGATGCGCTTCGGATCGGCATAGCCCATGTCGACAAGCTTGCTGGCGCCGTCCTGAATATCGTCGATATCGAGCGTGCCATAGCTGTGGAGCATCGGCTTGTTCCAGTCGCGCCCGCGTCCGAAGCTGCCCCTGATGCCCGGGTTGATCACGATGTAGCCGCGCGCGACGAGGAACTGGTCAAGACCCCATGTCGGGTGCGCGGTGCGCCCACCCCACTGGTTGCGTACCGCGTCGGAATAGACCGAGCCGACGATCATCGGATAGCGTTTGGCCGGATCGAAGTCGGGCGGCAGCATCACGCGCGCCGTCAGCAGCGCGCCATCGACATGCGAGCGATAATCGACATAGCGGACATCGGCCCAGCGCTGCCGATAGAAAGCCGGCAGGGGCGAGCGCGTGACCTGTTCGGCCTGTACGCGGCCATTGAGCGCGCGCACATGGAGTTCGGGCGGCGTATGATCGTTGCTGGCGCGGTCTGCCACCCGCGAGAAGTCGGGTGCGAAGACCACATCATGGGTGCCTTCGCCGGGCGTCACCTCTTCCGTCGGGCCGCCGCCGGTTCCGGTCCTGAACCAGCGCCGCTCGGCATAGGTCGGCGCATTGGCCCGGTAATAGAGCCGGCCATGCTTCGCATCGAGAAGGAACATGTCGATCTCGCCCGGCGCGCGGGTGATCTGCCTGGGGGCGACGCCCGCACGCGGCAGGTGGTAGATCTGGTTGAATCCGTCGCGGTTGGTCAGGAGGAACATCCCCTTCCCGTCACCGTCCCAGACAGCCTGCCAATCGGGCCTGATCTGCGCCGGATCGTCATAGCTGTAGAAGCGGCTGCGACGCCCGTCCGCAAGATCATACACGTCGATGAAATGATGCTTGATCGACTGATCGCTGGCATTGACCAGCAGCCGTCGGCCGTCGGGCGACAGCTGGTAGTTCCAGATCGGATCGCCCTCGTCGGTGCGCTCCAGCAGGCGCGGTGCTCCACCTCCGATGGCGACAGTGCCGATCTTGTAGGTGATGTTCGTCGGATCACCCGGAAAGGCACGGGCGAACAGGTCGCGATGCGCCTTGCCCCCGGCATCGTAGCTGATCGCGATTTCGCGCATGGTGCGCTCGTCCGCGAGGGTAAAGGCCAGCGTCTTGCCGTCCCGGCTCCAGCTATAGCTGTCGATCCCCAGCTTCGCCTGTCCTTCGACGAGACGTATTGGCTGACCGCCCATGACAGGCAGGACCCACAGCCCCCGCTGCGAGACGAAGGCGAGGTGTCGTCCATCGGGCGATACTGCGAGGCGGGACACGCCGGAGACTGCCTCCACCGCAGACATCGTGCCGTCCGGCGCCCGGAAGAGCAGGCGCCCGCCTTCGACGAGGGCGATACGTCCGTCCGAGAGCCATGCGGCCTCCGACACGGTCTGCCCCTCGTCGCCGAAACGCGTCAGCCGGCTCTTGCTGCGGCGCGCCGGATCATAGGCCCAGACGTCGCGACGCCCGGTTCCACCCTCGTTCCACAGGAACAGAAGACGGCTGGCATCGGGCGACCAGGCAAAGCCTTCGGGTGAGGTCCCGATGATGCTGACATCGGCGTAGAGCGCGTCGATCGAAGCCAGCGCCTCTCCGGTGGCCGCAACCGCCGGCGGCGCTGCCTGGGCGGCTATTGCAGCGGGCAGCGCCGTGGTCAGGGCAAGCGTGAGCAGCAGGCGTCGAAAGGCGATCATGTCTCAGGTCCCGGACGAACGAAGTTTATGGCGGATCCGGTTCAGCGCTTGGCGGGAGCACCCAGCTGGCGGATCAGCGCATCCCAATAGTCGAGCTCCTTGTAGAAGGACGCGAGCGGAATGCGTTCGTCGGTCCCATGGGCGCGCATCTCGCCCGGCTGCATCGCCAGGCTGCCGGCGCCGTAGGTCGGTATGCCGGCGCGGCGATATTCGCGCCCCTCGGTGCCGCCCGACGACATGTTCGGGGCAAGCTTGGCACCCGGCCAGCTTACGTTGAGCGCATTTTGCAGCATCGCGGTGACGTCGGCGCGCAGCGGCGAAGCAGGGCTCTCGACCGCTTCCCCCACCAGCTTCACGGTAATGGCTGGATTGGCGACCGTCTCCGTGATGGTCTTCTGGACATCGGCGACAGGGGTGCCCGGCAGGATGCGGCAATTCACAGTCGCCGTCGCCGCCTGAGCAAGCGCATTGGGCGCGTTGCCTGCCTTCAACATTGTCGAAACGCAGGTGGTCCACAGGACGGTGCCCACCTCGGGATGCGCACGCGCGACCTTGATCGCGTCGGCATCGGCAGGGTTGTCGAGCAGCGTCCGCAACGCCGTCGCCAGCTCACCGCTCGCACCGGCCGCCGCTTTTTCGGTCATCAGCCGCGTGATCGGGTTGAATATCACCGGAAATTTGAGATCGCGCAGCTTCACCAGCGCGGCCGCGAGATCGTAGATCGCATTATCGTCGCGCGGCATCGAGCTATGGCCACCCTTGTTGGTGGCGGTCAGCTCGAACGTCGCATTGGTCTTTTCCGCAGCCTGCATGCCGAAGTCTATCGGCTTGCCGTCGGCCGTTATCGTCCCGCCGCCCGCGTCGGCGTTCAGCGCGAACTCGGCCTTGGCGACGAGCGGATTGGCGATCACCTTGCGCGTGGAGAACATCCCCGTCTCCTCGTCGCCGGAAAAGGCGAGCAGGAGATCGCGATCGGGAACATAGCCCGCCTTCTTCAGGCGCGCGAATGTCGATACCAGCACGGTCACGCCGAACTTGTTGTCATGCGTTCCGCGACCGTAAAGCCAGCCATCCTTTTCGACCGGCTTATAAGGGTCGGTCGACCAGTAGGACGGCAGCGCATCGACCACGTCCATATGGGCGAGCATGGCGACCGGCCTGCGCTTCGGATTGCGTCCGGCATAACGGACAATGAGGCCCATCGTCTCCTCGCCGTCGATCGTGATGGGAACGCGCACGATATCGGCGGCTGAGAAGCCCGCCTCGGTGAGGCGAGCCGCCAGTACGTCGACCAGCTTCGGGACGCCGGCGCGTCCCTTCGCCGTTGGAATGGCCACGATCTCCTCCAGCAGCGCGCGTGCGCTCTGCTGGTCCGCTGCAGTGGACTTCCACGGCATCGAGGAAGTCGCTGTCGCAGGCTGGGCGAAGAGCAACGCGAGGGTCGCGAAGCAGGAGACGTGGGAGATTTTCACTATATTCCTCCGAACGGGCGTGGCCGCACCTCGGGGATGCGGCCACGCAGTCGATCAGAACTTAAACGATACGCTGGCAAAACCATAACGGCCCGTCGCGTCGTAGAACTGCGGGTAGGTGTTGCCGTTGCCGCCATCCTCGATCGCAGCCGTCGTGGTGAGCGGCGGGTTCTTGTCGAGGATGTTGTTGATGCCGACGGTCAGACGCGCATTGTCGAACAGGTCGTAGCCAAGCGACAGGTCGAAATAGCTGCGGCTGTTCAGCTTGCGGTTGACTTCCGCGAAGCTGCCGGTGAGCGCGGCCTGGCTGCTGGTCTGCGAGATCTTCACCGCAGAGACGTAGCGCCAGGTCAGGCCGACATCGAGACCGAAGGGGGTCGCCCAGCTGGTGAGCAGCTTGTGGCGCCATTCCGGACGCGGACGACCGCACAGGCCGCCGTAGAGGCCCGAGCACTCGTAGATGTCGTCCGCCGGCGAGGTCGGCAGCGGCTTGGTCTTGTAGCTGTCGAGATAGGTGCCGACGAGGTTGAAGCTCAGCGAGCCCATCGTTTCGAGCGGCACGCGATAGTCGACGGTAAGGTCGATACCGCTGGTCCGCAGCGAGCCGGTGTTCACGTTGAAGCGCTCGAAGAAGCCGTCATTGGTCAGGAACAGCGTGCCGCCCGGACCACGGTTGATCGCGGCGCAGGACTGCGGATCGGCGTTGTAAAGGCAGTTCTTGAGCGCCAGGTTCGGATTGACGCTGCCGATCAGGTCTTTCACGCGGATGTTGAAATAGTCGACCGAGATGGTGAGCCGCGGAACGAAGCTCGGCTCGAAGACGGCGCCGAACGACCAGGTGTCGGCCTTCTCCGGCTTCAGATTCTCGTTACCGCCGATGATCGCATTGAACTGACCGGCAGGGTTGTCGACGATGTTGCCATATTGCGCCGCGGTAACGCCGGTGTTGGCGCACTGCGCGAAGGTAGCGAACGGCGTCGGGCCCGAGCAGGGATCGTAGGTGCCGTTGGCGAGTTCGGTCAGCTCGACCTCGAACTTCGAACGCGAGGCGAAGAGCTCGACGACGTTCGGCGCACGAACGGCGCGCTGGTAGCTGCCACGGAAGCGGACTTCGCTGACCGGCGACCAGTTGAGGCCCAGCTTGTAGGTGTGCGTGTTGAAGCCGGTGTTGTAATCCGAATAGCGATAGGCGCTCTCGAGCGACAGCAGCTGGAAGAACGGACGCTCCTCGACGATCGGGACGTTGAGCTCGGCGAAGAACTCCTTGGCGATCGTGTTGCCCGACACCGGGAATTCCGGCTCGGTCGAGTTCTGATAGGCCTGGTCGGGGTTCAGCTCGAGCGTGTTCTTGCGATACTCGACGCCGAAGGCGATGCCGATGCCGTTCTTCGCCCAGGGAAGCGTCATGCCGTACTTGCCGAGGTCGCCGCTGACCGAGGCGACGATGTCGGTGAGCGCGGTCTGACCGGTGATCTGCTGATCCTCGCCGACATAGGCGATCGAGGCATCGCTCGCGCGGTTGCCGCTGACAAGGTCGAGCGGGGCGCAGCGCGCATCGTCATTGGCCGAGGTCGCATCGGCATTGATCGCGCAGACCGCCTGACCGAAGGTGGCCGAACCGGTACGACGATCGATGACGGCGTTCAGCGCATTGGCGAAACGGACCGTGTTGGCGTTGCCGACGAAGCGGCTCTTGTAGCTGACCTTCGAATAGGAGCCGAAAACGTCATAGCTGAACGCTTCGTCGATCTTGCCGCGCACGCCGCCCACGAGGCGGAAGGTGCTGTGGTTGATCTGGTCCTGACGGTTGCCGCCCTCGACATTGCGGCGGCTGATGATCAGGCCGTTCGCGACATCGGATCCGAGATAGTTGCCCGCCGCGTCGTAGCGACCGGCGCTCGACAGACCGGCAACGCCGCAGAGGAACTGCTGCTGCTGCGTGCTGAGGAAGGCGTTGTCGCAGTTGAGCCCGCCGCCCTGGCCGGTGATGCCGCCGGTGAGCACGCCCGGTGCGATCTGCGCCGTGGACGTGTCGTCCATGTAGCTGATCTCGAAATAGGGAACGATGCTCTCGCTGATCTCGTAATGACCGATCGCGCCCAGCGTGTAACGCTCGTCGGGGCGCTGATAATAGTTGGCCGGTGCGAAGTTATAGGTACGGCGGCCGGCGACGAATTGGCCATTGTCGGCGCGGAATTGCGTCGGAACGCCGGCGAGGCCCGAGGTGTTGGCGAAGTTGGCCGGGAAGTTGAAGCCCGAGCCGCTGCAGGCATAGTCGCTGCCACCCACGCCGGCCGCACCGAGCGCGCAGGCACTGTAGTCATAGTCGGCCTGCAGGATCGGGTTGATCTTGCGATAGGTGCCGTAGGCCGTGATGTTGCCACGGCCATCGGCCATGTTGCTGCCCATGACGATCGAATAGTCTTGGGTGAAGCCGTTCCACACGCTCTTGTCGGGCTTCGGATAAGCACCCGGAACAACGGCGTTGTTCTGGTCGAGGAGGTTGCGGAAGCCCTTCTGCCCGTTGTTGTGCTGGAAGCCGCCGACATTGGCGGTGATCTTCAGCCCCTCGAAATCGTCGATAAGGTTGAAGTTGACGACGCCCGCGATCGCGTCCGAACCATAGACCGCCGATGCGCCGCCGGTCAGGACCTCGACGTTGCGGATCAGCGCGGTCGGGACCTGGTTGACGTCGGACGGCGTCGACTTGGGCGAACCATAAGGCAGGCGGCGGCCGTTCACGAGCACGAGCGTGCGCGAGGGGCTCAGGCCGCGAAGATCGATCTGCGCGGTGCCGGTCGCCTCGTTCGAGTTGGCCGAACCCTGGGCAGCGAACACCTGGGGCAGCTGGTTGATGAGATCTTCGGCGCGGGTCGTGCCGCGGCTGACGAACTCGGCGCTGTTGATCTGCGTGACGGGGCTGACGCTCTCCATGTTGACCGAACGGATGCGCGAACCGGTGACGACGATGTCCGCCGCAGGCGCTTCGTCTTCCGCTGCCTGCGCATAAGCGGCCTGCGACAGGACCAGCCCCATGAAGGCGGTACCCGCCAGCAATGTCTTTCTATCGATCAACCTAGCCATGAACATTCCCTTTGCGTTGCGCGCCACGTAGGACGCAGTCTCCCTTCGGGGTCGCCAGCGGCGCCCCGGCCCAGATCCTCTCTCGGTCTCTTCGAAGTCCGGCTGCCGCGCCGGATCAGTATCTCCAGCTCGTCAGATCGGCGCCCTTCGGCGCGCTTTCCTCGATCCTTTTCAGTATCTTCGGTAGGTAGAAGCTGTTGTAGCGCAGGCGCGAGATCGCGTTGCCATTGGCGAAATCGCCATTCCAGCAATGCTCGGCCCGGTCGCCGTAAAGCACTTCGCCCTTGTACGGCGGGTCCGCCTTCTTGAGGAAATCCTCGGTCAGGTAGACCGCGTTGTTCAGGTAGAAATTATCCATGTCGCCGACATAGATGTGGATTTTGCCCTGAAGCTTCGGCCCCAGCGTCTTCCAGTCGCGCTCCATGATGTAACGCAGGTCGTAATTATCGCGCCAATAGGTGGCGACGCTCGGGTCGATCACGCCGGTGCGCTTGTCCCAGATGCGCTTCGGATAGCCATCCGGACCATTGGGGGAGAAGACTGCTTCCCAGATATCCCACTGTCCGCCAGAGCGCGTCTTGTCGCCCATGACGAGTTCCCAACGGTTCTCCATCTCCATCGTGTAGGGAGAATTGTCGAGATAATCGCGCTTGCCGGCCCGGGCGACGCGGGTGAACGGCCCTTCCAGATAATAGGCGTTCTTGTCCTTGTAGATGTTGGTCAGCATCAGCTGCCGGAAGTCGATCGGATCCGGGCAGGCGGCGAAGGCGCCGTTGTAATCGTCCGGATATTTGACCTGCACGCCCAGCGCTTCCCAGCCACCGGTCGAGCCACCGTAGAGGAAGCGCGCCCAGCCCTGGCCGAGGCCGCGGAACTTCTTTTCCAGCGCCGGGATGAACTCGTGGGTGATCGCGTCCCCATAGGGGCCGAGATTGGCCGAGTTCACCGCATAGCTGTCGTCATAATAGGGATTGGAGTGGTCGATCTCGACGATCAGCACCCGGGGAAATTTCTCCGAGATCCACTGCTTGTAGAAATTATAAGCCTCTTCCTGCTCGGTGCGGTTGTAGCACGGCAGGTTGAAACGCTCGCTCGGCTCGCACTTCAGGTTCGCATCGGGTGGGGTCGTACGGAAGCCGCCGAAATCGTCCGGGAAATGCCCGTGAAAGATCATCAGCGGATAGCGCGCCTCGGGGTGCTTGTCGAAATCCTTGGGGACGAGGACGTGACCGCGCATATAGATATCGCGACCCCAGAATTTCGACAGCTTCTCGCTGCGAAATTTGAAGTGGCGGATGAACTCGCTGTCCTTCGGCTCCTCGATCGCAGGATTGACCTTGTCGAGAACGATCTCGATCTCGCCGGGCTTGGCCGGATCGAACTCGATCCACTGCGGCGTGCTGACAAGGTTGCCCGGCTCCTTGCGCCAGTTCTGCCCGGCACCGCGCGGCGCCGGCAGCTTCACCGTCTTGCCGTTCTCGAGCTTGTACGTGTCGTAGCGATGCAGCAGCGCCTGGACATAATAGCGGCCCGCCGGCACCTGGCTCATCGCCTCGGCCGGGAAACCGAGGACGTCGGCACCGATCGCCGCACTGCCGCCGGGCTTCAGCCCATCGACGTTCACGCCGAACATCTGCGCACCGAAATAATCGGGGCGGGTCTGGTAGCGCGGCTCGGTCTTGCCGTCGGGCGTGAGCATCAGCATCACCCGGCCGTCGAACGGGCCATCCTTCGCAGTCGCGGGGACCGTGACCTTGAAGCTCTCGGCGACCGCCGGACTGCCAGCCAGTGCCAACATGGAAACCATGGCGGCCGCAGCCAGCTTGAACCCCTTACGCTTCATCAGTCATGTCCCCCTGATCTTCTTCTGCCCCCGACCCGGCTCAGTCGCTCGGGATCAGACGTATCTCGGTCTGGCGCCCATCCAGGAAGCGGACCTGCTTCCCGTCGAAAAAGGCGTTCTCCTCGGTGCGGAATTCGACGCCCTGGCCGCCCCATTCGGGCACGTCCTTGCGAGCCGACAATTCGATCGACCAGGTCGTGTTCGCGTGGACCGGGTTTTCACCACGCGGGTCGGCATTCTGATTGTCCCAGAATCCAAGCGAGGGGCCTGCCGCATGGCCATGATAGCCGAGCGGATGCGAGTAGATGGAGGGCTTCAAGCCCTGCGCGAGCGACTTGGCACGGGCCGCAGCCAGCACCTGATTGCCCGTCGCGCCCACCTTGTACGACGACAGCAAAGCGTCCTGAACCTTGTTCGCGTCGGCGAGCCCAGCGCGCAGCCCGGCCGGCACGGCCGTCTCGCCGGGCTTCGCGACATAAGCGAGATGCTGCGTGTCGGTGTTCAGGCGCAGATAGGTGATGCCGAAGTCGGTCCAGAGCATGTCGCCCGGCTGGATCACGGTATCGCCTTCCAGCATTCCCTTCTCGCCCTGGCGGATCACGGCGACCGACGGCTGGAACCAAACCTTCAGGCCCAGATCGTTGACGCGCTGGCGATACCACCAGACCACGTCGGCGGTCGTCGTCTTGCCGGGGGTGATCACCTTGCGCGAGAAGGCGTCCGCCATGATCGAGTGGGCAAGGCGCAATATGCCCGGATAGATGCGCATCTCCATCGGGGTGCGCGCCTCGAGCCAGCCGATCGAGAGACGCTCGCCGGAGACGATGCGCGAGCGGAACTGCTCGGGCAGAGCGGCCGTCATCTCTTCATATTGGCTCAGCGTCATGCCGTCGGCGAAAGCGGACAGAGCCGAAGTGTTGATCGCGATGTTGCCCGGATTGCGCGCCGCAATGATGTCGGCGACCGCCTTCCACTGATCGGGCTGCTTGTCGGGATCCCAGGCCGGCTGGAACAGGCCGCCCAGCCCATAGCGGCTGACGGTCAGGCGCTCGACGGGCTTGCCGTTGCCGGGATCGAAGAAGATCAGGATGGTACGGCGACGCGCGTGCATGCTTTCGGCATTGAGCATGGTGGCGACCACCGGCTCCTCGAAATATTCGCGCGCCATCAGCACCCACATGCTGATCTTCTGCTCGCGCATCAGGCGCGGGACGATCGTATCGAGGCGGTCGGCGAGGATCGCATTGATCAGCTTGGCCTGTTCGCGCATCGGAAGGATTTCGGGTGCGGCCGGTGACGCCTGCTCGACGTCGCTCATCGTCACGCTGTCGAGGGACGCCTGCGCCATCAACGGGCCAGCTGCCGCCAACGCCATGCAGGCGGCGGACAGACGCAGTGCTGCGTACCGAAAACCAGTCCTCACCAAATCCCCCTTGCGACCATTATTATGTGATATTGGCTATATTTCGGAACTGTGTCAACCGCCTCGTACAGCGCCGAAGAGGTTGATGCGGAAATAAAGTTTCGTCCGCTGCCGAGCGCGCAATGCCGCCGGCCTGTCTGCGGTCGTGGCGAGGCAATGACGCGCTGGGGGACTGAAGCCGCGCGAGCGGGCCATTCCAGGGTCGTTCCGGTTCCGATTGTCGGTCAAACGCGCGTCGCGGGTCGGCGCCGCATCAGGCGCCTGCCAGAACGATGACGGGAATGACCATGCGGAGCATAGTGATGGTGAACAAGACGCGTGCCCTGGTGACGGCCGCTCTGTGCGCGACAGCGATGACCTCGGCGCGTGCAGCAGAGGCCCCTGCCCTCGACCTGGATGCGGCCGTCACGCGAGCCAGCGCCACGGTGCGGCAGATGACCGCAGACGAGAAGGTGATCCTGACGCACGGGATAATGCCGCTGGGACTGAGCAAGACCATGCCGCCCATTCCGGCCGATGCCATACCCGGCGCAGGCTATATCGCGGGTATCGCGCGTCTTGGCATACCGGCGCTGAAGGAAACCGATGCCAGCCTGGGCGTCACCTATGTGATGGGTGCTCGCAAGGATGGTGCGACCGCGCTTCCATCGGGGGTAGCACAGGCGGCCTCGTGGAACCCGGAGCTGCTCTACCGGGGCGGCGCCATGATCGGCTCGGAGGCGCGGGCCAAGGGTTTCAACGTGCTGCTGGCGGGGGGCGTCAACCTGATGCGCGATCCGCGCAATGGCCGGACGTTCGAATATCTGGCCGAAGATCCGCTTCTGTCGGGCGTGCTCGTCGGCGCCGCGATCCGGGGCGTACAGTCCAATCATATCATCTCGACGATCAAGCATCTGGCGCTCAACGGACAGGAGACCGGGCGCAAATATGCCAATGCGCTGATCAGCGAGGCCGCCGCCCGCGAGAGCGACCTGCTCGCCTTCCAGATCGGCATCGAACAGGGCCAGCCCGGCTCGGTGATGTGCGCCTATAATCGCGTACTGGGCGAGCAGGCGTGCGCCAGCGACTGGCTGCTCAACAAGGTGCTGAAGCAATCCTGGGGCTATAAGGGCTTCGTGATGTCGGATTGGGGCGCCGTACCGAACATCGATGCGGCGTTGAAGGGCCTCGACCAGCAATCGGGCGAACAGCTCGATCCGGCCGTCTTCTTCGGCGACAAACTCAAGGAAAAAGCCGGCGCCGACCTCCGCTGGAAAGCGCGGGTCGACGACATGAACCTGCGCGTCCTGACGGCGATCTACGCGGCCGAACTCGACAAATATCCGGCAACGCCGGGCGGCAAGATCGACTTCGAGGCCAACGGCAAGGTTGCGGAGGAGGTGGCCCGCCAGGGCATCGTCCTGCTCAAGAACAACGGCGTGCTGCCGTTGGCGAAGTCCGCGAAGTCGATCGCCCTGATCGGCGGCTATGCCGATGGCGGGGTCCTGTCAGGCGCGGGATCCAGCCAGGTCCATGGCGAAGGCGGTCCGGTCGTCAGTCGCCCCGCCAGCGGCAAGGGTGTCTGGGCCGGCTTCATCGCGCAGCAATATCATCGATCGAGCCCGATGGAGGCCATCCGCGCTCATGCCGGCTCCGCCAAACTCACCTTCCGCGACGGACGCTACATCACCGATGCGGTAGAAAAGGCGCGTCAGGCGGAAGTAGCGATCGTCTTCGCGACGCAGTGGGAAACCGAGGGCCTCGACCTTCCGGATCTCTCGCTGCCGGACGGGCAGGACGAACTGATCGCTGCGGTTGCAGCGGCCAATCCGAACACGATCGTCGTGCTGGAAACGGGCGGGCCGGTGAAGATGCCCTGGCTCGACAAGGTCGCGGGCGTGATCGAGGCCTGGTATCCCGGCGCACGCGGCGGACCAGCCATCGCGTCGGTTCTGTTCGGAGAGACCAATCCTTCGGGGCGGCTGCCGATAACCTTTCCCGCAAGCGAAGCGCAGTTGCCGCGACCCAAGCTCGACGGCAGCGATTGGGTTGAACCGGACTTCGGCGGCAACCCCAGCTCAGGCAGCGACAAGCTGGACGTAAACTATGACATCGAAGGGTCCGATGTCGGCTACCGCTGGTTCGCGCGAACCGGTGCCAAGCCGCTGTTCCCCTTCGGCTATGGGCTGTCCTACACCCGCTTCGAAAGCGGCGATCTGAAACTTAAGGGCCTGACCGCGAGCTTCACAGTCCGCAACACCGGACAGCGCGAAGGCGCCGAGGTGGCGCAGCTCTACCTCGTCGGGCGCAACGGCAAGGCCATGCGGCGCCTGGCCGGCTTTCAGCGCGTGAACCTCGCTCCCGGAGCCTCGCAGACGGTCTCCGTCACGCTCGACCCGCGCATCCTGGCGAACTGGAAGGATGGTGGCTGGACCCTGCCCGGCGGCGAGTATCTCTTCGCGCTGGGCAAGGATGCCGAGCAGCTTTCAGCGCCAGTCCGGGTCAAGCTCGCCGGCAGGTTCTGGAAGGACTGAAGGCAGAAGCCTCAGCTCCGCGCCGACGAACATTGCGCATCAGGCTCATGGGGGGAGATGGACGGTCCGTCGCCCCCTATTCGACACCTGACGGGCATAGGGATTTTCGGACGGAAACTGGCTGGGGCGGGAGGATTCGAACCTCCGAATGACGGTACCAAAAACCGTTGCCTTACCACTTGGCGACGCCCCAGCATCGCTTGGCGAGGCGCCCTTATATTCATCGGCGCGGCAATGGGAAGAGCAGAAGAGCGGTTTTCCTGCCGCTCGCTTGGGGCTAGACCGGGGGCATGACCGTCCTCATCACCGGCGTCGCCGGTTTCATCGGCATGCATTGCGCGTTGCGCCTGATCGGCCGGGGTGAACGGGTCGTGGGAATCGACGATCTCAACGCCTATTACTCGGTCCAGCTGAAGCAGGATCGCCTCGCGCGGATCGAGGCGGCGGCGGATGGACGCTTCCGCTTCCTCCACTGCGACTTCGCCGACGATGCCGCGCTCGAAGGGGCGCTTGCGGGGATCGATTTCGACAGGATCCTGCACCTCGGCGCGCAGGCGGGCGTCCGCCATTCGATCGACAATCCGCGCGCCTATGCGCGGAGCAACCTGGTCGGCCATCTGAACCTGCTCGAGCTCGCCCGGCACCGGCAGGTAGCGCACATGGTCTATGCCTCCTCTTCCTCCGTCTATGGCGGCAATGCGTCGCTGCCGTTCCGCGTCGAAGATCGCGCCGACCAGCCCGTGTCGCTCTACGCCGCGACCAAGAAGGCGGACGAGCTGATGAGCGAAAGCTACGCCCATCTCTATCGCATCCCGCAGACGGGGCTCCGCTTCTTCACCGTCTATGGCCCGTGGGGACGGCCTGACATGGCGCTGTGGCTGTTCACCGACGCGATCTTGCGCGGGCGCCCCATTTCCGTGTTCAACGGCGGCGATATGCGGCGCGACTTCACCTATATTGACGACATCGTGAACGGCGTTGTCGCCGCGCTCGACAGCCCGCCATCCGACGATGGCCGGGAAAAGGCCGGCGGCAGCCGCTCGCCCCACGCGCTCTACAATATCGGCAATCATCGCTCCGAACAGCTGGGGCGACTGATAGAGATCATCGAGCAGGCGTGCGGGCGCCCGGCGATCCGCGAAAACAAGGCGATGCAGCCCGGCGACGTGCGCGAGACCTTCGCGGACATCGGGGCGATCGAACGGGACCTGGGTTTTTCTCCGACCACCACCATCGAACAGGGCGTACCCCGCTTCGTGACGTGGTTCCGCGACTATCATGGGATCTGAAACATGCGGCGCAACCTGCCAATCCTGACCGCCCTGCTCCTCCTCGGAGCATGCGGGCAACCGAAGGACCAGACCCCCGCGCCGGTAGAAGACGCTGGCTCGCCGCAAATCGCCACGAGTATCGACGATGAGCTGCTACCGCTCGACCGGTCCGACCAGATCACCGCGATCGATGCGGCGACGGGCGACGCGCGGGGCATGCCGCGCGAGGGCGGCGGCGTGGTGAAGGCCGCCCAGCCGAAGCCCCCGGCGCCCGTCCCCGCCGCATCGGAAGCGCCGGCAACCGGAGCCCTGCCTGCATCGCCGGCGCAACCGGCGGCGCCCGCGATCGTTACGCCTGTGCCGCCTCCGCCGGCCCAATAGGAGAAGTGTCGCCATGACCGAGGATGACGGACTGCGCGCCCGGGCGATCGCCCTTTACGACCGTTTCACGCACGGCAGCCAGGACCGACGCGCCTTCATGGCGGAGATGACCCGCCTTGCCGGCAGCGCCGCAGCCGCGCAATTGCTAATCGGGACGATCGCCGCCAACCCTGCGGCCGCCGCCGTCATCGCCGAGGACGACAAGCGGCTGAATGCGCGGATGGTGCACTGGAAGGGTGCGGATGGCCGTCAGCTGTTCGGCTATATGGCGATTCCGAAGAAGCATGCGAAGAAGCCGGCGGCGGTTCTTGTGGTCCATGAGAATCGTGGCCTGCAGCCCTATACCAAGGATGTCGCGCGGCGCCTGGCGGTGGCCGGCTTCGTCGGGCTGGCGGTCGATTTCCTCGCCCCCGAGGGCGGCACGCCGCAAGACGAGGACAAGGCGCGTGCGATGATCGGCGCGCTCGACCTCGGCAAAGCCACAGCCGATGGCGTGGCGACGATCGACTGGCTGGCGTCGCATCCGCTGCTGAACGGGAAGGTGGGCGTGGTCGGCTTCTGCTGGGGCGGCGCCTTGGCCAATCGCCTGGCCGTAGCCGCCGGGCCGGCGCTGGCCGCCGCCTGCGCTTATTACGGCCCCCCGCCCCCACCTGCCGAAGCGGCCAAGGTCAAGGCGGCGCTACTGTTGCATTATGCCGCGACCGACGAGCGCGTGAATGCGGGCGCCGGGCCCTGGGTATCGGCGCTGCAGACCGCGGGCGTCGCCGTGCAACGCTATGATTATCCTGGGACGCAGCATGCCTTCCACAACGACACGTCCGCCGCGCGGTACGATGCGGCGGCGGCGCAACTGTCGTGGGACAGGACGATCGCCTTTTTCGAGGACCGGCTGCGCGGCGGTGGCAAATAGGCTGTGTCACCGCGGGACAAACCCAGACCCGCTCAAGCCTTGCCGGAATTTTCCCGCCGCACCACCGAGCGCGGATACCGGTACAATATCAGCAATATCCGCGGTCCGGAGAGCAAATAACGGCGCCACATCCGCCTCGGACTGACGCAGAGGCGGTGGAACCACTCCAGCCCGACAAGGCGCATCCAGCGGGGGGCCCGTCGCTCGCGGCCGACAAGAAAATCGAGCGAGGCGCCAACGCAAAGCAGCGTGCCGCGCGCGTCGGGACGACGGGCCACATCGGCCGCGATCAGCTCCTGCTGAGGGGACCCGACCGCCAACAAGGTAAAGCGCGCCTGCGACGCGACCGCGAAGTCTGCCGCCTGCGCCCGCGCTGCGGCATCGTGGCGCAGCCCCATCGGCGGGATATGCTGGACCAGATCGAGGCCGGGGAAAAGGGACGCCAGCCTGCCGATATCCGCCGCCTGGCCCCCAATGACACAGACGCGATCGCCGGCAACGGCAATCGTGTCGAAGAGATCGGCGGTGAGGTCGCTGCCGGTAACCACCGGCAGCCGCATGCCCCACAGGCGAGCGAGAAACGACAGAATGCGGCTGTCGCATAGGCACCAGCCCGCCTCACGATAGGCCGCCCATTCGGGGGCATCGCAGGGAAGATCGGCAAGCCGCACGACGTGATCCACATTGGGTGTGACGATATAGGCGCAGCGATCGTCCTTCGTCCGCGCGCGCAATATCGCGCGCATCTGCGCGGCACCGGCAGGATCGAAACGCAGTCCCAGAAATTCCATCGCCTACCTCGCCGGCGCGACCTTAGCGTTCGCGGGTTAAAGAAAAAGGGCCCGGTGTCGCCACCGGGCCCCGATCCTTTCCTTCGGTCCGCTGATCAGCGGCGATCGCCGAGGAACTGCAGAAGGAAGGTGAACATGTTGATGAAGTCGAGATAGAGGGTGAGCGCACCCATCACCACCGACTTGCCGGCGAAATCGGTGCCGGCCACATAGAAATACATGCTCTTGATCTTCTGCGTGTCATAGGCGGTCAGGCCCGCGAAAAGCAGCACGCCGATCGCGCTGATCGCCAGATTGAGCGCCGGCGACTTGAAGAAGATGTTGAGCAGCGAAGCGACCAGCAGGCCGACAACGCCCATGATCAGGAAGGTACCGAAGCCCGACAGATCCTTCTTCGTCGTGTAGCCCCACAGGCTGAGCGCGGCGAAGGCGGTCGCGGTCGAGAAGAAGGTGATCGCGATCGACGAGCCGGTATAGACCAGGAACAGCGACGCCATCGACAGGCCCATCACGCCCGCGAAAGCCCAGAACAGGGCCTGCGTCGCAAAGGTCGACAGGCGATTGATGCCGAAGCTCAGGACCATCACGAAGGCGAGTGGCGCAAGGACGATCAGCCAGCGCAGCGGGGTTGCGAAGAGCTGCGCGGCGAGTCCGGACTCGGCGAACAGCAGAGCCACGACACCCGTCAGCAGGACGCCCGACGCCATATAGTTGTAGACCGAGAGCATGTAGGACCGCAGACCGGCGTCGAAGGCTGCGTCGGCCACACCAGCCCGTGACGCGGCGGGCGCGGCAGTCGCTCGGGGGTCAGACCAATTTGCCATGATGTCACTCTCTCCAAAAGAAACGGCGAAATGCCGCTTGCCGCCAATATCGGCAGGAACAGAACGCTTTTCAAGCATAACCCGACGCAAAATGGACGATGCCGCTTGCGTTACCGTCTCAGATGCGACGAAACTTGGCGATGCACCGACTTTTCGTGGCGCTGCGGCCGCCCGCACCGATGCGCAGCATTATTTTGTCACATATGGGCGGCGTACCCGGCGCGCGCTGGCAGGCTGACGAACATCTTCACGTGACGCTGCGCTTCATCGGGGAGGTGGACCGACACGCCGCCGCAGACGTCGTGGCGGCGCTCGGCGCGGTGAGGCACCCGCCCCTCGACCTGCAACTGAGCGAGATCGGCTGCTTCGACCGCAAGGGGCGGATCGACGCGATCTGGGTCGGCATCGGACCGGATGGGCCGATCAGGACGCTTCATCTCGCCGTGGGACAGGCGCTGCAACGGGTCGGCATCCCGCCCGACCAAAGGGCGTTCGTTCCCCACGTCACGATCGCGCGCTTCTCCCGGACGAGCGCGCCAGCAGCGCCCTTGCCGGTCGCATCGCTGACGCCGCCCCCAATCGCTGCCCGTTTCGATCACTTCCTGCTGTACGAAAGCCACCTGGGCAGCGCCGGATCGACCTATGAAATGGTCGAACGCTACCCCTTGGTCTGATCCGGACTCTCCGCGAGGCTTCGCAGCAGCCCGTCTATGCCCAGCCGAATATCGGATAGCGCCGCTTCGAAGGCTGTGTCGTCGCCAAAATAGGGATCGGCCACGTCATCCCCCGGGCGGTGGGGAACATGGTCGAGCAGGAGTTCCAATAGCGCGGTGCCGTCGGCGGGCGCCAGACGTCGCAGGTCCCGAAGGACGCTCGCATCCAGCGCCACCATTCGATCATAATAGCCGAAGTCGGACATCCGTATCTGGCGCGCGCGCTGCGCCGAGATGTCGATGCCGTGCCGCGCCGCGACCGCAATCGCTCGGGGATCGGGTTTTTTGCCGATATGCCAGTCGCCGGTTCCCGCCGAGTCGATCTCGACGGGAAACGCGGCGTCGATCGCCGTAGCGCGCATCACGCCTTCGGCGAGCGGCGAACGGCAGATGTTGCCGAGGCAGACGAACAGGATGCGGGCTGGTCCGCCCTGCACCGTCACGACTTGGCCACGACCCCGCAGGCCAGGCGTCCGCCGGCGTTACCGGTGGGATCGGTCTTATAGTCGTCGGCGGCAGCATGGATGACGATCGCCGCGCCATCAGCATCGAGCAGCGGGTTTTCGCCGCCCGATAGCATCGCGCCGCTTACCGTGGTGCTGAGCGTTCCCGTTCCGTCGGCCGCCACGGTCATATTGGGCATATCGCCCATGTGCGCACCCGCCGGGTTGTCTCGTCCGTGTTGATGCTTGGCGGGATTCCAATGCCCCCCCGCGCTCGCGAAATCGGGGGCCGTGCAGGTACCGGTGGTGTGGATATGAACCGCATGCACGCCCGGCGTGAGGCCCGATGCCTTCACCTGAACCATGATGGCGTCACCATGCTGCATCAGGGTCGCCTTGCCGATCGGCTTTCCCGCCGCATCGACGAGATTGGCCTGCGCCATGTCGTGGCCCATCGCCTGGTGCCCGGCATGCTGGGCGGGTGCCGAAGATGCGTAGAACGCCAGGCCCGCTGCGGCGGTGAGGGAAATGAGCGAGGAAAGTGAACGCATGACCTGATCTCTCCTTAAGTCGTTGCTGTCGGCTGCCGAACGCGACGGGGCGGCGCAATCGACAGCTGGTTGCGCCAAAGAAAAAGGGGCCGGCCCGAAGACCGACCCCCTATTCCGTCCATCATCGAAAAATCGATGACGGAACCGCTTACATTCCGGCGCCGAAGGTGATTTCGACGCGACGGTTCTGCGGCTCGCGGACGCCATCGGCGGTGTCGACGAGCGGGCGGCTTTCGCCGAACGCTTCGGTGACGATCGCCGAGTCCGGCACGCCCTTACCAGCGAGGTACGCCTTGACGGCGTCCGCACGGCGCTGGGACAGGCCGACGTTGTACTGGTCGCTACCCGACTTGTCGGCGTGGCCGGCAAGCTGGACGCGCGCCTGACCGGTCGTCGCATAGGCGTTCGCCGCGTTGTCGAGGATCGAGGCGGCCTCGGCGGTGATCGCCGACTTGTCCCAATCGAAGAACACGATGAACGGACCCGGCGTCTCA
This sequence comes from Rhizorhabdus phycosphaerae, assembly GCF_011044255.1. Taxonomy (NCBI): domain Bacteria; kingdom Pseudomonadati; phylum Pseudomonadota; class Alphaproteobacteria; order Sphingomonadales; family Rhizorhabdaceae; genus Rhizorhabdus; species Rhizorhabdus phycosphaerae. The sequence goes on from NZ_CP049107.1 coordinate 1,103,776, forward strand.
ACCACCGGCGGCGGCGGAGGCGGCGGGGGCGGCGGCGGGGGCGGCGGGGGCGGCGGGGGCGGCGGCGGGGGCGGCGGTGCAGCCGGCTCGCCGAAGTTGTAGATGAGGCTCAGCAGCGCGCTGTGCGAACGCCACGTACCCTCATAGGACGCTCCGACGCGGTCGATGACCTTGACGTCCTTCACCTGGAAGTAGCGATACTTCAGGCCGACATCGACATTGGTGCTGACCGGATAGCGAACGCCGGCGATCGCCTGCCAGGCGAAGCGCGAGTCGCTGTCGTTCAGGAAGTCATCGCCCGAGACGTTGTAGTTGGCGAGCTTCACACGCGCCACGCCGACGCCGCCGCCGACATAACCCGAGAAGCCTTCCTCGCCACCGAAGTCGAGCAGGCCGTTCACCATGAAGCTCAGCGCGCTGTTCTTGCCGCTGGCTTCGTTATAGGTGCCGGCCGGAGCACCAGCGCCGCCGATGTTCGCAGGCGTACGCGCTGCGGTGGTGGCGAAGCTGTTCACGCGATTGCGCTTGTAGCCGACTTCACCTTCGAGGCGGAAACCGCCGAAGTCGTAGCCGACGATGCCATCGACGTCGAAGCCGATGTTTGTGTCTACCGTCGCGCGACCGCCAGCCGGTGCCAGCGTCGAACCGCCGACATCGAACTTCATGTCTTCCATGAGCATACCACCGCCCTCAACACCTACGTACCAGGCGTTGTCACGAGCGAAGGCGGGAGCGGCGAGCGCAGTAGAAGCGAGCGCTGCCAGGATGGCAAGCTTGCGCATATAAATCCCCTTTCCAACAGGTTCCATAAGGAACTGTGTTCACCTAAACCATTCACCCGGATGCGTGCAAGCGCAAGCGCATCCGTTTCTGCGGCGACCGGCCAACAACACGGAAGCATGTTCCGCGATACTATCGACCACCCAGACAGCCGCATAACGACCCTGTAATGAAAGGGTTGCCTCGGCGCTAAAAAAATTTCGCAGCTGTTTCGGCATGTGGCTTTCGAGCAACAGTTTCCCGAAAGAATCTATGCCTCGAATGTCCGCGCAATGGGTATCAGCAGCGCGTTGGGATGCGCCGTTCCCGGCTTCAGGGGGGAGTTGTAATAGGCATGTTCCACGGGCCCCGCAGGCTCCAGCCCCCGCGCCTCCATCCAGTTTCTCAGCTCTGCCTCCCGACGGGCGAAGAGCTTGTCGGAGGGCCGACCGGGAACATGGACCACGGCGACGTCCCGCGCGGGTCGTTCGACGATGACGATGCCATGGGCCGGCGGCGTCAGGCCGGCCGGATCGATCGCGGCTGGTAAAAGAAAACGGATCTTCCACGCATCACCGGCCAGAGCCTCACCGAACACCGGCATCACGATCGGAATCTCGTCGCCCTCGCGCCCCTCGCCGAACATATAGTCGGCGAGCAGACCGAAACCGTTGCCCAGCGCGCGGTCGCGCGAGCCCTGCTGAACCGTTTCGAGCATCAACAGCGCCGGGTATCGCCTGATCTCGAACGCACCGTCGGTCTCGAGCGTCTCGTGCAGCGGCGCTCTCGCCCCGCGCTGCTTGATATAGACATAGGCGGCACCGGCCGCTGCCGCTGCCGCGACGCCCGCCAATATCCTGCCCCAGCCGATCCTTGCCATGCAGCACTCCTTCCGTTCGCCGCATAGGCGGCGACGCTGACGATGGCCATAGCCGGCTTTCCGTCATCGGGATCCTGTCCTAAGCAGCGGGCAAGGCCCTTCCCCCGGAAGAACTGATGAAGACCCGTATCCGTGAAACGAGGCTCGCCAAGGGCCTGACCCTGCAAGAGGTGGCGCAACGCTGCTCGCCCCCGACCACGCCGCAGACGCTCAGTCGCCTCGAACAGGGCAGCCGAACCCTGTCGACGGCGTGGCTCGGCCGGATCGCCTCGGCGCTCGACGTGGCGGTGACGGACCTGATCGCCTTGCCGCCGCCGCCGCAGCGGATCGTGGATGCGGTACTGGGAATGGACGGGGCGGTCGCGATGACCGGGGATGAGGCGGTGTCGATGCCGGCGCTGCCCGATCAGGCGCTCGTGATGCGCGTGGACCATGGCATCGGCGAATATCGCGCGGGCGACATTCTCTGGCTTGAGCGCATCACCGCAGAGGGGTTCTCGCGTGCGCTCAACCGCGACATATTGGTCCCGCGGCCGGGCGGCCGCTTCGCCTTCGGGCGGCTGACCGACCGGCAGGGCAACCGCCTGCACCTCGTTCCCCCCGGTCAGGGACAGCGTCAGATCGTCGTGGCGGATGCCCTGTGGATCGCAATGGCGGTGCAGTTGCTGCGACCGCTGGGCTGACGCGCCTTGCCTATGACCGGTACCCGGCGCATCATCCTGGCATCATAAAAATAGTTCGCAGGAATCCCGCATGTCCAACATCGAAGACCCCGCCCTCGGCGGGACGACGCCGCGTCGCCGGCCCAAACCCGAAATATTGGAGCTGGACGGTCGCCGTCTCCGGCCATCCACGCTCATGATGGGGCATGGCTATGATCCGATGCTGTCGGAAGGCGCGCTGAAGCCGCCGATCTTCCTCACCTCCACCTTCGTCTTCGAGAGCGCCGCCGCCGGCAAGCGGCATTTCGAAGGCGTCACCGGCAAGCGGCCCGGAGGTGCCGACGGTCTCGTCTATTCGCGCTTCAACGGTCCGGACCAGGAGATATTGGAGGACCGCCTGGGCATCTGGGAGGATGCGGAGGACGCGCTCAGCTTCTCGAGCGGCATGGCGGCGATCGCTACGCTGCTGCTGGCGACGGTGCGTCCCGGCGACGTGATCGTCCACTCGGCGCCGCTCTATGCTGCGACCGAAACGCTGATCGGGCGTATCCTGGGCAAATTCGGCGTGTCCTGGCTCGACTTCCCCGCCGGGGCCACGCCCGAGGAAATCTCGGCCGTGATCGAGGCTGCCAGGGCAAAAGGGCGCGTTTCGCTGATCTACCTGGAGAGCCCGGCAAACCCGACCAACGCGCTGGTCGACGTCGAGGCAGTCCGTGACGTCCGTGACCGCCTGTTCGCGGGCGAGGAGGACGTCCCCCCGATCGCGATCGACAACACCTTTCTGGGCCCGCTCTGGTCGAAGCCGCTGCGCCACGGCGCCGACCTCGTCGTCTATTCGCTGACCAAATATGCCGGCGGCCACAGCGACCTCGTCGCCGGGGGCGTCGTCGGCGCCAAGAAGCTGCTCGACCCGGTCCGCGCGATGCGCAACACGATCGGCACGATCACGGACCCGAACACGGCCTGGATGCTGCTGCGCTCGCTGGAGACGCTCGAGCTCCGGATGACGCGGGCGGGCGAGAATGCCGCCCGGGTCTGCGAATGGCTGCGCGCCCAGCCGCAGGTCGAGCGCGTCGGCTATCTGGGCTTTCATGAGGACGGGTCGCGCCAGGCCGACATCTTTCGCCGCCACTGCACCGGTGCGGGGTCGACCTTCTCGCTCTATCTCAAGGGCGGCGAGACCGAGGCGTTCGCTTTTCTCGATGCGCTCAAGATCGCCAAGCTGGCCGTCAGCCTTGGCGGAACCGAGACTCTGGCGAGCCACCCGGCCGGCATGACGCACTTATCGGTATCGGACGAACGCAAGCGCGCGCTCGATATCGGTGACAATCTCGTTCGCATCTCGATCGGTATCGAAGATCCGGACGACCTCATCGCCGACTTCGCGCAGGCCTTGCGTCACATCGTCTGACCAGGCCAGGGACGCCGGCCCGCAAGGGTCGGCGTCTACTCCCTTCGAGGCCAAGGCACCGCGTCGAAATAATCTCCCATCGCCCGCGCGGCACGATCGGTCAGCTCGATGAAAACCCGCCGGCCATCCTCGGGGTCGGCCACCCGGCGCAGCAGCCCGGCATCGGTCAGCTGCTTGATCCAGCGCAGCGCGGTCGTGGCCGGAACCGCAGCCGCTATGCACAGACTCGACACCGCCACCGCCCGCCCCTCGAGCCGTGCGGCCGTCAGATCGAGAAGAATGTCCCACGCCGGATCGGCGAACAGCCCATGCCCGAACAAATGCTCGCGCATTCGGCGTGCGCGGATCATGTCGCGAATTGCTGCGGCATCAAGCAGCATGCGGTCGGTCGTCACCGACTCGTCGCCGGCAGTCAGCCCATAAGGCTCGCGCTCTTCGCGCAGGGGCATGCCCAGCCCCCGGGTCAATGTGTCCGGCAGAGGGGGCATAGCCGAGAGCTGCGGCAATCCGGACAGGCCCTTCAGCCGGACATCCTGGAGAACCGTGCCTTCAGCCGAAAGGCGGTCGGCGATGACCTCCTCCAGGGCGCGGCTGTCACGCCCGACGACGAGTTCGACATCCTCATGTCCTACCCGCGCCAGCACGATGTCGAGAACGTGGGGCGACGCCACCACGACGCTCGAGAAATGGCGGTGGCGTGCCGCGCGATCCACCCGCCGAAGCAACTCGTCCAGCGGTTCGCCATGATCGCGGCTGACGTCGATGATGACCAGGTCGACCGACAATTGCGGATCGAGGCGGTCGAGGGCACCGGTGAGGGGCAAAGTTGCGGCCACCTTGCCGCCATGCGCTTCGGCATGACGGACGGCAGCCGAGGCACCATCGACTGAGTCGCTGAATATCAATATGGTGGGAGAGCCCCCCCCGACGTCCATAAACTATCTCCAGCACGCTGAAAAACATGCCCGCCCCCGCGTGCCATGTTGCTGTAAAAACTAGCAAACAGCAAAGTGCTGTCAGCACAGAAATGGTCCGTTATGGATGAATTCATCCAAAATCACGCGAACTGCGGTGACTTGGCAACAATCACCGCGCCCAGGATCACGTGAATCACGGCATGATTGCAACCGGCGAGCGCTGCGCTGGAACGGCACGTGCCGTGCATCGTTGACGATCATCCCCTGAAGCGGAGACCGTCATGTCCGATAGCTATGCGAGCAGAAACAAGCAGCCGCCCCACAAGATCGCCTCGGACGACCCGGTGGCCATAGCCCTTCTCAAGGAGGAGCATCATGCCTTCCGTGCGCTGTTCGATGAAGCGGAGGAGGCGAACCCCGAGCGGCTCGTCCAGATCGCGCGCGAAATCTGCATGCGCCTGACCGTGCACATGGCGATCGAGGAAGAGATACTCTACCCGGCGCTCCGGCCCCTACTGGGCGACGACGAGGTCAATGAAGGGATCGTCGAGCATCAGTCCGGCAAGCGGATCATTGCCGAACTCGAGCAGCTCAACGGCGATGAGCCGCTGTTCGCCTCGAAGATCCACGTGCTCGGCGAGGAGACGATCCACCATATCGACGAGGAAGACGAGGACATGTTCGCCGATGCGCGCGAGGCGCATAAAAAGGGGGAGATCGACCTCGATGCCCTTGGCGAGACCTTGCGGGCCCGACAGGCGGAACTGTACGACCAGATCATCTCGACCGGCGAGACAGGCCGCACCCATGAAGCGCAGCCCGACGAGGTTGCCCGCACCTGATTCCGACGAAGGCGAGGGACGGGCTCAGGGCCTGCCCTCGCCACGCCACATCCTCAGCTGTCGCTTTCGCGCTCGATATCCGCGCCGACTGCAGAGAGCTTCTCTTCGAGCCGCTCATAGCCGCGGTCCAGGTGATAGACGCGGTGCACGCGCGTTTCGCCCTCGGCTGCCAGTCCGGCGAGAACGAGGCTCATAGAGGCACGCAGGTCGGTCGCCATCACGTCGGCTCCAACGAGCCCGTCCACGCCCTTGACCACGGCCGTGCGGCCATGAACCTGGATATCGGCGCCCATGCGCGCCAGTTCCGGCACGTGCATGTAGCGATTCTCGAAGATGGTTTCGGTCAGCACGCTGGTCCCATCGGCCAGCGCGAGCATGGCCATGAACTGCGCCTGCATGTCGGTCGGGAAGGCAGGAAAGGGCGCGGTCGACAATGTCAGAGCCGACGGGCGGCCACTGGCGGTAACGCGAATGCCGTCGTCCTGCCCCTCAATGGTGACGCCCGCCTCACGCAATCCCGCCAGAATCGCTTCCATGTCCTCCAGTCGCGCGCCGGCAAGCAACAGGTCCCCGCCGGTCATCGCGGCGGCGCAGGCATAGCTGCCCGCCTCGATCCGATCGGGCATCACCTCATATTCCGCCCCATGCAAGCTGGTCTTGCCACGGACCGTCATGCGGTCGGTCCCGATGCCGTCGATTTCGGCACCCATCGCGACCAAGCAGCGCGCGAGGTCGACGATCTCCGGCTCGCGTGCGACATTCTCCATGACGGTGTCGCCCTGGGCGAGCACCGCCGCCATCAGGGCATTTTCAGTGGCGCCGACCGACACGACCGGAAAATTGATCCTGCCGCCGCGCAAGCCGCCGCTCGGTGCGGTGGCCCGGACGTAGCCCGCGGTAAGCTCGATCTGCGCGCCGAGCGCCTCGAGCGCCTTGAGATGGAGATCGATCGGCCGATTGCCGATGGCACATCCGCCGGGTAGCGACACGGTCGCCTCCCCTGCCCTGGCCAACAGCGGTCCGAGCACGAGGATCGACGCCCGCATCTTGCGCACGATGTCATAGGGCGCGACCGTCGAGGCGATCACCCTCGCCGACATCGTCATCTCGCGTCCGATCAGATCCCCCTGGCCGCGCCGCACCGTGGTCGACACGCCCAGCTCGTTGAGCAGATGGCCGAAGCCGTCGACGTCGGCCAGCCGGGGCAGGTTGGTCAGAGTCAGATCTTCGCCCGTGAGAAGCGCGCAGGGCAGAAGCGTTAGCGCCGCGTTCTTTGCCCCGGAAATCTGCAGGCGGCCGGACAGGCGGTTTCCGCCCCGAATAGTGATGCGATCCATGAACCGCCTGTATCGGGGAGTCGCGCGCGCCTCAAGCGCGGGCTTCGCGACTTGGATTTGTCATCGCCCCTCAACACCGGCGTCACGGACGTCCGATACCCGCCGCCCCGACTTTATCTTTCAGGGGGTTATCGATGAACCGTTCGCATCTGCTCGCCAGTGTGGCGCTATTGTGCCTCGCATCCGCCGCGACGGCGCAGGAGGTAGACGACATCGTCGTGACCGGCCAGCGTGCCCAGCAGGAGCGGGCCATCGCCGCCAAGCGCGATGCGATCGGCATTTCCGACGTGGCTGCGGGCGATGAGATCGGCCGTCTTCCCGACCGCAACGTCGCCGAGGTCGTCGAGCGCCTGCCCGGCGTGGGCGTCACCTATGATCAGGGCGAAGGCCGCTTCGTGTCCGTCCGCGGCATTCCGTCCGACCTCAACGGCTACACGATCAACGGTATCGAAATCGGCAACCCGGATGGACAGACCCGTGCCCTGCCCCTGGACGTCATATCCGGCCAGCTGCTCAACCGGGTGGAGGTTTCGAAGGCGCGCACGCCCGACATGGACGGCCAGGGCATCGGCGGCACGATCAACCTCGTCACCCAGACCGCCTATGACTTTCGCGACGCCTTCTCGCTCGTCGCCAATGCGCAGCTCGGCTATCAGGAATTGAACGACAAACGCCCGATCCGCGGCGACGTGGCCGTCGCGAAGCGTTTCGGCAGCGAAGAGCAATTCGGCATCGCGCTCGGCGCCAGCTATTCGGACCGCACCTACACCAGCTACGGTCTCTACCCCGACGATTGGCGCCCGGTGGCCGGCGCGGCGCGCGGCGGGCTGCCGATCAACGTCAAGTATACCGATTACAGCCTGAAGCGCGAGCGGATCGGCGCCACGGGCTCGCTCGACTGGCGCCCCGGCGAGGACCACCAATTCTATCTGCGCGGCATCTACAGCAAGTTCACCGAGGACGAATATCGCCAGCGCTACCGGCTCGATTTCGCGACCGACGCGCTGGTCAACTCGCGCGCTTTCAACCTCGACGGCAATGGCCTGACGGGTACGGTCACGGGCACGCCCAATGTCGGCGTCGGCAATGGATCGGGCCCCGAGCGCCGACAGGACCTGCGCCAGGAGCACAAGCAGAAGTCGGTGCTCGCCGGCATGCTCGGCGGATCGAGCCGGTTCGAGCTGCTCAAGCTCGACTATGTGCTGGCCCGCGTCCACAATGAGGTGCGCGAGCCCAATCAGCTCTGGCAGTTCCGCTGCAACCCCGGGACGGTCGACTTCGACTTCACGGACAAGGTCTTCAGCGCCGCACCGCGGACCGAGTGCAGCGCGTCGCAAATGAACTTCCGCCAATATACCGAACAGAACGAGCGCGGCGACGAGGACATCTGGCAGGGCAAGATCGACCTGACCTATGACCTCGCGTCACTCGGCGACGGCAGCTTCCTCAAGTTCGGCGGCAAATATCGGACGACGGACAAGGATTTCGACGCCAACAACGACGTCTGGACCCGCGGCGGCAGCGCAGCCACCCGCTTCACGCTCGCGCAGTTCGGCCTGGCCGGCGAGCCGGTGCTGTCCTATCCGAAGGCGGGCAAACCCTATGTCGTTTCGCCGGTGATCGACCTCGACGCGATCCGCGCGTTCACCGCATCGAATCTGGCGGGCAGCCTGTTCGTGAAGGACAATGCGACGTCGCTATCCAATGCGACCCTCAACGATTTCGTGGTCGGCGAAGATGTCTGGTCCGCCTATGCGATGGCCAATATCGATCTGGGCGCGATCACGGTCACCCCGGGACTGCGTTATGAGCGCACCAAGCTGAACGTGACAGGCTTTCAGCTCGCGAGCGCCAATGGTGCTGCGGCGAGCGTCGTTTCGGTCCGCTCGCACAACAGCTACGATGATTTTCTGCCGAGCATGATCGTCCGGATCACCCCCTCCGACCACACCGTATTCCGGCTGGCCTATACCCGCAGCATCGGCCGCCCCAATTATGCGCAGCTGTCGCCGAGCGGGTCGCTCAGCTATGAGGACGGCACCGTGGCGGGTACGTTCGAAGGCAGCATCTCGTTCGGCAACCCCGACCTGAAGCCCTATCGCTCGGACAATTTCGACGCCACGGCCGAATGGTATTTCGCGAAGGGAGGCCTGCTGAGCATCGGTGTCTTCGCCAAGTTCATCAAGAATCCGATCTTCACCCAGACCTTCACGCAGAACAACGTGACGCTCGACGGGCGGACCTACGCGATCCTGCGCACCACCCAGCCGCTCAATGCGGACCGGGGCGATATCGTCGGCATCGAGGCGCAGTATCAGCAGCAGTTCACCTTCCTGCCGGGCCTGCTGTCGGGCTTCGGCGTCAGCCTGACGGGCACGCTGACCAACTCCACGCTGCGCCTCACCGACGGCAGGACCTCCACCTTCCCCAGCCAGTCGCGCTATCTCTACGGCGCCGAACTCTTCTATCAGCGCGGCCCGCTGGAGGGTTCGATCGCCTATCACAACACCGGCAGGTCGCTGCTCGCAGCGGGCGCGATCGACTATCAGGACCAGTATAATGACGACCTGCGGCGGCTAGACGCGAAGATCAGCGTGGCGCTCAGCGACAATATCCGTATCTTCGCCGAGGCGCAGAACCTGACCGATGAGCCCACCCGCCAATATCAGGGCGGACGGCAAGATTGGGTGATCCAGAACGAACGCTATGGACGGACCTATTATGGCGGCATCTCGGTGAAGCTCTGATGGCAGCGACGCTCCTCGCCCTCGCCCTAGCCCTCTCGCCCGCCGTCGAGCAGAAGCGGATGGCGGCAGAGGATGCCCGGCAGGGCGTCGTGTCGGACGGCCGCCACCTGTTCGCCATCGACAATGCGACGATCGCAAAGCTCGATCCCCGTGCGGGAAGCGTCCTGTCGCGCTGGAGCGGAGACCCCGCTCTGTTCCGCCATATGAACTCGTGCATCGCTCTCAAGGCGAGGCTGGTCTGCGCGGCGTCCAACTATCCGAAGACGCCGATGGCGAGCTCGGTCGAATGGTTCGACACACGGAGCATGAAGCATGTCGCGTCGCGCAGCCTCGGCCCGGGCCGGGGTTCGCTGACCTGGCTCGACTGGCACGATGGCAGCTGGTGGGCCTGCTTCGCCAATTATGACGGCAAGGGCGGCGATGCGGGCCGAGATCACCGGTCGACCACAATCGTGCAATATGATTCCCGCTTCGTCGAACAGGGCGCCTGGCTATTGCCCGACAGCGTGCTCGAGCGCATGGCGCCATATAGTTCGTCCGGCGGGGTCTGGGGCCGCGACGGCTATCTATATGTGACCGGTCATGATCGACCCGAGCTTTACGTGCTCAAACTGCCGGAAGCGGGATCCGAATTATTGCATGTCGGGACGATGGCGATCCCGACCAATGGCCAGGCCATTGCCTGGGACCCGAACGAGCCCCGACTGCTCTGGTCGATCGAACGATCGACACGGTCTATCGTCGCGAGCCGGGTTCCTCCGGTCGACGAGCAGGCTGCAGCGAGGCGATAAACCGTCGGGGAACGACGCTTGCCTGCGACGTCAAGCCTGGATCAGGCCTTTTCCAGCGTGCACTGCAGCGGATGCTGGTTCTGGCGGGCGAAGTCGACCACCTGGCTCACCTTGGTCTCAGCGACTTCGTAGCTGAACACGCCGCACACACCCACACCCTTCTGGTGGACGTGCAGCATGACGCGCGTCGCATCTTCGATGTTCATCCGGAAGAAGCGCTGAAGGCAGAGGACGACGAATTCCATCGGGGTGTAGTCGTCGTTGAGCATGAGCACCTTGTAGGGCGACGGCTTCTTGGTGCGCGTACGCGTGCGCGTCGCGAGACCCAGGCCGGTGCCTTGATCCTCGCCATCCTTGCGCGTCGCCATGCGGATAGCGGCATCGATATGGTTCAGGTGGCTCATCGTCAGCGCGGGACTCAATACAGGAACGGGATCGCCAGAATATGGCACCGTCGGCAGCTTCGGCAAGGGGGCGGCGACGGGTTGCGGCTTTCCGAACCCCATAAAACGACGAACCGGCCATTCCCTTTGGGGAATGACCGGCCCGAAATCCGTTACTGGATCGAGATCAGAGCGAAGCCGACTTGATCTTCTCGGCGGCAATCGCTGCGCGGCTCGACAGCGGCTGCATCACCTCGCCGGCAAGCTTCAGCCACGACTCGGTGAGCTTCGATGCCTGCGCGACGGCGCCGTCGAAAGCCGACTTGGCATAATCGCTCTGCAGCTGGAACAGCTCGGTCGGGGTCTTGACGGTCGCCATGCTCTTCATCGTGGCGGTGGCCGTTTCGAAGCTCTTCTTGCCATATTCGGCCATATCCTGGCCGAGAACTTCGGCGCCCTTGGCAGCGGTCTTGGCAGACGTCGCCAGGGCTTCCATGTTGCCCTTGGTGAACTCGGCGATTTCCTCGCCAGCCTTGGCGGTCTTTTCGAAGGCGGCCTTGGCGCGATCGTTGAAATCAGACATCATGAATTTGACCTTTTCAGCAGCAGCCTTGGGCTGGGGTTGGACGGTGGTGGCCATAGCGGGCACTCCCTTCTTTTCCGGCGTTGACGCTGCCGGTGCGGGCTTCGCCACAACCCCCGAAGGAGCTGCGGGCGCAGGAACTGGGGCGGATTTGACGGAGACGGCGGCCGCAGCCTTAGCGACAGGCGCCGGAGCGGCCTGCTTGCCTGCCACAGTCGCCGCTGCTGCCGACTTGCCCTTTGCCACAGGGCCAGCGTCAGCCACGATAGCGGGCTCGGGCGGCTTGGCCGGCGCACTTCCCGCCGCACGCCGGTCGGCAACGGGTACCGATACGGTCACGGGCTTGGCGGAACCGCCGACACCAGTCTTCCGAGTGATCTTGTTCGCCATCGAATCACGATCCACTGTCAATGTTGCGTCGCACAATAAACCTTTTTCCGTCTGGCGCAAGGTCTTTTGTGCACTGCAACACGGTCGACCGACCCGGCTTCAGCCCGGTCCGCCGCCCTTTGCAAATGGTCTAACGAGGTTCGTTGACGCTTTTCTTGCAGACTCGCTATCGCGTTCGCACATAACGACCGGGCGCATCCTCGATCGCCGGACGAGGCCCCTGCCCCGGCACTCGCGCGCCTTCGGCAGCCACCTGGCTGGGATCGATCGCCTGGATCCAGGCGACCCAGTCCGGCCACCAGCTGCCGGGCGTTTCCTTGGCTGCCCGCTCGAACGCCTCAAGTGAAGCCTGCGGCGCATCGCAGGTCCAATATTGATATTTGCGGGCTGCCGGCGGGTTCACCACACCGGCGATGTGCCCCGATCCGGCCAGCACGAATCGCTTCGGCCCCGCGAGGTGGTCCATGAGCTTCCAGACGCTGCGAACCGGCGCTATATGATCCTCCCGGCCCGCCTGAATATAGGCCGGAGTGCCTATCCGCCGGAGATCGATCGGAACCCCGTCGATCGTTACGCTGCCCGGCTGGGCAAGGCGGTTGTCGCGGTAAAGGTCCTGCAGATAGGCCCGGTGCCATTTGGCGGGCAGGTTCGTGGTGTCGCCATTCCAGTGCAAAAGGTCGAAGGCAGGATAATCCTCGCCCAGTAGATAGTTCTGGACCACATAATGCCAGATCAGGTCGCGGCCGCGCAGCAGGTTGAAGGTCGCCGCCATGTAGCGACCGTCGAGAACGCCCGTGCCCTGGGTGAGGCTGTCGATCAGCGCCATCTGCTCATCGTCCACGAACAGCTGGAGATCGCCGGCTTCGCTGAAATCGACCTGGGCGGTGAAGAAGGTCGCGCTGGCGGCCTTGTCCGCGCCGCCGGTCGCCTCGAGATAGGCGAGCGTCATGGCCAGTGCGGTACCGGCGACGCAATAGCCGATCGTATGAACCTTCTCGACGCCGAGCAGATCGCGGACGACGTCGATCGCATCGACCTGACCGCGCACGACATAATCGTCCATCGTCACGTCGACCATCGTCTCGTCGGCCGACTTCCACGACACCACGAAGACGGTAAGCCCCTGCTCCACCGCCCAGCGGATGAAGCTGTTCTTCGGGTTCAGGTCGAGGATGTAGAAGCGGTTGATCCAGGGCGGGAAGATCAGCAGCGGCACCCGAAGCACGCTTTCCCCGACCGGATCATATTGGATGAGCTGGTAGAGCGGAGTCTCGTGGACCACCTTGCCGGGCGTGGCAGCTATGTTACGCCCGACCTCGAACGCTTCGGGGTTGCTGTGGGTCAGCTGGCCGCGCCCCATGTCTGCCATCATATGCTCGATACCGCGGAGAAGGCTTTCCCCCCGCGTTTCGAGTATCCGTTCGAGCACCAGCGGATTGGTCAGCGGAAAATTGGAAGGAGACAAGGCGTCGGCCGCCGCCTTCACGGCAAAGCGGAGCTGTTCGCGCTGGCGCGGCTCGAGTCCCTCGATCGCATCCACCCCTTTGAGCCAGACGTCGCAGAGCATGACATAGGCATCGGCGATGATGCCGAAGATCGGCGAGGACCGCCACTGGTCCGCCTTGAAGCGCCGGTCGCGCGCCGCCTCCGTCCCCGGCTGCCCCTCGAGCAACTGCCCGAACACCCCGAGGCCCGCCTTGAGCAGGTCGGCCTGCTGGTCGGCAAGCTTCGCGGGATCGGCGAACAGCGGGGACGGCATGGCAGGAAGGCGCAACTCCTCCGGCAGCGCGGCCATCGTCTCGGCCATCTGCTCCATCATCAACTGCTGCGCTTGCCCGATGACCCCGGTCCAGTGCTGAAGTTCTCCCAGCGTCGGCACCTCGCCCTCGCTCCGTCCGCCGTCCTTGTCCGCCATGCCAGCTCCCAGCCTCAGCTTTTTTCACGATCCCGCCTGCAATCGGCGCGCAGAATCTGTATAGGTCGCGGCGGCGACCATGGGGGATGGATCCCCGCTCGCCAAGTCCGAAACCCGAAGGAAACGAAATGTCCGAGGAATTCTACCGCATCAAGCGTTTGCCGCCCTATGTCATCGCCGAAGTCAATGCGATGCGGGCAGCGGCGCGAGCGCGGGGCGAGGACATCATCGACCTGGGCATGGGCAATCCCGATCTGCCGCCACCCGACCATGTGATCGAGAAGCTGTGCGAAGTCGCGCGCAAGCCCGACGCCCATGGCTATTCGGCGTCGAAGGGCATCCCCGGCCTGCGCCGCGCGCAGGCGGGCTATTATCAGCGGCGCTTCGGCGTCGAGCTCGACGCCGACAGCGAGGTCGTCGTCACGCTCGGATCCAAGGAGGGCCTGGCCAATCTCGCGCAGGCGATCACCGCACCCGGCGACGTCGTGCTGGCGCCGAACCCGAGCTATCCGATCCACACTTTCGGCTTCATCATCGCGGGCGCGACGATCCGTTCGGTGCCGACGACCCCCGATGAACGCTATTGGGAAGCGCTCGACCGTGCTGTGAAGTTCACAGTGCCGAAACCCTCGGTGCTGGTGGTGGGCTATCCGTCGAACCCGACCGCAGAGGTCGTCGATCTCGCCTTCTACGAGCGGCTCGTCGCCTGGGCGAAGGAGCACAAGATCTGGGTGCTGTCCGACCTGGCCTATTCGGAGCTCTATTATGACGGCGTTCCGACGCCTTCGATCCTGCAGGTGCCGGGCGCCAAGGACGTGGCGGTGGAGTTCACCTCCATGTCCAAGACCTACAGCATGGCCGGCTGGCGGATGGGCTTCGCGGTCGGCAACAAGACGCTGATCTCGGCCCTGACCCGCGTCAAATCCTATCTCGACTATGGCGCGTTCACGCCAATCCAGGCCGCGGCCGTGGCCGCGATCAACGGACCGCAGGACATCGTCGAGAAGAACCGCGAGCTTTACAAGAAGCGCCGCGACGTGATGGTGGAAAGCTTCGCCCGCGCCGGCTGGGAAATCCCGTCGCCGCGCGCGTCGATGTTCTGCTGGGCGCCGCTGCCTCCGGCGGTCGCGCATCTCGGCAGCCTCGAATTCTCGAAGCAGCTACTGACCCATGCGGGCGTCGCCGTGGCGCCGGGCGTCGGCTATGGCGAGGATGGCGAGGGCTATGTCCGCATCGCCATGGTCGAGAATGAGCAGCGCATCCGCCAGGCCGCGCGCAACATCAAGCGCTACCTCCAGTCGATGGGCGTCAACGCCGGTTCGCTGAAGGCGAGCTGAGGGCATGAAAAAAGGGGAGGCGGTCGCCCGCCTCCCCTTTTAATTCGGTGTGATCCGGAAGGATCAGTTCGCGGCGAGGACCGCGGAACCGCCGGCCTGGGCGGTCATGACCGGAGCGTCGGCCTTGAAGCTGACCGGCCACACGCCGACCTGGCCCGAGACGCGGTCGTTCTTGACGCGGAGGCGGAAGGCCTCGCCGCTGTTGACGATCTTGCCCTTGATCACGGTCGACTCACCGATCGTCTTGACGGTGTAGTCATAGGTGATTCCGTCGCGGGTGAAGCTTTCGGCCATCGCCGGTGCGGCGATCGAGGCCAGAATTGCGAGTGCAGCGAACTTCTTCATCACATTCTCCCTTCGAGTTTGCCAGCGGATCCTCTTTGTTTGTGCAATGCACCATTCCTCTGTGCAGGTGCGAAGGCAATTGAATAAAACTCATTCACGGTTGCAGATATTGCACTCATTGCAGTTTCCGCATCTGTCCTCGCTCTTCCGTAGCGGCCGCACTTGTGCGGCTCCCCCGATTGCCGCACAAATGAACCCATGGACCCCACCCAGTTCGCCCTCGACGACATCGCGCACACGATCCAGTTGTCGATGGCACCCTGCTTCCTGCTCACCGCAATCGGAGCGATTCTGAACATGTTGACGGGGCGGATGGGCCGCGTCGTCGACCGCTCGCGGTGGATCGAGCAGAATTTCACGCCGCGTGACGACCCCCGCCACGCCCATCAGGTGCAGCAGTTGCGCTGGATCGACGAACGCATGCGCTGGGCCAATCGCGCGCTCATCCTGTGCACGATCAGCGCGGTCCTGATCTGCATCGTCATCGCCGGTCTGTTCATCGCAGTGCTGCTCGACCTTGCGGTCGGTCAAGCGATGTCGGTCGTTTTCATCCTGGCGATGTTTCTCCTGACGGGCGGCCTCGGCATGTTCCTCCACGAGGTCAGGATCGCGGTGCGCGCGACGCGTATCCAGGACGAATTGCTGGAACGCGAATGACGCTCGAACGCCGACTGCTGCAAGGCGCGGTGGCGCTGGCCTCGGCGGTGCCGATCCTTGCCGGCGTGGCCGGAATGATCATCGGGCCGTCGATGGCCGGCGGTTCTGCTGCAGCGCAGAATCTGGACAGCCACTTTCGCTATCTGTCGGGCTTGCTGGCGATGATCGGACTGCTCTTCCTCGCCAGCGTTCGACGCATCGAGACACATGGCGCGCGCTTCCGCCTGCTCGGGGCTATCGTCATCACCGGCGGCATCGGCCGCGCGCTGGGCTGGGTCGAAAAGGGACCGCCGGGCGGGGAGCACCAGGCCGCCCTGGTCATGGAACTGCTGGTCGTACCTGTGCTGATGCTGTGGCAGGCGCGCGTCGCGCGGAACATGCCCCGAAAATGAAAAGAGTTGCCGGGACAAGATCCCGGCAACCCCTAACATGGTCAGCGGCCGGAGTGCCGGCCCGGGAGACCAACCGCGCTCCTAGAAGCGCGTCCCCCGAACGGACAGAACCGACCTCCATGCTGAACCATGAGACATCGGATCACCTCCTTTCGCTTGTTGCCGAGGCCCTCACCATCCCCGAAGCGAAGGCCATGAACAAGCCTTGTAATGCGGATTATTTTCGGCAATCCTCGACCACTCGTGCCGGCTCGGCCCAGGCCGGAACGGCGAGTTGCTCCAGCCCTGGTGAGGCAATTCCAAGCCGACCACGGCTGAACGCAATCGCATCCAGAAAAGCATCATTGGCGTTCAGGATGACGGCCGACATGGCACGCCCTTCCAATTCGACATGCCCGGTCGGAAAACGTGCCGTCCGGCTTGAGGTCGAGATGGTCATCTCCGCCGTCGTTCCCTGGCGCATGATCGTCACCCGATGCTGACCGGAGTCGCACTGGACGACGAAGGACGGCGCCTGCCCATCCCCATAGGCCGCCGAAGAGATCGGCGTGCCCGGCCGGTATTGCCAGAGACCCGGCGTGATCGGCCAGTCCCGCCAGTCGGCCGGGCGCGCCTGCACGGCAGGTGCGGGCGCCGCGACCGACGGCGGCGGGGGTGTGCCCTCCGGCCGGGCCGGGACGTCGGCGGCGCAGGAGCTCAGAACCGCGAGGGCAACCGCAGCGGCAGCGGAAGGAAAATCGGATAAGCGCATCCGCAGGCTCATGGCCGATCGGTCTTCGCTTGGAAACCCCGCAGGCTGCTCAGCCGCGACCGCGGCACTGTCTGATCAGACGAATGACTTCCGGATCCACCGGCACGATCGTCTTGCGCGTTTCGTGAAGCTGGATCTCCATCGGTGCCGAGCCGTCGAGAGCGCCAAGAAAAGGATGGCGGGCGGGAATGCGGGTGCTGATCGTCCCGCCGCCGTCGGGCGAATAGGTCGCGTCCATCATCAGCTTGGTCTTGCCCGCGGTAATCGACTGGCGGTCGAAGCTTCCTGGCGACCCGGTCCCGACCGCGATGATCTCGATCGTCGACGTGGCCGTCGTGCAGGCAAGGGCATAGTCCCACCCACGCCCGGTGCGGCTGTAGATCACGCCGGGTCCATCACCCAGCCGGGGCACATAATGCCAATGGTTTGCCTTGCGACCGTCGACCGGCTTGGCCGCAGTAGCAATGTCGGGCCGGGGAATGTCGATAACGACCGGAGGTACCGGCGCGGCCTTCTCGACCGGTGGGGGCCTAACCACGGGAGCCGCAGGCAGGCTGGTATCGGCATGCCGGAAGGAGGGCGGGCTCGCAGGCGGCATGAGCAATGCTGCGCCGATCGCGGCGATGGCCACAACCAGCATGATGGCGATCGGCAGCCGCAGCCTCGCCCAGGCGGAGCGCCGCCTTACGAGGGTCGGAGGCGGATAGCCTATCGGCCCTTGCATGTTCATTCGGCGTTGAACGCCGCAGCGTCGATAGAGACGGGCTTAACATTAGCGGTTTCGGAGACCGAGAGCGCATAGGACACGCTCGACCGCTTGACCTCGGTATGGTCTTCGTCGTCGATCACGACCGTCTTGAGCACATCCGCATCGGGCATCTGATTGGCCTTGATGATCCGCGTGAAGGACTTGCAGTCCGCCGCCAGCGCAGGACCGAACGCATATTGGATCATATAGGTGCCGTCCGGCACGCCCTCGATGGCGAGTTCCTCGGACGACCGGATGAAGTAGCTCGCGGCGAGCTTGCCCGTTGCCGCATGGCGGATCTTCACCAGCGCATCGCCGCCGCCCGAATTGGCAAGCGTTATGCTGTGCCCCTCTTCGCCCAGCTTCATGTCGCCGGCCAGCTTCTGTCCCGGAGCGGGAGGCGTCTGGCACGCGGAGACTTCGGCTGGCTTGGCCGGAAGGCCGGCAGCCGCGTCGGCCGCAGCGATAGCCGCTGCCCGAGAGGGTGGATCGGCCGCGTAAAGCGCCGGGGCGGCAAACAGCATGGATATGCCAAGCAGAAGCCCGGCAGAATGAAAGCGCATATTCCCACCCCGATCAGGTGCTGACGCACCACAATGTGACAGCATATTGCTGCACATCCCGGGTAAGTAAAAGACCCCAATGGTAAACAATTTCTCCCCGACCCGAACCTGTGTGTGCTCCGCCGTCCAAATGGACGTTCAAACGGCGCTCCTTTCAACGAGGATGGTGAGTTCGACTGCGCAGCGGCCATCATGCATTTATGCCGTATCGATCGAACCGCCGCACGACAGGCAGATCCCGGCGCGGCGCGGGCGCCAGGGACTTTCCCGCGCCGCTTCGGCCCGCCATGATCGAGGGCCGCACATCGCGGGCGTGAGGATCGGGCGACCATGGCAAATACTGCGAACGAGGCTCGATGCACGCGGCTGGCCGTTCCAGCTCTGCTGTTGCTGTCGACCTTGCTCGCCGGTTGCATACCCTCTCCCCGAAGCCCTCGCAGTCCCTCGCAGCAAGCCGTCGAAAGCCCGGAGCGCTTCCGTCAGTGCGTTGCGATGATGCGGGCCGAAGGATCCGATGTGCAGGCGCTGCCCGACCGGACGTTCGACAATGGTTGCTCGGCGACCTCGGCAGTGAAGCTGCTGGCGATCGGCATACCTGTCACCAATCTTGGCGCGGTGAAGTGCATCCTGGCGGCACCCTTTGCCCGATGGGTGCGTACCGACGTGCAGGCGCAGGCCAGGCGCTGGCTCGGAACCGACGTCGTGAAGATCGAGAGCATGGGCTCCTTCGCCTGTCGCCCGGTGAACAACCAGGCCGGCAACCGCCTGTCCGAACATGGCCGGGCCAATGCGGTCGACATCGCCGCCTTTCAGCTGCGCGACGGACGCCGGATCAGCGTGCGGGACGGCTGGAACGGGGCGGATGCCAATGCGCGCGCCTTCTTGCGCGGGCTGCACCGCGCGGCCTGCGCGCGCTTTTCCGTCGTGCTGGGGCCAGACGCAAACGCCCTGCACCACGACCATTTCCATTTCGACATGGGCAACGGCCCTTACTGCCGATAGGCTGCCCCACTTTCTTCCTTCCCCGTAATCGGGGGTAAAGGGACCAGATGATACAGAGCGGACATGGCACATAGAAAGATACCCCAGCGCGTTTTCTCCCGCGCGAAAGAAGACGCCGCCGTCGCGAACACGGCCACCGAAACCCCCCAGACCGTCAGCGACAGCTACAAGCTGGCGTTCCAGGACAGCGACTTCCTGCTGCGCGACGACCTCCGGCCGATCCGTTTCCAGCTCGAGCTGCTGAAGCCCGAGCTTCTGCTGGAGGAAGCGAATATCGGCTCGACCTTCGTGATCTACGGCTCTGCCCGCATCCCTGAGCCGGGCAAGGCCGATGCTCTGGTAGAATCGGCCACGACCGACAAGCAGCGCCGCATCGCCGAGCGCCTGCGCGCGAAGAGCCGCTATTATGACGAGGCCCGGAAACTGGCCCAGATTGCCAGCCAATGCCCGCTCGACGCCGCCGGCAAGCGTCAGTTCGTCGTCTGCTCGGGCGGCGGGCCATCGATCATGGAGGCGGCCAATCGCGGTGCGCAGGATGTCGGAGCCGAATCGATCGGCCTGAACATCGTCCTGCCCTTCGAGCAGACGCCGAACCCCTATGTCACGCCGCACCTCAGCTTCCAGTTCCACTATTTTGCGCTCAGGAAGATGCATTTCCTGCTGCGTGCGCGGGCCGTGGCGGCTTTCCCGGGCGGTTTCGGCACGTTCGACGAGTTGTTCGAACTGCTGACCCTCGTCCAGACCGGCAAGATGGCGCAGCTTCCGATCTTCCTGTTCGGCAAGGAATTCTGGCAGCGGATCGTCAACTTCGACGGGCTGGTGGAAGAAGGCGTGATCAGCGAAAACGACCTCAGCCTCTTCCGCTTCGTCGAAACGGCGGAAGAGGCGTGGGACAAGCTCAACCTCTATTATGCCACGCGCGAGCGCGTGCACCTGCACCGCGAACCGCAATCGCAGCAGGCCTGATCCCTCAGGCCGGGGCGGCTCCGGGCACAGCGCGCCCGGAGCCGACAGCTTCCTCGTCGCGCGAATAAGTGGCGACGAGCATGCCCGCGCCCAGCACCCTGCCCTTCATCGCTTCGACCAGTTCGCTGCGCCCGGGACTCGGACCAACATCGAGACGCTCGCCGAGGGCGAAGAGCTGGAAGACATAATCGTGCGAGCCATGGCCCGAGGGCGGATCGGGCGGCAGCCACCCCTCCCCGATCAGGCTGTTGCGTCCGACGTCGCGACCGTCGGCCTGGCCATCACCATCGGGCGCGATGGCGCCTTCGGCCAGCCGCCGCTCATCGGGGGGCAGATTCCAGACAAGCGCATGGACGAGCGGCTGCAGGGCCGGCGCGTCGGGATCCTCGACGATCAGCGCCAGGCTTGCCGTCCCGTCGGGAACCGTGCCCCACAGAAGCGGCGGCGATATGCCGTCGCCGTCGGCGGTGAAGCGGATCGGCAATCTGGCGCCATAGCCGAAGGCCGGGCTCTCCAGATCGATGATGGTCTCGCCTATCGACAGATCGGGATTGACGATCACCAGCTTGGAGTGGCCCGCCCGCACGTTGTGCAGCAGCCCGCCCAGCCAGCGCGGCAGATGTTCGAACATCGATCCTTCCTCCTTGGTTCATCGACTAAATGCGGGAAGGCCCGTGAATGATCCCGCAGGCGTCGAGCGATAGGAGAAAGGACCATCGGCGGCATTGCGCCAGATCATGCCAATGCCGCCGACCTTGCCCATTCAGGTCATGGTCGCGACCAGCCCGCACACTGTGTTCGTGATCGTTCCGCCGATCAGGACCGAGCCAATCTGCAGGATCGACGGCTTGGTCCACCTCGTCCCATCCCAGCCCCATGTCATCGGATCCTGAAGATCACCGCCCTGCGGCGGCGCCTGCTGCGCGATGATATTGCGGGTCAGGCCGCAAATGCTGGTTCCGAAAACCTCGAAGAAATTGGGCGAGGCAATCGTGGCGTTCTTGAGTCCGTTCTGCACCACACCCGCGTACCAGCCAGTAACGATGGCACGCATCTGCGCCTCGCTCGCTTTGCTGAGATCGATAAAAGCGTAGCGATTATTCTTGTCGGCGACGATGAACACCGGCCCCTTGACGTCGGCGAGGCCATAGACCTGCAGCAGCGCCTTGGCCCCCTCATAATCATAAGCCGCGAGCATCGCCGCACAGTCGGTCGACGAAGTCGTCGCTTTCACCGGCCAATAGGTCGGGATCGGCTGCGCGCCAGGCACCACCTGCTGCGCGACCTCGGGCGTGGTCAAGAGGCCCACATAGGCCTTGCACAGCTTCTTGTTGCGGCTGCTGTTCCGGTTGGTCAGCAGGATGATCGCCCGGAAAGGATAGGCGGTTGCCGTCGCCGCAAAATTCCGCTCCCGCGGCAGCAGTTCGCGCACGACGACGGTCGTGGCAGGCGTCTGTCCAGCCGACTCTCCGACCGTGGGAGATGGTGGTGGCGGGAGTTCCATCGACGCACAGCCGAAGAGCGTCGCGAGCGCCAGAACCGCACACAGCTTGAAAAATGAACGATGCATGTCCCCATCCCCTCAAAGGGTCAGCCCCCCGGCCGAAGACGACAGTGCCACGATCTTCCGTTACGGAACAGTGGCGACGAGCCCCTAACGAAAATGCGCTGCCGCGCTCGATGAGGAGGGACGACGCTTGTCAGATCGAGCCGGCCGTTGCATCGCATCGCTATGGACCTCGACGATCTGCTTTTTCACTATTTCGGCACCGCATCGCTCGAGGCTCTCGACGAGGAGACGATCGAGGCGGGGCGTGAGCGCGTGGCGATCGCCTTCGGCACCGAGCAGGAGCGCGGTCGGCGATTCGCCCTGTGGATATTGCTAGAGGCGCTGGGTTCGGCGCCCGACCCGCAGGCCGCCTTCAAGGACGAGCGCGACCGCAAGGCGGCGGAAGACTATCTGTGGGCCGCCCGCCGCATGGAGCGGCATTGAGCCCCCAGCCGCTTTCGCTTGCCGACGCCCGACGCGTCGTGCTGGCGGCACAGGGATTTGGCGGCAGGAAATGCAAAGCCGGCCCGCGCAATCTTGCCTCAACGCTCGACCGCCTCTCGCTGCACCAGATCGACAGCGTCAATGTGCTGTCGCGAGCGCATTATCTGCCGGCCTTTTCCCGTCTCGGAGCCTATGATCGCACTTGGCTGGACCAAGCCGCGTGGGGCCCGCGCAGCAAGCGCCGCATCTTCGAATATTGGGCCCATGAAGCCTCGCTCCTGCCGCTAGACCTGCACCCGCTGCTGCGCTGGCGGATGGCCGAGGCGGACCGGGGAGAACGGGGATGGGGATCGCTGAGATCCTATGCCGGCGAGCGGCGCCCCGAAGCCATGCGCACGCTCGCCGGCATCGCGGACGAAGGCCCGCTGTCCGCATCCGACTTCGAGGACGGCAAGGGGCAAGGCGGCTGGTGGGGCTGGGGCGAGGCCAAGCGTCAGCTGGAATGGCTGTTCTGGGCGGGCCACATCACCACGGCGACCCGGCGCAACGGGTTCGAGCGGGTCTATGACCTGACCGAGCGGGTCATTCCCGCAGACATTCTCGCCCTGCCTACCCCCGACAAGGCGGCGGCCCATCGTGCACTGATCGCGCGCGCCGCTTGCGCGCTGGGCGTCGCGACAGAGACCGATCTGCGCGACTATTTTCGAACCGAAGTCGCGCCGACCCGCGACGCCATCGCCGCACTGGCCGAGGAAGGCGTGCTCGAGCCCGTACAGGTCGAGAGCTGGGCCAAGACCGCCTGGCTGTATCGCGACGCGCGCGCGCCGAAGCGCATATCGGCCGCAGCGCTGCTAGCACCCTTCGACCCGCTGATCTGGGAGCGCTCGCGGACAGAACGGCTGTTCGGTTTTCACTACCGGATCGAAATCTACACGCCTGCCCACAAGCGGCGGTTCGGCTATTATGTCTTGCCCTTCCTGCTGGGCGACAGGCTCGTCGGCCGAGTTGACCTGAAGGCCGATCGGCAGTCATCCCGACTTCTCGTCCAGTCGGTGCATCATGAACCCGGCGCACCTGCCCACAGCGGCGAAGCTCTGACCGCCCTCCTCCGCGAGATGGCGGACTGGTTGGGGCTCGAGGCGGTGGAGGGCCGCGATCTGCCCGCCTGAGTATCGCACGGCGGAAGACGCTTCAAACCAAAGGCGGGTGCGACTAAAGCGCGGGCATGGATCATCAGATACACATTATCGGCGGCGGGCTCGCCGGCTCCGAAGCGGCGTGGCAGCTGGCGCAGGCTGGCATCAAGGTCCGCCTGTCGGAGATGCGCGGAGTCGAGGCGACGCCTGCCCACCAGACCGACAGCCTGGCCGAACTCGTCTGCTCGAACAGCTTTCGCTCCGACGACCCGCACAATGCGGTGGGTCTCCTCCACCAGGAGATGCGCGCGCTCGGATCGCTGATCATGGCGCAGGCGGATGCGCATCGCGTGCCGGCCGGATCGGCGCTGGCGGTCGACCGCGAGGGCTATGCCGAGGCCGTCACCCGCGCGATCGCCGACCACCCGATGATCGAGCTGGTCCGCGAGCGTGTCGACGTGCTCCCCGGCAGCGGCGCGGTGATCGTCGCGACCGGCCCGCTGACCGCTGCATCGCTCGCCGCCTCGATAGGCGAAGCGACCGGGGCAGACGCACTGGCCTTCTTCGACGCCATCGCCCCGATCGTCCATCATCATTCGATCGACATGGACGTGGCGTGGATGGCCTCGCGCTGGGACAAGGGCGAGACCAAGGATTACATCAACTGCCCGATGGACAAGGAGCAGTATCTCGCCTTCCATCAGGGATTGCTCGACGGCGAGAAGACCGAGTTCAAGGAGTGGGAGAAGAATACCCCCTATTTCGACGGCTGCATGCCGGTCGAGGTAATGGCCGAGCGCGGCGTCGACACGCTGCGCCACGGACCGATGAAACCGGTCGGCCTCGACAATCCACGCACCGGGCGCTGGCCCTATGCGGTCGTCCAGCTGCGCCAGGACAATGCGCTAGGCACGCTGTGGAACATGGTGGGTTTCCAGACCAAGCTGAAGCACGCAGAACAAGTCCGCCTGTTCCGGACGATCCCCGGCCTCGAAAAGGCCGAGTTTGCGCGGCTGGGCGGGCTGCACCGCAACACCTTCATCCAGAGTCCGAAGCTGCTCGACCGAACCCTGCGGCTCAAGTCGCGCCCGCACATCCGCTTTGCGGGGCAGATCACCGGCTGCGAGGGTTATGTGGAGTCCGCCGCCATCGGCTTGCTGGCGGGGCGCTTCGCCGCTGCCGAGCTGCTTTGTCGCAGCTTCGCTCGTCCGCCCGAGACCACCGCGCTGGGTGCGCTGCTCAACCACATCACCGGCGATGCGGAAGCCGACAGCTACCAGCCGATGAACGTCAATTTCGGGCTGTTCCCGCCGCTGGAGGGCGCGCGCGGCGGGCGCAAGCGCAAGGGCGATCGCAAGGTGATGATGTCCGAGCGTGCCGACGAAGCGCTGCGCCGCTGGATGGCGGATAACGAAGCCGCCTGATCGTCGCGCATCGGCCCGGTCAGGCGGCGGTCAACTCGGATCCCCGCTTGAGTGCCTTCTTCCCTTCGTCGGTTTCGACGAGATAGGCCGGGTTGTCCGTCGTGCCCCGACGAACGATCCGGCTTCCTTCGATCGTCCGCTGGACGCGTCGTTCGAACCGCTCCTCGACATGACCATGGGCGCTATGCGCGCCCCACGTCCAGCTAACCTTCTGGCCTTTCCGGAATTTGTTGGACATGGCGATCTCCTCTCCCGTTCCAGAACCACTTGGCCGCGTGGCCGTTCCGGTTGCGATGATCGGATTTGCCTCCTAAGGCGGCGCGATGGATGCTTCGCAGCTGCGTGTAGCCCTGTTTACGGGCAACTATAACTATGTGCGCGATGGCGCGAACCAGGCGCTGAACCGTCTCGTCGGCTATCTGCTGAGCCTGGGCGCGGCGGTGCGCGTCTATTCGCCGACGATCGACGAGCCCGCCTTTCCGCCAACCGGCGATCTCGTCAGCATCCCGTCGCTGCCCGTTCCCGGCCGCGGCGAATATCGCTTCCCGCTGATGATCCCGCCCTCGATCAAGCGCGACATCAGCCGCTTCGCGCCGAACATCATCCATGTCGCGAGCCCGGAGATATTGGGGCACCGCGCGGTCAGCCTGGCTCTCCACCGCAATCTTCCGGTCGTTGCCTCGGTCCACACGCGGTTCGAGACCTATTTCCGCTATTATGGCCTCGCCTTCCTCGAACCGGTGGTCGAGGCGCTGCTGCGCCGCTTCTACCGCCGATGCGACGCCATCTTCGCACCTTCGGAGTCGATGGCGCAGCTGCTCCGCGAGCAGCGGATGAGCTATGATGTCGGCATCTGGTCGCGCGGGATCGACCGGACGATCTTCCGCCCCGATCGCCGCAGCCTGGAATGGCGCCAATCGCTCGGCATCGACGATGACGACGTGGTCATCGGCTTCGTCGGACGGCTGGTCATGGAAAAGGGGCTCGACGTGTTCGCCGACACGATCGACCAGCTCGAACGCAAGCAGGTCCGGCACAAGGTGCTGGTCGTCGGCCAGGGTCCTGCGCGCGAGTGGTTCGAGAAGCGCCTGCCCAAGGCGGTCTTCGCCGGTTTCCAGGCGGGCGAGGATCTGGGCCGCGCGGTCGCCTCGATGGACATGCTGTTCAACCCGTCGGTCACCGAGACTTTCGGCAATGTCACGCTCGAGGCGATGGCGGCAGGGCTGCCCGTGGTCGCCGCACGTGCGACCGGCAGTGAGAGCCTGATCGACGACGGCGTGACCGGGCGACTGATCCAGCCGGGGCGGACCCAGGCCTTCGCCGATGCGCTGCGCCAGTTCTGCGAGGATGGCGAACTCCGCCAGAAGATCGGCCTCGCCGGCCTGCAGTCGAGCGCGCGCTATGGCTGGGACCAGGTCAATCAGGAACTGGTCGACGCCTATATCCGCATCATCCGCCAGCATCAGGCGGGCGTGCGGATGACTCGGCAGAGCCCGGTCCCCTGAACCCTGCCGGGCCGGCCGCGCCGGGTCAGGCCGGCCGCCAATCGAAAGTGAGCGGCGCCTCGCGAAAGGCGAAGCGGTCGAGGTGACGCACTACGGCTCCCTGCAAGCCTTCGAGCTGTTCGGGGGTGCTGGCGTCGATCCGGACCTCGAGCGTGTCGGGCTTCGCATCGAAGGTGGCGAGACCATCGCCCGGAAAGTCCGCGCCGCGCGCATCGCGCGGGAAGACCACCGAGCCGTGCTGCGCGTCGAAGCTGACCTCCAGGTTATGCGCCCAGTGTTTGCAGAGCTGCTGAAGATAGCGGCTGGCCGACCGGGTCGGCACCGAAGCAGTCGCAGCGATCATCAGAGGCGCTCGATCCTGCGGGCCGCCTCGTCGAGGATCGCCGCGATGTCGTGCCCCAGATCGTCGCGATCGCGACGTCCCATCCGGTCGCGCAGAACCATGGCGAGATTGACCATCGCCCGCTTGACCGGAGCCCGCCCCTCGCCGCCGGACGCTTCCTCGCCCAGGCCGTCGAGCCGGGCGAACAGCGCTTCGATCTGTTCTGCCTGCTCGCCGATCTCGATCTTGCCGGCGTCGGTGATCGCGAACAGGCGCTTGGCCCCCTCGGCTGCCTGCTCGGCGATCTGGCCCATATCCTCGAGCATGGTGAGCGTCGGATAGATCACGCCCGGGCTCGGCGCATAGCTGCCCCCCGTGCGCTCCTCGATCGCCTTGATCAGGTCATAGCCGTGACGCGGCTGCTCCCCGATCAGCGCCAGGAGGACCAGCCGAAGCTCGGCACCGTCGAACACCCGCCGGCGTCCCCGGCCACCACCATGGCCACCAAAGCCGCCACCGAAAGCGTCACCGAACATGTCGGGGCCACCACCGAAGAAGCCGCCCCGCCGTCCGCGCATCGCGTGCCGGATACCGTGTCCGCCATGTGCGCGGACCTTATGAAAGAAATGCATAGTTAAAATACCTATCGAGTCGTTTTCGATGTGTCCAAGATATATCTTGAAAGAGTTTTTGCAAGAGGGCTTTTGCAAAAGCTGTGCGACCGCCCCGGCGCGCCCTATATCGCCGGCATGGCCGATCTATTTGCGCCCGAAGGCGAGCATGCCCCTGTTGCCGAGAGCATTCCGCTGGCCGAGCGCCTGCGCCCTGCCCGACTCGACGAGGTCATCGGACAGGAACATCTGACCGGTGACGACGGCGCGATCGGCCGGATGGTTGCCGCGGGCCGTTTGTCGTCGCTGATCCTGTGGGGGCCGCCCGGCACCGGAAAGACCACGATCGCGCGCCTCCTGGCCGATGCCGTGGGCTTGCGTTTCGCGCCCGTCTCGGCCGTGTTCTCGGGTGTCGCCGACCTCAAGAAGATCTTCGCCGAGGCGCGCGAGCATGCGCGGATGGGCATGCGCACCTTGCTTTTCGTGGACGAGATCCACCGCTTCAATCGCGCGCAGCAGGACAGCTTCCTGCCCTATGTTGAAGACGGCACCGTGGTGCTGGTGGGGGCGACGACCGAGAATCCGTCGTTCGAGCTCAACGCAGCCTTGCTCAGCCGTGCCCAGGTGCTGATCCTCAACCGGCTGGATGCAGCCGCCCTGACGCGGCTGATCGCGCGCGCCGAAGAGCTGATGGGCAGGACCATGCCGCTGACCGCGAATGCGCGCGAAGCGCTGGTGGCATCGGCCGACGGCGACGGACGCTTCCTGCTCAACCAGGTCGAGACGCTCTTCTCCATCGCCATAGACCATCCGCTGGAACCCGGCGAACTCGCCAAGCTGCTCCATCGCCGCATGGCGGTGTACGACAAGGATCGCGAGGGCCATTACAACCTGATCTCGGCGCTGCATAAGTCGCTGCGCGGGTCGGATCCGCAGGCTGCGCTCTATTATCTGGCCCGGATGCTGGTGGCGGGCGAGGAGCCGCTCTACGTCCTGCGCCGACTTGTCCGCTTCGCGAGCGAGGACATCGGTCTCGCCGACCCGCAGGCTCTCGTCCAGTGCCTTGCCGCCAAGGACGCCTATGACTTTCTCGGTTCTCCCGAAGGCGAACTGGCGATCGTCCAGGCCTGTCTGTATCTGGCGACCGCACCCAAATCGAACGCCGCTTATGCCGCACAGAAGGCGGCTTTCCGCTCCGCCAAGGAAACCGGGTCGCTGAGTCCGCCGAAGAACATTCTCAACGCCCCGACCAGGCTGATGAAGGACATCGGCTATGGCAAGGGCTATGCCTATGACCATGACGCCGAGGACGCCTTCTCGGGCGACGATTACTGGCCGGAGGAGATGGAGCCGCAGCGCTTCTATGCCCCCTCGCCGCGCGGCTTCGAGGCGAGGATCAGCGAACGCCTGGCCCATTGGGACAAGCTGCGCGCCGAGCGCTCAGGCCGCTGACGCCCTTTGGCCCCAATGAACCGCCGCTTCGCCAGCTTTGCCTGTATCGACTGGTCGGGCGCAAAGGGCCCGGTGCAGCCGGGTATCGCCGTCGCTACCGTGCAAACTGAGGGCCCCGGCCCGACCTTGCTTGCGGGTCCATGGTCGCGGAGCGCCATCCTCGACTGGTTGCTCGACCATGCCGAGCGCAAGACGGACATGCTGATCGGCGTCGACTTCTCTGCCGCGCTGCCGTTCGTGGATGCGGGTGCCTATCTGCCGGGCTGGGAGCAAAGCCCGGCCGACGCGCGGGCTCTGTGGGCGGCGATCGATCGCCTGTGCCAAGACGATCCGCATCTGGAGGCCGGCAGTTTCATCGATCACCCGGAGATAGCGCCGCATTTTCGCCGGCATGGCGGCAGGCAGGGCTCCCTTTTCGGTCCGGGCAATGGCCGGTTCCGGGTGACCGAGCGTCACTGCCGTGACCATCATCATGCGCCCGCGACAAGCTGCTTCAACCTCGTTGGGGCAGCTCAGGTCGGCAAGTCCAGTCTGACCGGCATGCGCCTGCTCCACCGGCTGAACGGTCGCGTGCCGATCTGGCCGTTCGATCCGGTGCCGGCGCACGGCCCGCTGATCGTCGAAATCTACACGACGATTGCCGCCCGCGCGGCCGGCCTGAAAGGTGGCAGCAAGATGCGCGACGCCGAACGGCTGGCCCTCGCCCTCGCCGGCCTGGGCGTACGAGACGCCCCGGTCCTCGACCGGCATGACGACCACAGCACCGACGCCCTCGTCACCGCGCTATGGCTGTCACAGACGGCGCAGAGGGAGGAACTCTGGCATCCTCCTGCACTTTCTCCGGCCCTCGCCGCGCTTGAGGGCTGGACCTTCGGCATTCCCTGACGCATGAGAGCGCCTACGCCGGCTTAGCTCAGTTGGTAGAGCACCTGATTTGTAATCAGGGGGTCGCGGGTTCGATCCCTGCAGCCGGCACCATCTCCGATATTCGCCTGAACCGCAGCACTTCCCCTCCACCGGCTTCGCCGGTCCCCCTCCCCGTGCCGGGGAGGATCTTGGCCGCGCACTACATCCGAGTTCCTCCCCGGCACGGGGAGGGGGACCATGCGAAGCATGGTGGAGGGGACGTCTATCCCCCCAACCAAGCCCCGTTCCGTCCTGTGCGATAATCCCCTATCCTGCGCCGAACGAGGGGGAGCCATGGCCGTTCTGCTGCGATCGATCAGTATCAAGATCTTCGGCGTGGCCGTGGTGCTGCTAGTGATCATGGCGGCTGCGGCGACATGGTCCGGGCGGCTGACCGAGCAGGTCCACCTGCAGCTGCAGACGCTCGACCGGGGCCTCTTTCCGATGGCGCTGGCCATCGCCGAAGTTCACAGCGGAGTCGCATCGGAGATGGCTGCGGTGCCGTCCGCAGGCCCCCGTTGCGTGAGCCAGTTGCACGGCATGCTCGACCGCAACGAAGCGCTGATCCGCCGCACGATCGACTATCGGTCGCGCGCGGCCAGGCTGGCGATGCTGGAGCGCAACAAGCTGGAACTCGCCCGGCTCGAACCGATGCTCGACGACCTCGCCTATGATCATGGCAAGCTGATCGGGCTGGTGCCCGCCCTGTGCAGAGGCGATGCGGAGGCGAAAGCCGAAGCGGCACGCCGGGTCGCCGAGGTGCGGCGCCATGCCGGCGCAATCAACCATGAGATAGCCCGGTTCGTGGCGACCGGCGCGGTTATCGTGGGCGACAATCAGCGGCGGGCGATGAACGCCAACTTCCTGCTGATCGCGGCGGCCGGGGCCGTGGGGCTTCTGCTCGCCTGGCTCGTCGCGCGCGGGCTGACGCGGCCGATCAGCCGGTTACAGGCCGGCGCCCGCGCGATTCAGCAGGGCCGGCTGGACGAGGATGTCCCGGTGACCAGCTCGGACGAGATCGGCGACGTCACACGGACCTTCAATAGCATGCTGGCGGAGCTGCGGGAGAAGGAGCGGATCAAGGCGACCTTCGGCCAATATGTCGATCCGCGCGTGATATCCGGGCTGGTCAATGGCAGCGCGGATCGATCCACGGTCGGCGAGAAGCAGATCGCGACACTCTTCTTCTCCGACATCGCCGGCTTCACCCCGCTCGCCGAGCGGCTGGCGCCCAGCACGCTGGTGCGCCTGATCAACGCCTATTTCGGCGCCATGTCGGAGTGCATCCGCGAACGGCAGGGCATCATCGACAAATATATCGGCGACGCGATCATGGCCTTCTGGGTGCCGCCCTTCGTCGAGCCGACCGATCAGGCGCGGCTGGCCTGCCTCGCCGCACTGGACCAGCTCGACGCGCTCGAAGCGTTCCGCGCCGACATCCCCGACCTGATCGGGATGCGCCGCGACCTGCCCAAGATCGACGTCCGCATGGGCATCGCCACCGGCGAAGTGGTCGTCGGCTCGATCGGTTCCGAACATGCGCGCAGCTTTACCGCCATGGGCGACACAGTGAACTTCGGCGCAAGGCTGGAAGGCGTCAACAAGCTCTACGGCACGCGCATCCTGATCGACGCGGTGACGCGGGAACTGGCGGGCGATGCCGTCGAAACGCGAGAGATCGACCTGGTCCGCGTGGTCGGGCGAGAGGAGCCCGTTCGCGTGTTCGAGATCATCGGCCGGGCCGGCGAAGTCGATGCTCGCCGGGTTACGCACAGCGCGGCTTATGCGCAGGCGCTCGCGCTGTACCGCGAAGGCCGATGGGGGGATGCGCGGCGCCTGTTCGCGGAGGGCGAAAGCGAGGATGGGCCGAGCCGGACGATGCGGATGCGGATAGATGCGCTCGGCGGCGAGCCCCCGGCCAACTGGGCCGGCATATGGACGCTCGAAGCGAAATGAGGGCCTGACTGGACCCCCTAGAGGTCCAGCCCGATGTGCAGGTTAAGGGATCAGGGCGCCGTACGAAGCTCGGTCGCCTCGGCCAGCACGAGAAGGAAATCGTCTCCGTCGTCCGTCCAGCTGGCGCTCGGCCCCCAACCGGCCGCCTGCAACAGCAGCCTCGCCTGATTGGGGGTGTATTTGTGGCTGTTCTCGGTGTGGATCGTCTCGCCCGCCGCCATGCGGAAGCCCTGCCCGCAGACGTGAAACGCGACATCCTCGACCGCCTCCAGATGCATTTCGATGCGGCTCCAGTCGGGATTCCACCGTGCGACATGGCGGAAGGCCGACACGGCTATGTCGCCGTCCAGCTCCCGATTGATGCGGTGGAGCAGGTTGAGGTTGAACGCCGCCGTCACGCCGCGCGCGTCGTCATAGGCCGCCACCAAGCGATCGACATCCTTGACCCGGTCGAAGCCGATCAGGAGAAAGGCACCATTTCCCAGCGTCGCGCGCATCGACCGCAGCAGGTCGATCGCCACACGCGGCACCATATTGCCGATCGTCGATCCGGGGAAGAAACCGAGCATGGGCATGTCGCGCACGTCGGCGGGCAGATGGACCGGCCGGGTGAAGTCGGCCTCGACCGGCAGCACCGGGAATTGCGGGAATTTCACCGCCAGCGCTTCGCTCGACTGGCGCAGGAACTCGCCCGAGATATCGAGCGGCACATAGGCCGCGGGATCGATAGCGCGCAGCAGAAGCGGCGTCTTGAGCGAGCTACCCGAGCCGAACTCGACGACCGCGCGGCCCGTGCCTATCACCGCGCCGACGTCGGCCCCATGGCGCTCGAGCAGGCCGATCTCCGTGCGCGTGGGATAATATTCGTCGAGCGTGGTGATCTGCTCGAACAGTTCCGATCCTGCGAGATCATAGAACCAGCGGGCGGGTATGGCCTTCTGCGTCTGGGCGAGACCGTCCAGCACATCCTGGCGGAAGGCGGGATCGACCCCGGCGTGCTCCCGCCCGGAAAACTTGATCTCTTCGATGACGCCCATGTCAGATGTCCTTTGCGAGCCGCAGACCGGTGAACTGCCAGCGCTGATGCGGGTAAAAGAAGTTGCGATAGGAATGGCGCAGATGTCCGCGCGGCGTGGCACAACTGCCGCCCTTCAGGACGAACTGGCCGCTCATGAACTTGCCATTATATTCGCCAACGGCTCCGGGCGCCGTGCGGAAGCCCGGGTAGGGTCGATAGGCCGATCCCGTCCATTGCCACACATTGCCGAACATCGATGGCGCGCCGCTGCGGTCACCGCACGGCGTCACCGCGCCGGCTGCGTCCAGTTGCACCCCGGACAGCGGATCGTGGGACGCCGAGGCAAACTCCCATTCCTGCTCGGTGGGCAGTCGTGCCCCCGCCCAGCTGGCGAAGGCATCGGCCTCGTAGAAGCTGACATGGGCAACGGGCGCCGAGAGGTCCAGCGGCTGCCAGCCGGACAGGGTGAAATGCTCCCACGTCCCGCCGATGCGCCGCCAGTAGAGCGGACTGTCGATGGCCTCGGCATTCACCCAGGCCCATCCATCGGACAGCCAGAGGGTGGAGGTTGCATAACCGCCATCTTCGATGAAGCTGAGCCATTCCCCATTCGTCACCTGCCGGTCGGCAAGCGCGTAGGGGGTTAGAAATATCGGGTGCCGTGGTCCTTCATTGTCGAAAGCGAAGCCCGAACCGCCATGCCCCACTTCCACCAGCCCGCCATCGTGCCGCAGCCAGCGCAGGGGTGCCACCTCGCCCGGCCCCGCCGGGCAGGGCAGGTCCTTGTCCCATGCAGAAGGGCCCAGGGGGTTGCAGGACAGAAGGTGCTTGAGATCGGTCAGCAACAGTTCCTGGTGCTGCTGCTCATGGTTCAGGCCAAGCTCCACCAGCGCATGGTGCGAGGGCGACAGCGAGTCCAGCGCGGAGAGCAGCGCGTCGTCGACCCAGCTTCTGTAGGCAATGATCTCGCGCAGCGACGGCCGCGTCAGCAGCCCCCGCTTGTCACGCGCGTGGCGCGCGCCCTCCGCGTCATAGTAGCTGTTGAAGAGGAAGGGCCAGCGATCGTGAAACAACCGGTAGCCCGGCACATGATCGCGCAGCACGAAGGTTTCGAAAAACCACGTGATATGCGCGAGATGCCATTTAGCCGGAGAGGCATCCGCCATCGACTGGACGGTCGCATCGGCATCCGACAGACCGGCCACCAGATCGACACTCAGACGCCGCGTCCGGGAATATCGCTCTGCCATGGGAATGGCGGTTACCGGGGCCTCTTCCGATATGCTTGCCACGATGATCGAGGGCCCTCGCCTGAAGTCGCACCTGATCGGCACGGCATTTGAAACGATCGACCCGCCGATAGGTTACCGCGCCCCGAAGTTTTTTTCGCGATCTCCGTCACGCGTCCTGCGGCTGCCGTCATGCGTTCGGCACATCCGTGCCTGATCGGCGGGATAGCGAATGGATGGAGACGATTTGATGACCCTGAAAGCGATCGCCCTGAATTGCAGCCTGAAGGGCAAGGTGGAAAGCCCGTCGTCGACCGACGCGATGATCGCGGTGCTTGAAGAGGCCTTCGCGGATCGGGACGTGACGCTCACCGAGACCGTCCGCGTGGCTGGCCTGGACATCAAGCCGGGCGTCAGTTCCGACGAGGGCGATGGCGACGCATGGCCCCAGCTTCGCGACAAGATACTGGAGCATGACATTCTGATCTTCGGCGGACCGATCTGGATGGGACAGATCGGAAGCGTCGCCAAACGCGTGCTCGAACGGATGGATGCCTTTCTCGGCGAGACCGACGATCAGGGGCGGATGCCGAGCTACGGAAAAATAGCGGTGGCGGCAATCGTGGGTAATGAGGACGGCGCGCATTTCTCGAGCGCGCAACTGTTCCAGGCCCTCAATGACGTCGGCTGGACCATCCCCGCTGTTGCCGCCTGCTACTGGGTCGGCGAAGCGATGGGATCGGTCGATTTCAAGGATCTGCAGGAGACACCGGAAAAAGTGTCCAAGACCGCAAAGATGGTCGCGGGCAACGCCGCGCATCTGGCCGGCCTGCTCAAAAGCGCGCCTTATCCCGGCTGAACGGGCATCGGGCGCGGCGGGCATGCACCCGCCGCGCCCCATGATCAGCCGCAATAATCGGGCGTGATCGACTCCGAACCTTGGCGCCTCTTCCAGGCACCGTCCTTGAGCTTGTAAGCTTGGCCGGGCTTGACTGCACGCAGCGTCTGGCACGCCGTCGTCTGGGCGAACTGGTCGACGGTCACGTTGCGCGCCGCGGCGATCTGCGTGTAGCCGGCGCGACGCTTGATGTTGATCGCATCGACCGCAGCCTTCAGATCGGACGAAGGCGACGAGACGAAGCCGAGATAGCCGTCCCACTGCTCGCCCACCGTTCCGGCCGACAGGGCCTGCTCGACCACCGGGTCCGCCGCCAGTAGCGGCGAAGCCACCACGAGAGCGGCGGCAGCGAAAATGGCCGTACCGAATATCTTTCTCATTGCGGGAACAGCTCCGGATTATTGGCGATGAAGTCCTCGGCATCCTTCTGGAGCCTGACCACCACCTCTTGTTTCACGTTCACGTTCAGGTTGATCTCGATCGGCTTGTCGGGTGCCGCGACCTGGATGCAGCCGGCCAGCAGCAGGCCGAAAGGCAGGATGACCGCAGCTGTTACGCAACCCTTGGATATCGACATCTGTTTCTTCATCTCGGGACGCTCGCACCGCGCGTCTCGCTCGTCAATCTGGCTGAGGTCATGACATGCTCCCGCTTTACCTTTGCTGAATGGCCGCCGGGCCCGGAACGATCGCCGGCGCCTGCTCCTCTGGCTGCCCGCGCGCATCCTGCACGGCGCCGTTGCGCAGAAGAAGCGACGGATCGACGAAGGTCTGGGCGGAATTGACCAGGCCTCTGAAGGGCGCCGTTATGGTGATGTTGAACCGGAAGGGCAGCCGCGTCAGCGGTGCGAGCAGGCGACCCATCAGCCCGTTGCGCGTTGCCGTCTCCTCCGGACGATCATTGGTCCCGTCGAAGCGGACCCGGCTCACGATTTCTCCGTCAAGCTGGCCGTTGAGATCGATGGCGAGGCTTTGGTAGCGCATCGACTTCAGCGCGTCGAAGGCGAGGCGCGCGAAGCGGCCGAGATTGGCGTTGGTCACGTCGCCGACATAGGACAGCGTTCCGCCGTCGCGCCTGACCCGCAGTTCGCCATTCTCGATGCGCCCGCCCGAGGAGTCGAAGATGATCGGGAGCACGCCGTCGAATTTGCCGGTGACCGCCAGATTCTTGAACTCGAGCTGCTGAACGAAGGTTGCCGCATCGAGTCCGTTGATCCGGAAGGTCAGCCTGCGGGCCACAGGCCGCGCCATATCGAGGACGCTCGGCTCAAGCGTCAGGGTTCCGCCTGCGAACGGCCAGTCGCCGGACAGGATCGACAACTGGCGGTCAGGCAATATTTGATAGCGAATGACCCCGTCGGTGACAGCTATGCCGGGATTGACCTCGGCGATGGCGACCTTCTGGTCGGGTGCGGTGACGAGGCCGAGGAGGTCGACGAACTCGATCTTCCCCTTCAGCCCCGTGACGGGACCGAAGGCCGCCGCGAAATCCAACTTGTCGGTCGCGAAGCTACCACGACTGGCAACCTCTCCGCCGCGCCACGTGATCTCGCCGGTGCCATCCAGCCGCCCCTCGACATTGGCAACCATGCCCAGCGTAAGCGGGGTTATCGCCTCGGGCTGAAGAGTCTTGCCGAAGGTCAGGCCATCCACGGACAGAAGCGCGCCGCCGCGACTGCTAGCGAGGTCGTGGCGCAGCGTGACCCGCGTCACGACGGCTTGCGACTTGGGTTCCTTCAGCGTTGCCGCAGCGGTAACCCTGCCATCGACCAGTTCCAGTCGCACATCGTCGGACAGGAGCGGCCGAAAACGCGGCTCGTCGGTCTGCGCATCGGCGACCTCCAGTCCACCCTCCACGGTCAAGCGGCTACCCGCCAGCCGCCAGCCGCCCTCGCCGCCGGACAGGAGAAGAGGCACCGAAGCCAGCTTCCCGGACAGCGAAGCGAAACGTCCTACGATGCCCTCGGTGCCCAGCCGCCCGTCGAGCTGGCCGATGTCCAGCCGCGTCGGATCCTGCGTTCCGCCCAGGCGGACGGCGAGATCGTCGACGCGGAAGCCGGGCCTGTCCAGGCGCGCCGCCAGTCGCCCTCCTTCGATCGACAGGGGCTGGCCACCTAGGCTTCCCCGCAATCGGGGCTTCCGGACCACCGCACCGCCAGACAGCAGGCCTTCGGAGGTTCGTCTCAACAGCGCGCCATCGAGCGGGCACAGCGGCAATATGCTGGGACCGATCGAGGCTCCGGCGATCGCGAGTCGGTTCCACGCCAGCGGCGCGCAGGTGCGGTTCAGGAGGACGCCGCCGCTCTCATCGATCGACAGCCGCAAAGGCAGGCGGGCGCCGTCGATCCGGCCGTCGCCAAGCGGCCCGCTCATCATCACGCCGGTCGCCAGCGAGATGACGCCCCGACGGTCCCGATCGAAGCGGATCGGATCGAAGGCCAGCGATGCCATTCCCGTCGAATAGGGAGCGATGCTCGCAGAACCCTCGATCGGACCACCCGCAAAGGGCTGCCGTGCCGTCGCCAGAAGATGGGGCAGCCCGCCGCCGGACAGTTCGAAACTGCCGTTGGTCGACAAGCCTTCGGACCGTGTCCAGCCGATCCCGGCCGCACCCATCGGCCTGACCAGAAGTCGTGCGCCACTTGCGCTGCGCCCGTCGAGGCGAAGCAGGCGGATTTCTCCCTGATCGTTTCCGAAGCTTGCGCGGATGTCGCCGCGCAGATCGGTCGCCGACGCCGCGCGGGCAAGCGCCCTGCCCCAGGCATCCAGAATGGGGCCCAACGGCGTCGCGTCGCCGGCGGTCCTGATGCGGGAAATCCTTTCCTGCATGCGTAGCGACAAGCGCGCCTTCGATGCCAGCAATCGTCCGTCGAAGTCCGCATCGCCTCGGGAGGTCAGCCGGTATCGGCCCTGCACGGATAGCGAATTGGCCTGCCCTTGCGCGGTCGTCACATCAAGGGCGCGGAGATCGAGATCGCCGGCGACGCCAGCTCGCTGCGCGGAAAAGGCGACCCTGCCGGCCATCCGCCCAACCTGGACGCCGCTGGCGGCGATGCTGCCCCGCCTGGGCTCCAGCGTCCCTCGCCAGAGCGCAAGATCGGGGCTGGCGCGCAGGTCGCTCGCGATCAGCACATCCGATAACCGTATCCCCTCGCAGCGGATCGAGGCGGCGCGCAACGGCCCAGTCAGCCGAGGCCCTGCCCCGCTCGTCGCGACGCGCAGGCTTCCGCCCAGCCGCTCGGCGACGCAGCCATTCGTGGCAAGGCGCGGCGCGGACAGCGTAGCGCGCCCGGTGAAACCGTCATCCAGCCGACCGGACCCGTCGAGGATCAGGACAGCCGATCCCGCCGCAGTGACGATGTCGGCTCGTGCGGAGCGGGCGGTCAGCGAAATGGCTGGCAGGGAGAATGGCGTATCGCCCTCGCCTTGCGGCAGCAGTCGGTCGATCGCGCCCAGCGAGAGGCGCCCATCGACCAGACGCGCGCGAACGCGCAGGCCGCCCGCATCCACCGCGCGCAGCTGAACGCCCGAAAGCCCTATTGCCAGTTCCACATCCGCCCAGTCTGCGACCAGGTCCGGCGAGCGCGGGTCGCCGATGACGACATTCTCGATCCTGTGCGTTCGGACGCCAATATGCGTGAGACGATAGCGGGCGGCGACGCCTTTCGCGCGCAGCATCTCGTCGATGTACGACGCAGCGATCGGAACCCGCTCGCTCCACAGCCAGACGCCACCCAGCGCAAACAGCGCCGTGCCCGCGCCCGTCCAGGCCAGCACCCTTTTCTTGCGCGACGACGCGGACTCCATCGTTGCGGACTTAGTCGGTCCCGACGGCCGCGTCACCCCGGCGGCGATCGACCGGGCCGTTCATCGGTGGGGTTCGCCGCCCCGCAACATGGTTAACCAACCCTCAACGCTTTCTCTCTATCCAGATCAACGTCCAAACCTTCCGCCCTCAGGCATTGTTCCGCCACCGGCTCGTTTTCGCGGGCGAGGCGGCACCGGGTCCGCGTAAGGCTGTCAGGAGTGACGCGTGTCGATTCAGATTGCCAATGCTCTGGTTCAACGCCTCGGCCCCTGCACGATCGAGATCGACCAGGCAGCGCATCCCGAACTCGCCTGCGAGCTGGCCCTGGTCGGTTGCGAGATAGCCGAGCCGGGCAACAGCACACCGTCGCATTCTCATAACCCGGCCCGCGCGGGCTATCTGGCCTGGACGGGACCGGGCGCAGGCCCGAGCTTCGCCAGCGCGATTGCTCCCTTCGCAGGCGCCGGGACACTTGCGCTTCATTCTGCCGGCCAGCCGCGTGCCGCGCTGGAAGCACAGCTCTTCGCCCATGGATGGCGGCGCCATCCGGGGGGCATGATGCTTCACGAATATGGCGAGTGGACCGGCGATTGCCTCCCCTCGCTGAGCTATTGGCAGCATGACAGCGGACAGCGCGACGGATGGCTCGACCAGGGCTTCGAAGCCGACGCCGCGATAGCGCGCTTCGCAATGGCAGCCACCCATGTCCGCAGCGGCGATCGCGTCCTGATCGACGGCGCCGGATCGGATGACGCGGCGGCGATCATCCTTGCGCTGTCGCGCGCAGGATCGGTCCTGTTCGTCGGTCCGCCCGGTGACTCCCGCTGGGAGACGACGGGGCCCGATCTCGACTCCATCCCCCCGCAATCGATCGATCTCGTGATCGCATTCGACGCCAGCGCGCCGGGAGGCTGGCAATCGCGGCTGCACGACTATGCCCGGTTGCTGAAGCATGACGGGCGGGCGGTTCT
Organism: Rhizorhabdus phycosphaerae; assembly: GCF_011044255.1. NCBI lineage: Bacteria > Pseudomonadati > Pseudomonadota > Alphaproteobacteria > Sphingomonadales > Rhizorhabdaceae > Rhizorhabdus > Rhizorhabdus phycosphaerae. The sequence continues at coordinate 1,143,382 of NZ_CP049107.1, forward strand.
GGGCTGGCGGCGGGACGCAGGCGAAGGCATCCGACCGCGCGACTGGGACGCGCTCGACGATGCCGTGTCCGAGCATCTGCTGCCTGAGCTCCGCTATGCGCAATGCGCGGCGAGCCCCAATCCGAGGGGCGCGCATATGCTCCTGCAGATTCCGGCCGAGCAGTCAGCGAACGTCGAGTGGCTGATCATGGTCGCCTCGGCCAACCCGCTCCTAGGTGTCCATGCGGTCACCGAATATGAAAATCCGGCCTATCCCCTGCGGCACGGCACGCCGCCATCGCTGATCGACTTCGGTGCGGCCTATGACAATCCGTGGCTCTACCGGACGCTCGTGCAGATGGGCGAGCGGCTGAACCATGAGGTCAAGCTGGCCCGCCTCGCAGAATGCGTGATCGAGGAATCCCGGCCCGACTCCGCCGACCGGGGCGCAGCGATCGCCGTACTCGGTTACCGCATATTGGAGATGCGGCGCGCCGATCTGGCGCAGGTCATTCTACCGCTGATCGAAGCCTATATCGGCCAGTCGTCCGAGCCATCGATGCCCGTCCATGTGCGCCGCTGGCGCATCTCGCTGGCATTCCTTGCCGGCCGGTTGTGCGAGATGAGCGAGCGCCGCGATGCCGCGGCGCGGTGGTACCGGCAGGCGGCGGAGGCCAATTGGTGGGACTTCTCCCCCCTGCTCGCAACCAAGAGCATCGCAGCAGCCTTCTACGAGGCACGGCTCCACCTTGCGGCCGGCGATGCGCAGACCGCGCTGGCCTGCTTCCGCCAGGGCATGGAGACCTCGCTTAAGGCGGCGGCCTGTCCGCATGACGAGCAGATGGGGCCGGACGGCCATCTCCTCCCCTTCTATCTGCAGGAACTGGCCGAGGTGATCGACATGGGTTCGCAATGCGCCAACGCGCTCGCCCATTTCCACCTTTGGCAGCGCGATCCCGGCCTGTTCTGGAGGCAGGTGGATGTCCGGCGCTTCGGGCTGGCATCCTGGGCACGCGATCTGGAACGCGAGAACCAGCGGCTGCGGGCCGCCTGAGGAGAGAAGAATGAACGCCCCCGCTCATGGTTTCACAGTTGCCGATATCGACACCATCGACGCCAATGGCCATGTCATCCGCTATTTCGGCCAGGGCGCCGGCTGGCGCTTCGCGACGCTGCTGGAGAAGGAGCCGGAAACGATCGAGTGGATCGACAGCTTCGCGCCTGACGACCTGTTCTGGGACATCGGCGCGAATGTCGGCATATACTCGATATACGCCGGGGTGCGCGGCATTCGCACCCTCGCTTTCGAGCCGCATTTCGCCAATTACGGACAGCTCTGCGCCACGGTCGCCCTGAACCAGGTGCAGGATGTCGTCACCCCGCTGTGTCTCGCCTTCGCAGCGCGCAAGTCGGTGAGCGAGATGAATCTGGCCAGCCTCGACGTCGGCACATCGATGAGCAATTTCGGGGCAGCGCTCGATTTCCGGGGCAATCCCTTCGATCCGGCGTTCCGCCAAGGCATGGTCGGCTATGATATCGACAGCTTCGTCGCCGATTTCGGAGTCGAGATTCCGAACCACATCAAGATCGACGTCGACGGAATCGAACTGTCGATCGTCGAAGGCGCTCGCCGGACGCTCGCCGATGAACGCGTTCGTTCGGTTTCCATCGAGCTGATCGACAGCGACCTGCAGCAGGTCGCGGCTGTCACCGAAATATTGGAGGGCGCAGGCCTGCGCTTCGTCCACAAGAAGCAGAACGCCGCTTTCGCCACGCCCGAGACGCGGGACGTCCTCAACTTCCTGTTCCACCGCGATCCGGAAGCCTATCGCACCCGGGCGAAACCCGTCGGCGAGGCTGTGGCGGACGAGCTGGTGACGACCGACCAGATCGTCGATGCCATCGTCGCACGCATCGCCGCAGCCAGGCTCGACGAGAGTCCCTGCGGCAATATCTACATGCAGGACATGCTGCCGGCCTCGGTCTATCACGAACTCGTCGCGCGGCTGCCGGCCGACGATATGCTCGACCCGATCGAGCATCCCGACGCGGTCGACGAGAGCGGCCGGGTCACGCGCCTCCTCCTCGATCTCACGCACGAAACGCTGTGGCGGCTGCCCGCCGAGGACCAGCCCTTCTGGGAAGCGATGATCGAAGTCTTTACGTCGCCGCGCATCGCTGCAGCAGTGACCGACAAGTTCGGCGCCACGCTGGCCGCACGCTTCGATGGTCGCATCCCCGAACTGGTGGCCGTGCCGATCTTCTATCGCGACAAGCCCGGCTATCGCATCGGCATCCACCCGGACGCGGCCACAAAGGTTGCGACGCTGCAATTCTATCTGCCGGAGGATGACGCGCAGGCGCATGTCGGGACCGTGTTCCACCGCCGCTCCGGCGAAGGTTTCGAGCGATTGAAGCAGAACCGCTTCCTGCCGAACAGCGCCTATGCCTTCGTCCGCACCGAGGAGAGCTGGCACAGCGTCGACCAGCTCGGACCGCAGGAGCGCGACCGTAATACGATCGCCCTGACCTTCTACATCAAGGGACAGGAATATCGGTCGCAGGATCGTTCCGCCGGCCCGATCCGCTGGTCGGCCCATTACACGCCGCAGCTCAGCCGCGCGATCCGGCAACTGACCGCCAGCTTCGAACGCCGCGACGATGTCGCGACGCTCTTCTCCGAGGGCGGGGTCGGGGTCGAACTCGGCGTGGCAGCGGGAGATTTCTCCGATCGCCTCCTGCGCTTCCCGCACATAGCGCATCTCTACAGCATCGACATGTGGGCCGGCGACCGTGGGCACGGCATCGACCAGTATCGCGAAGCGGTGATGCGCCTCGATCAGCACCGTGCGCGCAACAGCGTCCTGAAGATGCGCTTCGATGAGGCACTGCCGCTGTTTCCCGACGACTCGCTCGATTTCGTTTATGTCGATGGTTATGCCCATGATGGGCAGCTGAACGGTAAGACCTTTCGGGACTGGTTTCCCAAGCTGAAGTCCGGCGGCATATTCTCCGGTGACGACTATTCCCCGGAATGGCCGCTGGTCGTCGAAGCGGTCAACGCCTTCTGCGCAGAGCAGAAGCTGGAACTGCATGTGATCGACTGCCAGGAGGACAGCTGGAACTCGCGCTATCCGACCTGGTTTGCGATCAAGCCCTGACGCCCATGGCTTCGCTTCTCCACCGTGCCCCGACCGACTGCCGAGCGGAAACAGCGAGGATCCTGTCCGCCGGGCGGGAGGTCCTCGACCTCGAAGCACGATCGCTTCTCCTGCTGCGCGACGCGCTCGATGGCGCCTTCGCCAGGGCCGTATCGCTGATCCTGGCGACGAAGGGCCGCGTCGTCGTCAGCGGCATGGGGAAATCGGGCCATGTCGCGCGCAAGATGGCGGCGACCTTCGCCTCGACCGGCACGCCTGCGATCTTCGTTCACCCCGGCGAGGCGGCACATGGCGACCTCGGCATGCTGCTTGCCGGAGACCTGCTGATCGCCCTGTCCAATTCCGGCGCGACGCCCGAGTTGCGGCCGATCACCGATTATGCGCGCGATCTTGGCTGCCCGATCGTGGCGATCAGCGCGCAGCGCCACGCGCCGCTCGCGCAAGCCGCCACCGCCGCCATCATCCTGCCGCCGATCCGCGAAAGCTGCCCCGTCAACATCTCGCCGACCACCTCGACGACGCTGATGCTCGCGCTGGGCGACGCGCTGGCCGTGGCAGCGATGGAACAGCGCGGGATAACCCGCGAACAGCTCGAGCGGCTCCATCCGGGCGGCTCGATCGGCCTGCGACTTCTGCCGGTGAACGAGATCATGCACGCGGGCGACGCCCTGCCGCTGGTCGACCATGCGCTGCCGATGCGCGACGCCATCGTCACCATGACCGAAAAGAGCCTGGGCATAGCCGGCGTCGTCGACGCGGCAGGACGGCTGGTGGGCACGATCACCGATGGCGACCTCCGCCGCCATGTCGAGCGCCTGTTCACCAGCCGCGCCTGCGACGTCATGACGCGCAATCCCAAGACGGTTCCCGACGGCACCTATGCCGAGGACGCAATGGCGATCCTCACGGCAAACAAGATCACCGCGCTGTTCGTGATGGACCATGATGCCCCCGACCGCCCCGTCGGGCTCGTCCACATCCACGATTTCCACCGCCTCGGCCTGGCCTGACATTCGGGCGTGACAACCGGCCCTGACGTCCGGCCTCGGCATCGGGGCGCACGAGCGGACTAGCCAGCGCCCCAGAATTGGCTAGCGTCGCGCAAATGGACAGACCCGCGCCCGATCCGGCCAATGATGCGAGCGGCCACCGCGCCCGGCTGCGGACGCGCCTGATTGAGGGCGGCCCCGATGCGCTGCTCGACCATGAGCTGGTCGAATATCTCCTCGCTCTGACGATACCGCGCGTCGACACCAAGCCGACCGCCCGGCGACTGCTCGATGAATTCGGAGGGCTTGGTCCGCTGCTCTCGGCGGATGCCGAATCTCTGCGCCGCGCCAAGATCAGCGACGCCGCGATAGCCGGCATCAAGATCGCCGAAGCCTCCGCGCTGCGCCTGCTGCGCAGCGAGGTGAAGAACCGCCCGATCCTGTCCGACTGGCAGGCGCTGGCGAATTACCTCCATGCCGACATGGCGCACCGCATGGTCGAACGCGTGCGCGTCCTGCACCTGAACACCAAGAACGTGCTGATCCGCGACGAACTCGTCTCCGAGGGTTCGGTCGATCAGGCGGCCGTGCATGTGCGCGAGATCATCCGTCGCGCGCTGGAACTCGGATCGGCGGCGCTGATCATCGTCCACAACCACCCTTCGGGCGATCCGGAGCCCAGCCGGCAGGACATCGCCCTGACCCAGGAACTGGTCGCGGCGGCCCGGCCGCTGGGGATCAGCATCCACGATCATATCGTGGTGGGCACCAAGGGCCAGACCAGTCTGAGAAGCCGCGGCCTGATGTGAATTGGCGGGCGCGCGATTGCCGCCCGGAGCGCCCTCTGCTAGGCGCGCCCGCATATCGGCTCTCGAACAAGGACAGGCTATGATCCCGCGCTATTCCCGCCCAGAGATGGTCAAGATCTGGGAACCGGAAACCCGCTTCCAGATCTGGTTCGAGATCGAGGCCCACGCCACCGACGCGCTCGCCGATCTGGGCGTCGTTCCCAAGGATGCTGCCAAGGCGATCTGGGAGAAGGGGAGCTTCGACGTCGCCCGCATCGACGAGATCGAGGCCGAGGTGAAGCATGACGTCATCGCCTTCCTGACCAGCGTCGCCGAGCATGTCGGCGAGCCGGCGCGCTTCATGCACCAGGGCATGACTTCGTCCGACGTCCTCGACACCTGCCTCGCGGTCCAGCTGGCCCGCGCATCCGACATCCTGATCGCCGATCTCGACAAGCTGCTCGAGGTGCTCAAGCGCCGCGCGATCGAGCATAAGATGACCCCGACGATCGGTCGCAGCCACGGCATCCACGCCGAGCCGGTCACCTTCGGCCTGAAGCTCGCCCAGGCCTATGCCGAGTTCGCGCGCAACCGCGAGCGCCTGATCGCCGCGCGCGCCGATGTCGCGACCTGCGCCATTTCGGGCGCGGTCGGCACCTTCGCCAATATCGACCCGCGCGTCGAAGCCTATGTCGCGGAAAAGATGGGCCTGACCGTCGAGCCGGTCTCGACCCAGGTCATCCCGCGCGACCGCCATGCGATGTATTTCGCGACGCTGGGCGTGATCGCCTCGTCGGTCGAACGGCTCGCGACCGAAGTCCGTCACCTGCAGCGCACCGAGGTCTTGGAGGCCGAGGAGTATTTCTCGCCTGGGCAGAAGGGCTCCTCGGCCATGCCGCACAAGCGCAATCCGGTGCTGACCGAGAATCTGACCGGCCTCGCCCGCCTCGTGCGCGGCTATGTCACGCCGGCGCTGGAAAATGTCGCCCTTTGGCATGAGCGCGACATCAGCCACAGCTCGGTCGAGCGGATGATCGGCCCCGACGCGACGGTAACGCTCGACTTCGCCCTCGCACGCCTCACCGGCGTGATCGACAAGCTGCTGGTCTATCCGGCGCGGATGCAGAAGAATCTGGACCGCATGGGTGGCCTCGTCCACTCGCAGCGCGTTCTTCTCGCGCTGACCCAGGCCGGGATCAGCCGCGAGGACGCCTATCGCATCGTCCAGCGCAACGCGATGAAGGTGTGGGAATCGGACGGCGCGCTCTCGCTGCTTGAGCTGCTCAAGGCCGACGAGCAGGTTACCGCCGCGCTGTCGCCGACCGAGCTCGAAGAGAAGTTCGACCTCGACTATCACTTCAAGCACGTCGACACGATCTTCTCGCGCGTCTTCGGCTGAGGCCGATCGAAAGATTGTCATGACGGGGATTGCCGGGCATCTGTTCGGCAATCGCCGCTCATGTCGAGCGACGATGGCTTAGGGGACCGTCGAGCCATGCCGGTCGCGCCGATCCTGGTGCTCATCGTCAACTACCGCACGGCCGGGCTGACGCTGCAGGCGGTGGAAGCCATTTTGCCCGAGGTCCGAGCGCGCGGCGACGCGGAAATCTGCATCGTCGACAATGGATCGGGCGACGGGTCAGCCGAGCAATTGGCGCAGGGAGTTACGAAGCTCGGCGCAGACGGATGCTGCCGGCTCATCGCGCTGCCCGACAATCAAGGCTTTGCTGCGGGCAACAATGCAGGCCTGCGCGCCTATAGGGAGCGCGCCGAAGGGGCAGGCCTACCCCACTTCATCTGGCTGTTGAATCCGGATACGGTCGCGCGTCCAAATGCCCTGACAGCGCTGGTCGACTTCATGGACAGCCAGCCGGACGCGGGGCTAGCGGGAGGTCGCTGCCTCCGCCCGGACGGATCCATCCGCCACAGCGCCTTTCGCTTCCACAGTCCGCTGAGCGAACTGCTGTGCGAACTGGACTTCGGTCCATTGCGCAAACGTCTCGGCAGGTTCGACGTGGCCCTGCCACTGTCCGATGAACCATATCGGGCCGAGTGGCTGTCGGGCTCCAGCCTGATGATCCGTGGCGCGGTGTTCGAGAGGATCGGCCTCTTCGACAGCGGCTACTTCCTCTATTTCGAGGAGACCGACTTCTGCGCTCGCGCCGCCGACGCCGGCTTCGAGGCTTGGCACGTGCCCGACAGCGTCATCGTGCATCTCGGTGGACAGGCGACCGGCTTCACCGAAGCCTGCCCGAAGCGCCGCCCCCGCTACTGGTTCGCCTCGCGCGCGCGTTTCTTCCTGCGCCGTCATGGCGTGGCTGCAACCCATCTCGCCAATCTGCTATGGCTGGTCGCTCATCCGCTCGGTCGCCTGATCGCCGCCGTGCGTGGACGCCCACGCCACGATCCGCCGAGGCTCTGGCTAGACTTCCTGACGTATCATTATGGCCCAGGCGGACTCATGTACCGCCCGTCCAAGGTGGCGGCTTGACCGACACCGGGCTTCCCCATTTCCTGATTATCGGCGCGATGAAGGCGGCGACGAGTACGCTGCATGCGCAGCTTGGCGCACAGCCCGGCATCTTCATGGCGACGCCGAAGGAGCCCAATTTCTTCAGTGACGACGCGCAGTGGCAACGCGGGATCGATTGGTATTGCAGCCTCTTCGCAGCCGCCCCCGATGGCGCACTCCTTGGCGAAGCGAGCACCCATTATACGAAGCTGCCCGATCTTCCGCTGACCGTATCTCGCGCCAAGGCAACGCTCGCTGCGCCGCGCCTCATCTATGTGATGCGCCATCCGGTCGAGCGGCTCATCTCCCACTACAGCCATCTCTGGCTGGAAAACGGCGTCGACGAACCGCTCGAACAGGCGATCGCCAGCCGCCCCGAGCTCGTCGATTATGGCCGATACGCCATGCAGTTGCGCCCCTGGATCGATGCCTTCGGCAAGCATGCTATTCTGCCGCTCTTCACGGAGCGGTTGGCCGCGCATCCGCAACAGGAACTGGAGCGAGCTGCCGCCTTCATCGGGCTTGGGGGCCCTGTTTCCTGGCAGGCCGATCTCGCATCACGCAATGCATCGGGCCTGCGGTTGCGCGACGCCCCTTGGCGCGACCGCATCGTTGATCATCCGCTCCTGGCGACGATACGCCGAACGATGATTCCGCAGTCCGTCCGCGATCGAGTCAAGCGCCGCTGGCAGATGCCCGCCCGGCCTACAGTTTCCGCAGAGGCCCGCACCAGCCTCGCCCGAACCTTCGATCCTGACCTTGATTCATTGGGGGAAATGCTGGGCTGTCGACTCGATTGCGCAAATTTCGTCAGCGTCGTGAAGGAAAAACCCCTCGACTGGGCCTGACCTCAGGCCTTGCGCGCGGCGGCGGCCATTTCGGCGTTGCGCTTCGCGGATGCGGCGAGTGTTTCGCGTAGCAGCGCCCTCAGCCTGTCATCGGCATCCAGGACGTTGAGCCCTTCGCGCGTGCTGCCGCCAGGGCTGGCGACACGGTCGGCCAGCACGTCCGGCCCTTCCTCGGACGCCGCCGCGAGCAGCCCCGATCCCTTGACCGTCGCTGTGGCAAGCCTGAGCGCCTGATCGGCGGGCAGGCCCAGAGCTTCGCCCGCCTGCGCCATCGCCTCGATGAAACGGAACAGAAAGCCGGGACCACAACCCGACAGGGCGGTGACGGCATCGAACAGCGCCTCGTCGCCGATCCACTCGACCAGCCCGAGGGGCGCGACGAGCGCCGCCGCTTCGGCACGGATGGCGTCCGGTGCATCGGCCGAATAGAGCGCGGTCACGCCTTCGCCGATCGACACGGGAAGGTTGGGCATGGCGCGCACCGTGGATGCCGCTCCAAAACCGTCGCTCAGCGTCCTGGTCTCGACACCGGCAAGAATCGACAGCAGCAGGCGCGGAGAGCGCTGCTTGTCCGAGAAGCTTGGCGTCACCGCATCCAGCTGCTGCGGCTTGACCGCCAGCACGAGAATGTCGGGCCCGTCGCCCGTCGTCGGCAGCTCACGGAACAGATCGACGCCCGCCGGAACCTCCGGAACAAACGGATCGATCACCGTGATCTTCCCGTCGAAGCCCGCTGCCAGCCAGCCGCGCAGCATCGCCCCGCCCATATTGCCGGCGCCGACGAGCCATAGACTCTTCGTCGTCGCCATGGCGTCAGGCCTCGCCCTGCGTATCGATCATAGCGGCCGCGATCGCTTCCTGCGGCGTCTTGTCGCTCCACAGCACGAACTGGAACACCGGATAGAAGCGTTCGCACTCGTCGATGCCCGCCTCGATCAGCGTCTCGGCCTGGTCGAGACCCAGCGTCGCATCGCCCGACTGGCTGTCGAGCAGCGCCGCATGGCGGAACAGCACCATCGACGAACTGGTCCACATCTCGAAATGGCCAAGCCAGAGCTGTTCGTTGATCAGCCCCATCGTCTCATACATCGCGCCCCGCTTGTCGGCGGTCACGCGAATATCGGGCAGGACGAGAAACTGCAGGACGCGGTCTTCTTCGCGCCAGACGGCGCGCAGCTCATATTGCGCCCAGCTCCCCTGGAACTGCGCTACGATCTCTTCATCGCCCGCACGCTGATAATCCCATCCACGCGCAGAGAAATAATGTTCGAGCATATCGATCGGCGCGCTTGCGTCTCGCGCGGACTCGAAATCATCGACGTCCATCAGGGGCTGTACTCCGTTGCCCACCAGAGGGTCACTCCGTGGCTCGGAATGCCGTTCAGTTCAACCCGCAAGGGTCATAAAGCTGTGGATAGCTGTCAGGGCTTTGCCGTACCGGCAGCCGCCTCCAGCGCGGCGATGCGCGCCTTAAGCTCCTCGGCTTCGTCGCGCGCTGCGGCCGCCATCGCCTTCACAGCCTCGAATTCCTCGCGGCTTACGAAGTCCATGCCCGCAATCCACTCGCGCGTCCGCTCCTTGAAAGCGGACTCGGCTTCGCGGCCGACGCCGGCCAGCGTACCCGCCGCGCCGTTCATCAGCTTGACGAAATCGTCGAAGAGGCGGTTTTCAGACTGCATGATCAATTCCTCGCCAGACCGCGCAACGCGGCATCATTCCAAACCGCGCGTCGCGGCATCACTCTATGACTATCTGGGTGGTACCGCCATTTGAAACAAGGGCGCCGCCGCTCGGATTGAGTTCGTGGATCTGCCAGTTGAGCGTACCGGCAAAGACGAGCCAGCCCAGATAAGGCAGCATCAATATGCCCGCGACCGGCCGAATCCGCCAGAACAGCCAGGTCGCGGCCGACGCCCATAGGAAGATGAACAGGATCAGCCCGAAGGCGAGCATGATCCGGTACATCGCGAAAAAGACCGGCGACCAGGCCAGGTTCAGCGCCAGTTGGATCAAGAACAGGGCGATCGCGACGCCCCTGCCTTTGGCGCCACGCGCATTGAGGATCATCGAGAATGCGACACCCATAAGGACGTAGAGGATCGTCCACGCCAGCCCAAAGGCCCAGCCAGGCGGCATCAGGGCCGGCTTTTCCAGCATGTCATACCACGGATTGCCCATGCCCGCCCCCGATCCCCGGCCGGATATGGTACCGAGCAGGACGATCGCGGGCACCGTGACCAGCGCCCAGCGTATCCAAGACATCCGCAACTGGCCCGCCGACGCAATCTCACCCATCATTCTGCTCCTCGCCGGCACGGGTCGCGCCGATCAGAAATTCGACATTGCCCTCGGGACCGGTGATCGGGCTGCGCTCGATTCCCTCGACGACCCAGCCCTGCGCATCGACCCACGCGCGGACCTCGGCACAAACGCGCTCATGGACGGCGCTATCCCTGATCACCCCGCCCTTGCCCACCTCCTCGCGACCGGCCTCGAATTGCGGCTTGATCAGCGCTACGAGCCGACCGCCCGGCCGGACGAAGGACAGCGCCGCCGGCAGCACCTTCGCGAGCGAGATGAAGCTGGCATCGCATACGACGATGTCGATCGGCTCGGGGATATGGTCGGCTGTCAGATGCCGGGCGTTGGTCTGCTCCAGCACGACGACGCGCGGATCGGACCGCAGCTTCCACGCCAGCTGGTTCGTCCCGGAATCGACCGCATAGACGCGCGTGGCACCTCCGGCCAGCAACACATCGGTAAAGCCGCCCGTCGACGAGCCGACATCGATCGCTATCGCCCCCTCGGGCGACCAGCCGAAATGGGTAAGGCCATGCGCCAGCTTGACCCCGCCCCGCGACACCCAGGGATGATCACGCCCGCGCAGCTCGATCGGCGCATCGGCCTTCAGCGCCTGCCCCGCCTTCTCGATCTTCCGCTCACCGGAAAAGACAAGCCCGGCCAGGATAACCGCCTGCGCACGCGACCGGCTCTCGACGAGACCGCGATCTACGAGCAACTGGTCGGCGCGAATTGTGGTCATCCCAGTTCCAACAACAGATCGGAATTCCGCCGGACAGACAATTCTCCGTCCAACGAACCTTTGCACCCGACCAAGCGGCAAAAGGTGCCAGCTCAACAGCAGCCCCTTGGCATTTACAAGGAAGCCGCTGAACTCCTTCACACGATCGATAACGTCCAAAAAGATCTGGAAGGTGCTCGATCCCGCCACACTACTACAAAAATGCGCTTTTCATGGCTCATTGGTGTCAGAGCAATCTGAAGCGCTTATTCGCAGCTGATATACGTGGTGGGCGGTGACGGGCTCGAACCGCCGACCCTCTCGGTGTAAACGAGATGCTCTACCAACTGAGCTAACCGCCCCTATCCGCTATGCCCTTAAGGTCTTTTCCGGCGCGTGCAAGAGGCAAGAGTCCCCATTTTCCACTCCTATCGGCACCTGCCATGCAGTTCCACTCCTCACGCGCTTGCCATGCTATAGACAAATTTAGCTATGTGCCCATTGATTGCGAACCCAGGACTTCTGTACTGACCAAACCTAATTGTATTTAGAGATTGCGTTCCTGATATAGACCCTGATCGGGAACCCATAGAACCAAAGTTAACTGTGTAATTGTCCCAATCATACATGATAATTACACTGATCAGATCACTAGTTCTGGGAAAACTGGATATGTCTGCAACAACGTTTGAATCTGCTTTTGCAAAGAAATTTAATGTTGTCAGCGAAGATCGATAAATCTCCAGAGAATTAGCGCCGATGCCATCATCGACGCATACAATTTCTCCATTCGCCGCCCGCGGAAAATCGCTGTTTATTGTGATACAACCCTGCCCCTCTGCCAGTATCGGGCCAGCTACGGCGGAAGGAATAACCGGCAAATCCATCATCCGCGTTACCGCCGCACCCGCCGTTGGAATATACGACGTCGCGAAGCCGCCCGCCTCCAGCTGATCGCCCCACAACAGCAAGCCCGACGAACCGTCGCCCGAATAGAGGTCGCTCCCATTCACTACGGCACATCCGGTAGAGACCGACACCGTCCCCGCCGTGGCGGTGAAGCTGAGCGACACGCGATACCATCCATTGCCGGCCGGCTGAATCTGGGCGCTTGGCGTGCCGGTTCCGGAAATGCTGCCCACGCTGCCGGTCGAAAGATCGAAATAGGCCGTCGCCATGCCGCCGCACGCCAGCTTTGCCCAGCTTCGGCCGGCCGGCTTGAGGTAGACCGAGCGTGTGTGTGATCCAGCGGTAAAGGCCACGCTTTGGCTGATCAGATGATCGCCGGACGTCCCGTTTTCGACGAGCTTCACAGCGTCCGGCTCGCCACTGGGTGTCATTGCGCCGGTGGTGACGAGCGAACATCGCGTCTTCGTCCAAATCGCCGAACCGAAATCTTGCGAATGCAGCAGCATGTTGGTGCGCTGGTCCTCGACCAGCAGCCCCAGCGGTCGCAACGTCACCGGGTCGTGGCTGAAGCGCGGCTGGTTCGCGGCCACCGTCTCGATATAGCCGCTCGCGTTGACCCGCGTTGCCGACGATGCGCGGGAAAAGCTGATCCGGCTGTCGAGCGTCGAGATCGTCGTGAAGTCGAAATCGAGGACCGGCTTCGGCCCGCCTCCGGCAGGCATTCCGAGCCCACCGGCGAGTTGCATCTCGGGATGGCTCAGTCGCGCGGGCAGCATTCCGCTAGAGTCGTCGGTCATCGTTCATCTTTCCTGGTGGCGCCCCAAGCGTCGACGGTGGCGCGATGTCGGCCGGCGCATTCGGCGTAAGCGAGCAGGAGGTCAGCCTCCCAGATGGCCCTCTCCGGGTCGATCGGCGGCACCGGCTGGACCGCCATGCACGGGCTCGCCAGATTGGCCGGCAGCGGCGGCATTGGCGCGGGCGCGGGCGTCCTCGAGCAGGCGCAGCACGTCAGGCCGCACAGCACAATCTGCAGATACCGGAATGTCATGATAGGCCTCCCTGATGAGAGCGCGGCTCTGGGGACGCAGCGCTTCCAGCGTGCGGCGCTCGGTCTCGAAGGCCCGGGATTGCCGCTCGAGCGCCCGCTGCGCCACAGCATGGCTTTCCGCCAGCCTCGCTGCGGACCGTGCCTCGGCCCGGTCGGCGATCAGGTCGCGCACGAACCAACCGCTGCCGAACGCTCCGATCGCGGCGATGCCGGCCGCTGACAGAAAAAGCTCCGTCCTCATGCAGCCCCCTTTCCGCCGGGCGTCGGCAACAGTGCCGCGACGACACCGGCAGCGATCGCCATCCAGCTATAGGGGCTCGAAAGGGCGGCGGCTCCGGTAACGGCGGCGCCGATCGCGATCCATGTGCCGCGCTCGCGAAGACGGCAGCGAAGATAGTCCATCATGCTTCCACCTCGGATGGCCGATCCGCGCCATCCTCTCCAGCGGGCAGGGGTTGCGGCAGCGGCACCCCCACGGGCCAGCGACAGCCCAGCACTCGGTCCCGGCTGAACTTGGCCTCGCACACGCGATTGCCCTGATTGCCCCCGATGCCCCACAGAAAGCCACGAGAGGCGCGCGTGACGAAAAACACGTGCCCGCCGCCCTGCCGGTCGAGCACGCACAGCGCGCCATAGGCGGGTGCGCAGGGGACACCCCAGTCGAGCCAGGCCTTGGCGCGATACCAGTGTCTCGGCAGGGGCAGCCCGACGCTGCGCGCGACATGTGCCACGAAGGTGCCGCACCAGGGTGTCTCGTCGTCGCTCCACCAGGCTTTGAGCCGACGCAGCCATGCCACGATCACGGGGTTGTTCTTGGGGCCGGGAATTTCGCGCACCCCTGTCAACGACAGGGCGTACGCCATCCAGGCCAGTGCAGAATCCGGCATGCGATCTCCGATATGCGTATTTGAAATCGATCAGCCGCCGGCCGCGAAAGCGGGACCGCACAGCGTCTGCGCCTGCCGCAGCGTCGGCGAATCGGGGGCCCGGGCGCTGAGGTCCGACAGCGTCAGGCGCAGGACCAACTCGTTTCTGTCACAGCGCTTTTCCAGCCGCGCAGCCTTCTCGGCGCATTCGGCATTCTCGCGCTCCAGCTTGTCGATCCGCTCCAGCGCCTGGCGCAGCAGATCCGAAGCGAGGTCGCCTGCATCCTTGCGGCGCGTGACCATCGCCGGAACGAGATAGCCCAGCGCCGCGCTGAGCAGAGTGTTTCCGCCGAGCAGCGGGATCAACCAGTCGGGCTGAGTTGTGATCATCTCACGCGACCCGGTTGAAGCCGATGACGATCGTGCTCGACGTCGCGGTGGCGCCATTGGCATCGGTCACCTCGCAGCGCGCGGTGGTGCTTTGATATTCGCCCACCACCATGTCGCTCCACTGGACCCGCGCCCGCTCGCTATCGGGATCGATCAGCACGGTCTTGTTGACGCCGTTCTGCCGGCTCCACGAATAGCGATAGGGCGGCGATCCGCCCGAGGCGTTCGCGTCGAAATAGCGAAAGCCGCCCCCGGGCAGCGCATCGCTCGTGCCGGACGCCGTCGAGACGTTTACCGGAACCGAACCGCCATACACCGCCGCGCTGACGCTCAACGTCGGCGCCGGTGGCGGCGGGGTCCGCGCGAGCAGCATCTGCAAAGGACCCGTCATTAGGACACCCCCGCGCCGGCGACGACCCATTCGTCGGTGCCGACCTTGACGAGCGTGCACAGGCCGCGCGCACCGAGGGTGCGGCTGCCGGTGGAGGTCGCTCCCGCGAGACGAAGCGTGACCCCCGCCACCCCAGAGATGCTCCGGCTGGACGACGCATTGTTGTAGATCGAGATCGCGTCGCCCAGCGCAAAGGCGGCTGTAGCGTTGGTGGGAACGGTTATGTCCCCCGCCGACAGCGAAAGGAGCTGCCCTACGTCGCTCAGCGATAGCGTCTGGCTGGAGGACGCGCTGCGGAGCGGGACGTTGCGATAGCCGATTTTCCGCGCAGTCCCGCCCGGGTCCTTGATCGTGGACTCCGCGCCCAGATCGGTGATCGCGCCGGTCATGGCGCCACCGCTCTTCGGCAACAGCGCCGCAACCGGCCCATCGCGCCAGGCGGCGATTTGCGCCATCAGCTCCCGAACGGCATCGTTCAGGCCGGCCGCCGGACAGCCCTCCGCGATATTGATGCCGCCAATGTCGCTATTGTTGGCGGCGACGACGTCGAACGCCGCCACGCTTGACTTGGGCATGATGCCTCCATCGAAAATGAACTGTCGGGGCGAGAATGGCGCTACCAGCCGAGAGAGCCGCCGAACTTCGTAGCGCCTGCCGTCCCCAGGCCGCTGCCAAAGCTGCTTGCGAAACTGCC
The DNA here is from genome assembly GCF_011044255.1 of Rhizorhabdus phycosphaerae. Lineage (NCBI taxonomy): Bacteria > Pseudomonadati > Pseudomonadota > Alphaproteobacteria > Sphingomonadales > Rhizorhabdaceae > Rhizorhabdus > Rhizorhabdus phycosphaerae. Next base: position 1,158,979 of record NZ_CP049107.1, read on the forward strand.
GGCGGCCGAACCCAGCAGCTGACCGATGCCCGGGCTGCTCGTCTTGGTAACGGTGTTGTACCCGTCCGACGCTTGACGAATCTGACCATTGAGGGCCGCCGTGCCAACATAAGGAATGTCGGCTGCACTGTTGAGCAGCGACAGCGCCGGCGCGATGCCGGTATAGTCGGCGCTGCGCAGTTCGCCTGTCAGCCCCAGAGCCTGCAGCATCTGTGCGACATTGCTGGAATTGGCCGCATCCGATGCCTTGGCCGCCTCGAGTGCGCGATCCTGCTGCTGTCCATATTGGCCGGCCAGCGACTGCGCGGCGCCGAGGCGGTTCTGCGCGTCGGCGCGTGCGGCTTCCAGGACTCTGCTCTGCGCCGCATCGTGGTTGCTCGACAATTGCCCGGTCGCGGCCCCCATCCGATCGCGCTCGCCGCTCCACGCGGCGTCGGACTGGCCGGCCGCCTGCAACTGCCGGTTCGCCGCATCATTGTAATTTTGATAGCGGAGCTGGCCTTCGTTCGCGGCGAGGTTCCGGGACAGCACGTCGGCGAAGGCGGACGACAGGCCGCTGCCCATGCCCCGTGCGCCGAACATGCGGTTGGCCTGCCGCGCGACATTGGCGTTGCTCTGCTCGATCACGCTATCGAGATAGGGATTGCCCTGTAACGCCTCGGGGGCCAGCATCGACGCATAGAGCGCCGCAGATGGCTGCGCGTTCAGATAGCTGCCCTCCGCCGTTCGCCGCGCATAGCCGTCGCCCGGATTGCGCCCGCCCGACGCGATCGCGTCGGAAATCGGGTTGCTGGCAGCCATTCTGGACAGGATTCCGCGCGATGGATCGCCCCCCTGGGGCATGCCGCCAACCGGCAGCTTGGCCGGCATGTCTCCGCCGCCGCGCATTCCGGATCCGCCGGCCATCAGCCGCTCATAGACAGGCTGGCCCGACTGGACCGCGCGCCGCCCCTCGAAAATATCGCGGGCGGCGGACTGGGCGGCGCCAACATAGGGGTTCGGCATCTCGAACGCGGTCTTGGCGACGTCCAGAAAGGCGTCCTGCGCCGTCCTCGACATCTCCTGGAGGCGCGGCTGATTGGCGTCGAACACGCTCTGCGTCTGCTTCATCCCGTTCAGGATATAGGGCTGGGCCGGCGCCCAGGGTTCGGTCTTCTGCTTGCTCTTGCTGCTGCCCATGATGCTCGTCCTCGGTCAGAAGTTTGCGGAGGGTGACGGCGGTCTGGCGATAATCGGGCAGCACCCGCTTCCACCCGGCCCGCCCCACGATCTCCATCGCCACGCAGCCACGCATTCGCGCAGCGGCCTCGATGATCTTCAGGAAATGCAGCCACGATTGCCGCCCGCTGCCTCCGGTCAGCCATATCTCGCAGATCGGCCCGTGCAGGCTGCTGCGTATCCGGGTCACGACCGCGACGCGCGGAACGTCGTCGGTGCCGATCCACAGCTGCGCCCGACCGCTGCGAATATCGGCGCGAACCTCGTCGGGCCTGTGATCGCCAGCCCACCTGATGGCCGGCAGGAGAAGGTTGCAAACTTCGTCCCAGTGATCGGCCCCGGCACAACCGAACCTCATGCAGGGTCTCCCGACGCGTCGAGCCACCGCGCCTCCTCGCTATTCCACCACAGCGGCCGTTTGAGCGTGCGGTCATAGAAGAGCTGCCCATCAACCGGATTGGGTGGCCGCTCCGTCGTCGCACCGCCGCCCATCATCCGCCGGATCAGCATGTTGACCGCATCCCGCGCTTTCCGGTTCCACTCCTGCTGGCTGCGTTCCTGCTCCTTGAGCAAAAGGGTCATGCGCGCCCTCCCGCAACCACGTCGACGTCATAGCCCTGGACATAGGTCCAGGTGGCCCCCGCCGGGATCGACAGCTTTACCGAGCAGAAGCAGCAGCTGCGCCGCATCCGGTGGACACCGGCACCTGTTCTGGCGCCATGAACCGTCTCGTCCAGGCTGTCCCCCAGCCCGTCGGCGCCGAGCAGGCTGACGGTCGTGACCGAGGCATCCGTCAGCGGACGAACCGATCCTATTCGGGACTTTCTCCCAGGCACGAACTCCTTGAGTCCATCGACCAGCGTGGCCGCCATGTTCGGCCCGCTCAGCGTCCCCAGCCGGTGGCTGCCGTCGAACAGCATCAGCAACGGATATCCACCGCGCAGCATGGCGCTGTCGATCGACAGGCCGGTCGCGTCGATATTGCCATAGGATGCGTCCAGGGCATCGAGGCTGACGCTCTGCGATAACGCCGGGAATATCCTCTCGGACGTCAGGCTTGCGGTGGTCCACCGCCGCAGCGCGAAATGATAGAGATAGACCTGCGTCGCCGGGTTCGCGCTCGGCACCGACACGATGTACGTCGACGAACGGGGGTCGACGGCGGCGGACATCCTTTCGAGATAAGTACGGTCGAGCATCGACAGGAAGGCGCGATCGACCGTCTCTATCCCGATCGCCTCGACGGTCACCCCGTCGCAGGCCATGAACCCCTTGTTCGACAGGAAGAAGGTCAGCTTGCCATAAGTGGCGAGGCTCCACGGCGCGATGCAGCCGATATCTGTCGCGATCTCGTCGAACTGCCAGATGGCGTCATCCGCAGTATAGGTCATCCGGACGACGCGGTTCTCCTGAAAGACCAGCCCATATTCGCCACCGACCATGCCGGTTATGTCGCCTCCGGAAGCCATGGTCTGGAAGCCGGCTTCGCCCGCTCCCGCCGTCCAGCTGGCGGGATCGCCATTGTCGGACCAGGCCACCCTCAACGCATCATTGGCGGCATAGCCGGCGACGACGAAGCCTCGGACGACGGTCAGAAAACGTGCCGTCGGGGCGCTCGCTGCCAGCACCGTCATTCCGGTCGGTGCCGAGGGATCGAACTTCTGGATCGGATCGACGCCGTTGGTGGCGAGCATCAGCCGATTGAACGGACAGAAGCGCACGCCGACCGCCGACGAGGAGGACAGGCCCGTCTTGATGGCCACATGCCCCGCCCCGCCATAGCGGTAGATCGCGGTCGCCGTCGCCGCGAAGACGTGGACATCGTCGCTCGATCGATAGGCCCCGGCACCGACGCACGCCGCGGGCAAAGCGCCACCGGGAGCCGGTGAGAAAGAGGGCAAGGGCGCATAGCCGTTCGCTATCGGCACGACACCATGCGCGCGCACGAGCCCGTCCTGCAGATGCGCAGGCTGGTCCGGTTTCCATTCGCCGAAAATCTGTCGCATGCCTCAGATGCCCCCATGCAGAAAGGCGACCACACCGGACGTGCCACGGCCGTCGCCGGACAGCGGAAGATCGTGCCTCAGTACCGCCTGATCGGCCGGCGAAGGGTAGAGCGCGACGATCCCGTCGACCGCCTGTGCGAACAGGGTCGCAAAGCTGCTCATGCGGGCATCGTTCCATCCGAACAGCTCCGCCTGTGCCAGGGCGCCGTAGAGATAGGCGTTGCGATGATTGGCCAGCACCCAGTTGGAGGCTGTCTCCGAAGACAGCGCCGGCACGCGCGAATAGCGGGTGAACACTGCCTGGATCGGCTCACCGGGCGCCGGCAGGAAACGGAACTGCCCGCCGCTCAGCGTATACTGGACGGGAACCGTCTCGACGCCATTGCCCGACGGGTCGGACCCCTCTGCGCTCCTCGCGGCAGACAGTTCGGCCAGGCGCCCTGCGGAGGTGAACCCCACGGTCCTTCGCCGCCCTCCGACATCGATCTCGACCGAGATGGGCAGGATGGTCGATCCGTCGGGCAGGTCGACATATTCGCTGTCGATGGTGATCACGCTCCGCTCGATCATCGGCCGGATCGCCGCCCCTTGCTGCAGCGCCGCCCCGAGACGTGCATTCAGCTCGTCTTCGCAGAGCGCAATGAGATCGCCTTCCCGCGCACCAAGATCGGAGCCGTCGAGCCACGCCGACAAGGCTTCGATCAGCCCCGAATAGGAGGTCAGCGCCATGATCGTCCTCCACGAAAAAGGGGCCGGTCGATGACCGGCCCCTGCCTTTCAGATTGCTGGTCCCGAGCCGTCAGGCCATGCCGCTGATGCGCGTCGCGAGCCGCGGATCGATCGCTTTCAGTCCATAAAGTACGTCGAGCCGCAAGGTGCTCACATCCGACGACCCGTTGTAGAACGGGATCATCCGGACGCTCACGCCCTTGTAGCTCTCGCGCGCCACGTCCACGGCGCCCGGCGGGGAGACCATCGGCACGATCGCCAGCGCGAAGGCGTTCTTGTGGAAGGCCAGGTTCTGCGCATAGGTCGTGCCGGCCGACCCCAGAAAGCTGACCGCCTGGTTGTTCAGGTCGGCGGTCCCGACCACGTCGACATTCTTGAACGCACCCGACCAGATCATAGCGGGATAGATCTGCACGTCGGTCTCGCTGCCGGCACAGACCGCGTCCGCCATCACGGTGAACTGCTTGAGCCAGGGCAGCCGCGTCTTTGTCACCGGATTGACCGCATAGACGCCGGCGATGGTGAACACCTCACCCGCCTTCACCGTGTCGGTCGCGGTGGCAAAGCCGTCCATGTGGATCGTCTGCACCATCGTGTCCTTGACCGCCGTATATTCGATCGTCGCCGCCGTGATGCTCAGGTCAATCAGGATCGAACCGGCGCGGCTGCCGGTCGTCAGCGTCTGGACATTCTGCGACATGAAGGTGTCGACGCCGCCGATCCTGCCCAGGTCGCCCTTGCGATAGGCGTCGTTCGCCGCCCCCTGGATGTAGAGATTGGTCTGCGTACCCAGCATGCCCCAGTGATCGGCCGGCGACAGGATCGCCGTGCGGCCGTCGGACATCACCGCCTGTTCGTCGAGACGCTGCGGTGCAGGCGCGAAATCCTGAAAGCTGTTGATCAACTGGCCCGGCGTACCGACCCAGTTCGGCACCTTGGTCGCCAGCGCGAGGACGTCGCTGTCGATCCGGTTGGCGAGCTGCACCATCGCCGGCTTGATCACCCGCTCGGACAGATCCTTGATGTTGAGCGTCAGTTCCTGCGAGGTGAAGGCGAAGTCGACACCCTTCTGCTGATCGACGGTGATCGTCGTCGATCCCTCGACCACGTCCTGCACAGACGCGTTACTGCCCGACCGAACCGTGAAGTCGGTCGGCCGCTTGATCGTCACGGTCGCGCCGGTCTGATAGCCGTTGCGGCCATTGCCGAATTCGGACTCGAGCCCGCGGTGCACCCGCTTCGCCGCGACCAGCTCGTTCTCGAGAACCATCAGCGCCTCCTTGGCGATGACGTCGATCGTCAGAATGCTGTTTGCCATGGATTGGATTTCCTATTTCTGTTTGGCGCGCCAGGCCCGGTACTGGGCCATGGTCATGCGCGAAGGATCGGATGGGCCGCTGCCGGCACCGCCGCCGACTTCGGCCGCCGGTCGAAAGGCGCCCTGGTTGGCGGCGCGCTGCCGCTCCAGTTGCTGGGCGCCCAGAAAAGCCAGGTTGAGCACGCGCATCTCGGCTGGCGACGCATGGCCGAGATGGGTGTCGGGTATGCCAAGGGCGACGGCGAAGCCCTCCAGCATCTGGCGGCGCTGCGGTGACCAGTCCCGGATCTCGCGCGCCATCATCGCATCGGTCTCTTCACGCGCCCTGGCAGAATCCTGCTGCTCGCGGAGGGACTTCGCTTCGCTGTGCTGGCCGAGGAGATGGTGGAGCGCCATCTGTTCCTGTGCCAGTTCGCCGACTATCCTACGAAGGTCGGCCAGATCTGGATCACCCGGATCGACGGTCGACCAGTCATGCTGGGCGAGTTCGTCGAGTTGCCGTTCGATATCGTGCAGCCGCTGGCTTGCCTGCAGTTCCTCGGCGGTCATCGCCTGCACCTGCTCCAGTGCCGCGCGGTCCGCCGCCAGGGCCCGCCGCTGCTCGGCCAGCGCCATCGTCTTGCGCGTATAATCCGCCTGTCGCAGCAACGCGTCTTTCAGCGGCGCCGGCACCTCATAGACGCGCCCCTCATATTCGACCTGCTCGATGGCGTCGGCATCGTCGTCGAAGCCTTCGCCATCGGCGGCGCTTTCCTCGTCTCCACCCTCGGGATCATCGGACCAGTGATCCTCATCTTCCGCGAAATCGTCAGCCTCCGCCGGATCGTCGTCAGGGCCGAACATCTCCGGACGCACGTCTTCATCGCCGGCCAAGCCGGACGTCATGTCATCGTCAATCATGTGGACTCCCCGAATGAAATCAGGCGAAAGCAGGTGGCGTAGAGCAATGCGGCAGATCGCCGAAAATCACGGTGCCGCGCCGAGGCTCATCATGCTTTGCGATCCGCTACCCGCCGCCTAAGGCTCATTTGGCACCGCAACCGCCGTCTGCGCGACGTCCTGCAACGTCTCGGCGACGAGCATCTCAAGCAGGTTCGCCGGCAATTGACCTGCGATCGCGGCAAGCCGATCGGTCACAGCCTTGTAAGCCGCGATGTCCAATTGCCGTTCCTCGCGCTGCTGATCGGCCTGCACAGCCTGCAAACGGCCGCCCAACTGCTCCAAAGCCTGGCGCAATTGCTCGACCTGGCGGGCGGCGGCATCGCGCACGGGGTCCTGCCCCTGCTCCGCCTGGCGAACGGCATCGGGCAGGACGGCCTGCAGCCGCCTGACCGCCTTCTCGCCGCCGGGAAGGTCGAGATTCTCGACGATCAGGTCGCCGAGCAGGCTGGCGCTCTGCGGGTTGGCCCGAACCAGCTCGGTCAACATCGTCGCGGCTTCCTCGCGCTGGGTCGAATAGGACGGCCCCGACTTCACGGTCAGATCATATTTGCCGATCGTCAGATTATAGATCTCGGCGGCCGGATCTGCCGTTCCATCGGGGTCGGTGATCCGCACCATCGCAGCCTTACCGTCCTGCCCCAGGACCCGGATCGTGCGGTCGCTATTGTAGACCTTGGGGATCAGGTCGATGAGGATGCGGCCGGTCTGGCGGATCGCGCGGCTGAGATTGTCGATGAAGTGGAAGGTCGCCACATCGCCTTCGCGTTGCCGCGCCAGGATCGCCCGCCCGCTGGTCTCGTTCGACCGCGCGCCGAGCGACGCATCGTACAGCCCCATCACCGCCTTCATGTCGTCGGCGGCGTTCATTGCCGCTTGCAGTTCGCCGGCCGGCACCCCGGTGAAGGGCTGGCGCATCGGCGGCTCCGGTCCGTCATATTCGAGGAAGGCGTGCGTCGCATTGTTCGCCGTCGCCCAGCGCGGATCGGATGCGAAGGCGCCCCGGCGGCCGACCCACGGCGCCTTGGGCGCCAGCGCCACCAGTTCGGTCGCCATCGTCCGCCAATAGTTGAACATCTGCTGCGGATCGCGCGCATCGCGGATCAGCGAGCGGAAATGACGCCTCCCCTCGACATTCACCTCCTCGCCATAGACCGGCACGATCGGGATAAACCGTCCCGGCCAAGCCTGCTCGGACAGCAGGTCCGATCCATTGAGCACATATTGCGTCACCTCGAACGACTTCACCGGACGCGGCTGACCGATCGTCTCGATCCGACCCAGCAGAGCCCGTACCCGGGGCAGTTCGTCGAGATGCGCGACCGCGATCCGGCCGTCCGGTGTCGCATATTGGACCAGTTGCCGGACCACTTCCTCGCGCTTCCAATATTCGGCGACGCGGACGCTGCGCTCCTGCCCGTCCAGCCATCCGGACGTCCCGCTCCAGGCCGAGCTCGAAAAGTCGATTGTCTCAGCCTCGGGAAAGCGGCGCGCATAATGCGCCTCGCTCATCTGCTCGATCACGAAGGCGGTCGACCAGTCCGAACCGTCCGACGACTGCGCGAACGGATCGCCATAGATGGCGAAGGGATTGGGAACCGGGCGAATGACCAGGTCCTTCTCGAACCCGTCGTCGGTCGCATAGTCGAGGTTGATCCGGATATAGCCGATCCCCATCGTCGCCGAGCAATCGACCGCCGTGTCATAGGCTATGTCGGCGTTGGACATCGTTTCGATATTCCGGATCAGCCCGCTCATGACCTCGGCCGTCTTCGCGTCGCCGCGCTCGACCGGATGGACCGAGATGGCCGGCTTGTTCTGCCGACTGTCGTTGACGACCTGCCGGATGAAGCTCGGCATCCGGTTGATCGTCAGGCAGGGCCGCCCCTCCGCTTCGCGCTGCCGCCGCACCTTGTCTGGCCACTGCCAGGCTCCGCCCAGCCTGGCGAAACGCAGATCATCGAGCGCCGCCGCCCGATTGTCGCTCTCATGCGCTTCGGCGGCGGCAAAGGCCTCCACCGCCTCCTTGACGATATCGTCCATTTTCGGTTCCCATGAAATGCGCAGCCGCGAGCCGGCCAGCAGGCGGGTCGCTGGGACGCGAGATTAGCGGGGGCGGCTTAGCGGCGACAGGACGTCGAGCATCGTCCTTATCAAGCCGTCAGTGCTCTGATGTCGCGATCAATTAAGATATCAATATGTATAGATAAAATCATGAGCAGTCGCTCAACGCCTGCCCCATCTATACAATTCTCGATTATTGCAGAACCACTTCAAATAAGCACGAGTGCCCAGAGAAAAAATTACAACCCCCCAGACTGCACCAATTCCTATAAAGACATTGAACAGCGAAAAATTTCCGATCTGCTCTCTCACGAAGATTGGTATGACAATAGGGATTGAGGCGAGCAGCAAGAACTTCGCATCGACGCGCTTCGTCAGCGAGAAGCCCTCCATACGAGCCGCGAAATCCTTACCCTTGATCAAAAGATCCAGACCGCTCTGATATTCGGCGGTCCACTGGCCGATGACCCGCACCAGCAAGGCAAAAGGAAGCACAACGATGCGGCTGGCATGATGGATGAAATTATTCATCATCGAAGATCTCGTCCGTGAGCGCTTGAACATAGCGATCACGAAAAACATCGCCAGCCTCTTTCACTCCCTCATTATCGAAGTGCGACCGCCTGTATCGCCCGATATTGTTGCGCAAAGGCCCGGCGGGACCTCTGACAAGCTTCAACGTACGTTGAAGCGCGCGGCCTCCCGGCAGAAGCCGGGAGGGGAAGCTCGTGAGTTGGGCCCACAGCGGTCCAGCCCGGCCGTTCGCAGTGGCATCATAGGCGTTGACCCCGAGCAGGGCCCCCTCAGCAACCCACCCGAGACCCTTTGCCGCCAACGCTGCGGGCGCTGTGATCCCTCCGGCCGCAGTGGCGACGGCCGCGACGTCGGCGGCAAGCGCCGCCTTGTCCAGGACCTTCCGGGCCGCTTCCACATACGACATGGGCTTGACCGTCACACCGGGCCCGTATCCAGTTCGACCACGCTGCGGCATGGGATTGGCGGGACTCGATCCCCTGCGCGGAGGTGCGCGCTCCGCAGGGGGCCGAAACAGAATCTTGGGTAACGATACCGGACTGTCTCGTCCGCTCTCGACACTAGCCTTCGGGCGGCTTGGTGCGGCAGCGCCGTTCATCGGGAGTTCTCCTCATTCCAGAGATTGCGCCCCTTCCGCCGACAGCAGCTCTGCTAAAGGCCGAGCTGCGACATCGCCGGGGGTCGGTTTGGCAGTCAGGCCATCCAGCCGCCCATCTTGACGACGGGTCGCGAAGACAATCCGCCCGGCGCGGCAAGCGCCATCCTCTTCATCATCATCGCATAGCGCGACGCCGACAGCCGATCGTCCCGCGTCTTCACGATAATACCGTCCTTACGATGGTACAGCCTGAACTCGGCGAACCAGTCCTCGAGATGGTCGAACACCTTCCAGCGACCGGATAGCATTCGGTCGAGCATTTCCGCGATGCCCGCCTCGATCCCATTCCCGCCATCCTCGAAACATGCCCGCTCCGGCAGCAGCGCCAGACCCTGCTCACGATATTGCTGGGCCAGCGCCGCGCCCGACCCCTTGTCATGCTGCAACCCGTCATGTGGCCATGCCCAGGGCAACCAGGCCCCCCAGGGCTTCAGAGCCGCCGCATGGATCAGCGGCGTCGCTTCGCGCTGGCCATAGGATGCGATCACATAGAGACAGTCCGCATCGCGATCCCAGGCCAGCCGCACCGCAGCAGTCGGGTGATCCCAGCCGAAGTCCAGCCCGCCGATCTGCACCCAATGGGCGGGGATCTCGAACGCAGCCACCCGGATCAGATCCTCATCGACCGGAAAGACACGCCCCGACCCGAGCATCGGAATGCCCTCGGCCCGCGCCTTTCGCTCGTGCGCCGGATAGGCGGCGACGATCGCCGCGCGCTGGGCCGGCGTGTAATGCTCGGCATCGTCGATCGTCATGCGCGTGACATGGCGGCTCATCGCATCTCTTTTCCCTGATCGGAGTTGGGGGAGGCCTCGTCGAGAAACATCCGCACCACCTCGCTCATGCCTTTCAGCGGCGTGAAGGTCAGCATCACCATTCCCTCGGTCGCATTGGTCCGGGTCAGCCCCTCGACATAGATGTCGACCGGCGGCTCCTCGTCGAACCACACTGCATTGAGCGTATCGCCCTGCCACTTGGCCCGCCCCTGTTCATAGGTCTTGAACAACAGGGTCGAGGCACCGCCGGACACGTGGGCGACGCTCACCGCATCCAGGATATTTGCCCCGCTCGAAGCCCGATGAATGCCAAGTATGGCCTCCCCGGGAATGGCGCCGCACCCCCAGGCAGCGCTCCGTTCGGGCTCCCCGACCAGCAGCTTCTGCACCGTGTCTCTCGTCGATACGCGGGTTTCGCCTGCCGCCCAGTAGCGGCCTCCCTCCGCGAAGCGCCGCCCTCGCCACCAGGACGGATATCGGCCGGTCAGGTGCATCGCCAGTTCAAATGAACCCGCGACCGTCTTGCCAAGCTGATTGCCCGCCATGAACAGCCGCTCGCGATGCACCGCTCCGGCGTCGTGAAACTCTCTCTGCCGCGTGTAAGGACGATAGCGGGACAGGCGATTACGGTCGCGCCGCCGCTTGAGTTCACGCGCGAGGATCAGCGCCCGTCGCCGCAAGCGCGGCAAGTATCCGCTGGAGTTCATCGGCGATCTCGTCATCGGTAAGTGTCTCGACCGCACTGCCGTCTTCCGAGCGCTTTGCGAGCGCTGAGGCGATCAGCCGGAGATAGTCATGCGGCCGGTCGGCACGCACCTTGTCGATCGTTCGCGCGCCATGACGCGTCCAGCTGGCGCGCAGTTCGTCCAGGAAATCGGCGCTCGGCTCGTCATCGATGATCGGGTCTTTCGCACCCTCACTGCGGTCGGGACAGCTTTCATCGGTCCCGGACGGCGCAAGCGCATTATCGTGCGCCGACGGCCGTTCGGCGTCGCGACGCCGCGCCATCAGGCGGTCCGAAGGCTGAAACGATGCCCGGCGCGCGGCGCGAGCCAGAATCGCTCGCCCGCCGACACGTAATTGGACGAGGCCGTCGCGGCCACGCTGCCCGACGGGCTATATTCGTACCGAAAGGCCTCGGTCGCGATCAGGCTCAGCGCCGTCTGTCCGTCGGGCGTCGCGACACTCAACACCGGCGCGGTGCTGATCGAAATGCTCTGCGCCTTCGATGCCGCTCCATCCTGTCCAGGATCGGCGGCGATCGGCAACCCGCCGGTTGCGACGCGGGCAAAATAACTGATTTCGACGGTCATCCTCGTCTCCACTGGCTGCGCACGAAAAACGCCCGCCAGACCGGAGTCCAGCGGGCGTTTCGAATATCCGGGGGTCAGCCGTTCGGTCGGCTAATTTCTACGTGGCAACCCCACTGTGTTTTTATGCATATCGACCCGACTCGCCAAAGTCAAGAACAAAATAAGAACACGAATCTTTTGCATGGGTCAGGCAGCCTGCCGCTCGGCCAGTGCATCCGAACGGCGGACCACCGGCCGGAAGGCGATGCACAGCTTATAGTCGCCCTGCGCGACGGCCGGGAGAGGCGGAACCAGCACTGCGGCCGAAGCGGTGCAGCGAAACAGATCGTCGACCACCGGCTCCATGCCTTCTTGGACGAAAGGCGCCTCGATATCGGGCCGCTCGTTCCGCCCCGGCTCTGCGCTGGGCAGTTCGATCGGCTGAAAGCTGATATCCTCGATCTGGACGGCCTCGTAGCAATTGCCGAGCAGCACCGCGACGGTAAGGTCCTGACGAGCGGGGACGATCATCCGGTAATAGCCGTCATGCGTTGGATAGGCCTCGATATCCATCATGCAGTCCCCTCGTGCATTGGCGAGGATCACGGGCACTGTTATGCCCCCGGCCAGGAAGTCGCTCTCGCGGACGTCGAGCGCCCCGCGCACGATTCCGAACAGGGCCAGGTTCATCGCCAGCCCCTGTTCCTGCAACTCCCCCGGCAGAAACATGCGCGCCGTGCTCTGCAGATAATGGAGCCCGCGGCGGCGGAGCCCCCGGACCGACCGCGACTTGTCCAGCATCTTCATGTGACTGGACGAACCGAGATTGGCGTCATGCGTGAAGTCGCCGACCGTGGCGACCTCGGCTGCGGTAGGCAAATACATCAGGCGGGCCAGGACGGCGGCAGCCGACTTTCTCCTGCAGTCCGGGTCGTCGGATATCGATGTCCGGCCCAGCGCGCTCGCAGCCCGGCCGAACGCGATCGCGCCGGCCTGTATGCGGTCGCGGGTCTCGCTCTGGCGGCCCTTGTCGCCCGGCTTCTCGTGGATCGGCTTCCCATTGGGGTGATAATCGATCACCGAGCCTTTCGCCTGGGTGCAGATCTGCTCGACTACCGCGATCGAAGAGCCGAGCACCGAGAGGACTTCCCGGCTGTAATGGCGCTTGTCGAACCACCCCTTCTTGTCGAGCCCGGTCGGCTCATTCTCCCGCAGGAGCAGATATCGGCCCGCAATCTCGACGTTCATCCGCGCCTTCAGCAGAGGCACCACCCGGTCCTGGACCGTGCCATGATAGCCGAGATCGACCAGCATCAGCAGGTCGCCGTCGACGACGCCCTGCTTGCGCACATGCTCGATCAGCCGATCGGCATAGCGTGTCGAGCGGCGCACCACCTTCTGGGCAGCATCCGACTGGCATATTTTGCGTTCGAACGTCGAAACGTCGCCGGACGGCCCGGCAATCTTCCGCGCTTCATGGGGTTCCAGCAACAACATCCCGCCGATCACGTCGAGTCGCTGCTTGCCGGCCTCTCGCGCAACCAACGCTTCGACGGCGCCATGATCCATCAGGCTGGCCCGTCCGGCCGTCAGGCGGCTTATCGACAAGTCGCCATAGCCGCGCCCCGTCTCCAGCGTCTCGAACAGCTTCATCGGAAGAAAGCCGTCGCGCATCAGGAACATGATCTTGACCGGCCGCCCATGCTCCTTCGAGAGCTGGACCGCCTCCGCCTCCACCCACTGGGCGAAGCCGTGCAGCAACGGACCCATCACGTCATGGCCCATCGCGAAGGCGGGATCCTGCTCTTGCCGAAGCGACAGCAGCGGGCGATGCGGCTGCATGACCGCCTCCGTCTGGCGCGTCGCAGGATCCAGCATTACCGCAGCCATGGCTTCCAGCCGCAGCCGTGCTTCGGCGTCCTTGTCGAACTGCACGAAATGCGCGGTGGCGATCCCCAGGGCGGATGGCGCCGACTGGTCGGCGATCTCGTTGTCGCCGAGGTGCAACAGGGCTTGAGGACGAACCTTCAAGGCCTCCAATACCGGCTGGAACAGACCTTCCGCCTTGCTCAGCCCATGCTCGGACGAGGTGAATATCCGATCGATCAGGGCCGCCACTTCACCACCTGCCGAGGCTTCGATCAGCGAAAGCAGTTGCTCTGCGCTGAAATAGGTGTCGCTGACGATGATGATTTTGAGCCCGCGCGCCTTGGCGGCGCGCATGAGCGCCACGACCGGCGGAAAGGCATAGCAATGCCGTACCTCTGCCGCGATCTCGGTCGCGACGGACGCAGCGATCTCGCTGGCGGCGACACCGGGCAGCAGGCGGGCGTGGATCGCTTCGATCGATGTCTCGCGCCGCCCGGAGCGATAGGCTTCGGCCTTTCGGGCCTCCCGCTCGGCGATGACGCGCGGCTCGATCGCGCCGCCCTGGATGGGCAGGCCCGTGAACACGTCCGAAGGGGCCTGGCAGTTCCGCCACAGGAGCGTGTCGAAACAGTCGAGCGACAATATGGAGATGGTCGGCGGAACCCGGTCGAGCAAGCTGGGGATGTCCTGCGCGGTCACGCTGATCTTCATGGCAATCCTTCCGGCGGAATTTGCTGCCGGTATCGCGCAGCAACCCTAAGATCGCGTTAACCATGATCGGCGCATGATCACGGCGCCTCTCCGCCCACCTTTTCGGCAAGCCGCACGATCAGCGGACGCTGGCTTTCCAGCATCTGTTCCAGCGCCTCGCTCACGGAAAACCAACGTCCTTCCGCGACTTCGGGAAAGCTCTGCATACGCCCGCTGCGGCGCGGCCATTCGAGCTCGAACATGTTGCTCCGGATCCGCGCGGGATCGAGATCCAGTTCGGTAGCGAAGGCTTCGACTTCCTTGCCCGCTTTCTGGCGGATCGAGCCCAGCGGCAGCAGGACTGCCGGCATTGCAACGCCGAGTTCCTCCTGCGCCTCGCGCCGGGCGGCCAGTTCGGGCGTTTCCCCCTGCTCGATCGCGCCTTTTGCGATTTGCCAGGCACCCGGCCCGCGCTTTCGCCAATAGGGCCCCCCGGGAAGCACGAGCAATATTTCCAGCCGGCCATCGCACCAGCGATAGGGCAGCACTCCTGCGCTCCGCGGCCGCATCATTCCCCGACCAGGTGCAGGATGATCGTGCGCCGATGTGGCCGGCGGCGGTGCTCGAACAGATAAATGCCCTGCCACTGGCCGAGCGCCAGCCGTCCCCCAGCCAGAGGAATGGAAAGGTGCACCTGCGTCAGGGCAGCTCTGAGATGCGCAGGCATGTCGTCTGGCCCTTCCTCGTCATGGTCATAGGCGCCGGGATCCTCGGGCGCGAGGCGAGCGAAATACCGTTCGAGGTCGGCTCGTGCCTCCGGGGCGGCATTCTCCTGGATCAGCAAAGATGCCGATGTGTGGGTGCAGAACATCGTCAACACGCCGGATCTCATCTGCTGCGCCCCCACCCAGGTAACGACCTCGGCGCTGATATCCGTCAAACCTTGCCGATGGCTCTCGATGATCAGCGGGTGCTGGGCTTGGTGCATCCTTCCTCCCAATCGATCGCTAAGCGATTGTGTCTGCCTTGCATTCCCTACCCGGACCGCGGCGTCAATCACATCATGGCATGAACAAGCCGAGTTCCAGCCTCAGGGCCAAGCTCGCAATGTCGAAGGAAATCAGGTGGATCGGAGGCGTCACAATAGGAACATCCGCCATGAAGGCTTCGTTCTCTCGCCATATTCCAAGATAAGGCAGATCGATGGCGACCCGTTATGATAGAGTACGAGAAGAACGAAGTTCGCAGTTCCTGACGGAGACTTTCCAGAGGGGACTGGCGCGCTGGAACCGCGAAAGATTGTCTCCCCGCCAGCCCGATGCGGGTTCCGACGCGTTTGAGCATGATGTCCGGATGCTCAGGCTTGAGCGCGCTTTCCTTGCCCATCTGCGTTCGGAAGTTTCGGCGGCCGCAGCCGATGTTCCACGCGACGCTGACGGCTTCGTCAATTGGTTCGAGAGCCTCAAGCTTCATGGCCCCGGACAAGGGGACATGCTCTTTCCGTGGCTTGCGGACGAAGCCGACCGGGAACAACTGCGCTGGTTCTTCGAACAGGAAGCCGCCGGGGAGGCGGGGTTCGACGATCTCGTGGCGATGACACAAGTGAAGATGCCAGCAAGAGCCAAACTCGAACTTGCTCGAAACTATTGGGACGAGATGGGTCGCGGCAATCCCGCTGGCATGCACGGTCCCATGCTGGATGCGCTCGTGGCCATTCTCGACGTAGAACCCACGATCGACAATACCGTTTGGGAGAGTCTGGCACTTGCCAACGCCATGACCGCGATGGCAACGCATCGGGACTACGCCTGGCATTCGGTAGGCGCGCTCGGCGCCATCGAACTGACGGCCCCCGGACGATCGGCCATGGTGGCTAAAGGGTTGCGACGCATCGGTCTGAGCGACAGGGAGAGACGATATTTCGACCTCCATGCCGTGTTGGACGTCAAACACAGCGCCGATTGGAACCGCGAAGCGATCCGCCCACTCCTCGAAGAAGACCCTTCACGCGCGGTTGCGCTCGCGGAAGGGGCGCTGATCCGCCTTCGTTGCGGTGCACGCTGTTTTGATCGTTATCGCACGATATTATGGAAATAGCCCGGACTGACGACTTGCGCGGTAACTTACTTGGTAGAACTACCTATGAGTGGCATGCCTCGTCCTTTGCTCCATAGCTGCACGGACCCCTTCGTCTTTTCAATGACATGGTCCGTTCACAGGCTATTTGAGGCATGTTAGGCGGCTGATCGGAACCGATGCCGGATTAGACTAACGTATGATCTTGGATTAACCATTTATTTGCCGCGAATTCGCGATGTTTGACGCGAAGGAGCAAGGCCATGGGAACCAATATCGCTAGTGCGGCGGTCATGACCGCTACGGATACGGAATATATGCTGGACCTCGGATTTGCCTATTCGACAGGCGCCGATGGCTTTCCGCTGGATCTCGTAACGGCGCATCAATGGTTCAATCTGGCCGCTCTGTCCGGCTCGGCAGAGGCCCAACATTGTCGTGCGGATATTGCACACCAGATGACCCGCCAGGAAATCGTGGAGGCTCAGCGCCGCGCCCGCACCTGGCTGGCGGCGCACTAAGGCGGTTCTTATGTGGGCGTCAGCCCTGCTCGCTATGTTCTGCCAGCGCCGCCACCAGCTTTTGCACGCTTTCGCGTAACTCCTCTATTCCTTCGGGCGTGCGTCCCTTGGCGATGGTCCCGGGGACATGCAGAGCCCTCTCGCGCAGGGCCCTCCCTGCGTCGGTCAGGCCGATCACCACCCGACGCTCGTCTTCCGGATCGCGCGACCGGGTTACATGGCCTGCAGCCTCCATCCGCTTCAACAGCGGGGTCAATGTCCCGCTGTCGAGATACAGGCGCGCGCCGAGCGTCCCCACCGTCTGGGGGGCCCTTTCCCACAGCACCAGCATCACGAGATATTGGGGATAAGTCAGCCCCAATTGCCGCAAGACCGGGCCATAGAGGCGATTGAGAAGGTTGGTGGCAGCGTAGAGGGGGAAGCAGACCTGCCGATCGAGCAGCAGGGGATCACCTTCTCCATCCAACGCTGCCACCCTGTCATTCATTGCGTGAAGATCCTGAACTTGACCTCGATATTGCCGCGGATCGCGTTGGAATAAGGGCACACGGCGTGGGCAGCCTTTACGATCTCTTCGGCCTTCGATTGGTCGACACCGGCGATCTCGACATCGAGAGAGACTGCGAGGTTAAAGCCGCCCTGCCCGTTCGGCAACAGGCCGACCTCACAGGAAACCTCGATGTCGTCGTCCGTCACCTTGTCCGCCTGACCGCGCGTGACGTGAATGACCGCATTTTCGAAACAGGCGGCATAGCCTGCGGCGAAAAGCTGCTCGGGGTTGGTCGCCCCGCCCTTGCCGCCCAATTCCTTCGGCAGCGCCAGCGGCAGATCGAGAATACCGTCCTCGCTCTTGATCGCTCCGCTACGACCGCCATGGGCGTGGACACGCGTCGAATATAGTTGGCTCATACCTAACTCCTCTGCTCTTCCCAGATACATATATTGCACAATCTGATTGCAAACAAGATAATTGCCTATAATTTTTTCGGCGTGACTGCCTTCCACATGCAAGGTGCGCTCGCCAGACATATGGCCGAAAGGGTGGTGCCGCTGCGGACACGAGGCTTTTCGTGACCGAATTCTGTCGATAAGACAGAGAGATGGAGAGAAACTCGAACCTGACTCAAGCTCGACCGAGTTTCGTCAGCCATCTCGAATGTTCGCTGACCGGTGAGCGTTATCCAGCGGGTGAGCTGCATGGTCTCTCGGCGGCGGGCCGCCCGCTTCTCGTCCGCTATGACCTCCAAGCCATGCGCAAGGCGCTGTCTCGCAACGACATTGAAGCCCGCCCAACTGATCTATGGCGGTGGCGCGAAATGCTGCCGGTACGCCGCAGCGAGGACATCGTCAGTCTCGGCGAGATCGAAACCCCGCTCGTCGATCTTCCACGATCGGCTGGAGCTTCCGTTCTCGTGAAGGACGAAGGCCGCCTCCCGACCGGTTCTTTCAAGGCACGCGGTCTGGTGATGGCGGTGTCGATGGCGAAGGCGCTCGGAGTTACCCGCATCGCGATGCCGACCAACGGCAATGCCGGCGCCGCACTCGCTGCTTACGCGACCCGTTGCGGGATCGAGACGCTCGTCTTCTGTCCGGAGGATACGCCCGAGATCAACGTGCGCGAGATTGCGATGCAGGGTGCTCGCGTCTGGCGCGTCAATGGCCTGATCGACGATTGTGGCGCGATCGTCGGCGAAGGCGCGCGCCAAGGCCGCTGGTTCGATTTCTCCACCCTCAAGGAGCCCTACCGGATCGAAGGCAAGAAGACGATGGGCCTCGAACTGGCCGCGCAACTCGGCTGGGAACTGCCCGATGCGATCTTCTACCCGACCGGAGGAGGAACGGGCCTGATCGGCATGTGGAAGGCATTTGACGAACTTGAGGCACTTGGCTGGATCGGGTCGCATCGCCCGAAGATGTTCGCGGTGCAGGCGGCCGGGTGCGCGCCGATCGTCAAGGCGTTCGACGACGGGGTGGAGCATGCCGACCGCTGGGAAGACGCCCATACCGTCGCGGCCGGCATCCGCGTCCCGCGCGCTGTCGGCGATTTCCTGATCCTTCGCGCCGTACGCGCGAGCGGGGGCCGAGCTGTCGCCGTCGAAGATCCCGACATTCTGCAGGCCGTTGACGACGCCGCCCGGAAGGATGGAATGCTCCTCTGTCCGGAAGGCGGAGCAACGCTCGCCGCCTATCGACTGGCGATTGCCGAGGGATGGGTGTCGGAAACAGACAAGTCGATCCTGTTCAACTGCTCGACGGGCCTCAAATATCCGATGCCCGCCGCTCCCCAGACGCTCGACCGGAACGAGCGGATCGACTTCGACTCGCTCTGACAGAAGGACGCTGCCATGGACCGCCGCCTGTTCCTCGCCTCGCTGCCGGCTGCGGCAGTCGCTGCGCCTTCGATTGCCCGCGCAGCGGCCGCCCAGCCCTCTTCTCCGCGCTGGCGCGAAGGAGAAGACCGCTTCGAGCGTGGGGACGTCCATGCAGGCGACAGGCCGATAGGGGCAAGCTTCGCCAGCCGCACCGCCGCCTATGGCATGTCGGGCGCCGCAGGAACCGCCCATCCGCTCGCGACCCAGGCCGGCATCGCCATCCTGCGCAAGGGCGGTTCGGCCGTCGACGCGGCCATCGCGATCAATGCCTGTCTCGGCTTTCTCGAACCGACCTCCTGCGGCATCGGCGGCGATTGCTATGCAATGCTCTGGGACCCGAAGGCCAAGGCCGTCATGGGGCTGGCGGGCTCGGGCGCTTCGCCCCGCGCGCTTTCTCTGGAAACCGCTCGCGCCCGGGCGGTTAACGGCGCGCTGCCGCCACTCGGCGCGGTCACCGTGTCGGTGCCGGGCACGGTCGACGCCTGGGCGCAGATGCACCAGCGCTATGGCCGCCTGAAATGGGCCGAACTGTTCGAGCCTGCGATCGATCTGGCGACCAACGGAGCCCCCGTCCCCGACATCATCGCTTATTATATCCGCCGCGCCCTCGTGAACTTCCGCAAGCCGGGCAATGGTATCGAGGAGACCGACAACGCCTTGCGGACCTGGTCGATGGGCGGCAACGGGCCGCAGACCGGCAGCATCTTCCGCAACCCCGATCTCGCCCGCACCTACAGGATGATCGCCGACGGCGGCCGCGACGCCTTTTACAAAGGCGATATCGCGAAGACGATTGACGCCTATTTCCGGCGGATCGGCGGCTGGCTGCGTGCCGAGGACCTCGCCGCGCACAAGGGCGAATGGATCACCCCGCACAAGACCGACTATCGCGGCGTCGGGGTCCATGCGCTCGGCGCGAACACGCAAGGCATCGCAACGCTGCAGATGCTCAACATCCTCGAAAATTTCGACATGGATGGCGCCGGCTTCCAGTCCGCGCTGTCCATCCACCTCCAGGCCGAAGCCAAGCGCCTCGCCTATGAGGATCGCGCCCGCTATTATGCCGATCCGAACTTCTCGAAGATCCCGATCGAGTGGTTGATCTCCAAGGACTACGCCGCGCAGCGCGCCCGCCTGATCCGCCCCGACCGCATCAATCCGGACGTCCGGCCGGGCCAGGCGCCCTCACGCGGCGACACCACCTACTTCACCTGCGCCGACAAGGACGGGATGATGGTGTCGATGATCCAGTCCAACTTCCGGGGCATGGGATCGGGCCTCGTTGCCGATGGGCTCGGCTTCATGTTCCAGGATCGGGGCCAGCTCTTCTCGTTGAAGGATGGCCATCCCAACATCTATGCGCCGGGTAAGCGCCCCTTCCAGACGATCATCCCCGGTTTCGCGACACGCGGCGACGCCCCCTGGATGAGCTTCGGCGTCATGGGTGGCGACATGCAGCCACAGGGCCAGACCCAGATCATCGTCAACCGTCGCGACTATGGGCTCGATGTCCAGGCGGCGGGAGACAGCCCGCGCTGGCATCATGAGGGTTCGTCGCAGTCGATGGGCGAGGATTCGCCCGGCCTCCCGGCAACCGGCCTGCTGCGCCTCGAAAACGGCGTCCCGGCCGCGACCCGCGATGGGCTCCGGTCGCGCGGCTGGACGCTCGGCGAATCCGACGCCGCCTTCGGCCGCTATCAGGCGGTCGAGCACCGCATGGACGGGCAGGAGCGCGTCTATGCGGCCGCGAGCGAGATGCGCGCCGACGGCTGCGCCCTCGCCTATTAACGCATCGGGCGGCTCCGGCCGCCCGCTCGATCAGACGCCGGCCTGTTCGCGATAGGCCCTGACGTCGCGGCGCAGTTCGCCCGCGCACAGGAACAGCGCGAGCACATTGGGGATCGCCATCAGGAAGAAGCTGCTGTCGATGATGTCGATCACCCGGCCCAGATCGATCACCGCCGCCGGTGGCAGGGCCACGATGTAAAGGATCTTGTAGCTCCACTGCGCCTTCGGCCCATGGCCGAACAGATAGCCCCAGGCCTGAAGGCCATAGAAACCCCAGGCGACAAGCGTCGAATAGGCAAACAGCACGACCACGATCGCGAGCAGCAGCGGGAACCAGCTGGAAACATGCGCGAACGCCGCGCTGGTGATCTCGATCCCCTTCAAATTTGGATCGGTCCACGTGCCCGCCACGACCATCGCCAGCCCGCCGATGCCGCATACGATCATCGTGCCCAGCAACGGCTCCAGCAGTGCCACCATGCCCTCCGAGACCGGATGCTCGGTCCGCGCGAGGCTGTGTGCCATCACCGCCGATCCGACGCCTGCTTCGCTGGCGAACACGGCCCGGCGCATGCCCGCCACGAAGGCCCCCACCGCGCCGCCAGCCGCCGCATCGAAGCCCCAGGCTCCACGCCAGATCGCGGCGAGCGCCGCCGGGATCGCATCGGCATGCAGCACGAGGATGGCGAGGATGCCCGCCAGATAGACCCCGACCTTCAACGGCGTCAGCCGCTTCGACACCTCGCCCAGCCAATGCGCCCCGCCGAGAGTCACCAGCGCGACCGCGAAGGCCAGGCCGATCCCGTAGATCCAGCCATTGGTAAAGCCGGTGACGACGCTGACCTGCGCGAAGCTCTGGTTGACCTGCACCATCGGTATGGCTCCGAACAGCGCGAAGAAGGCATAAAACCCACCGAGGATGACACCCAGTCGCGGCAGCCCGCGTCGTCCGAGCACCGCCTTCAGCACATACATCGGGCCGCCATGGACATAGCCATATTCGTCGGTGACGCGGTATTTCAGGCCCAGCGTAACCTCGGCCATCTTCACCGTCATCGCGAACCAGCCGATCGCGAACATCCAGAAGATCGCACCCGGCCCGCCCATCGTCAGCGCGACCGCAACGCCTGCGATATTGCCCAGGCCGATCGTTCCGGCGAGCGCCGTCGTCAAGGCGGCGAACTGGCTGACATCGCCCTTCGCCTCGCCTTCGCGCGGCTGGTTGCGCAGGATACGAAACGCATGCCCGATGCAGCGTATGTTCGGAAATCCCAGCCAGACCGTGAAGAACAGCATCGGCACCGCCAGATAGAGCACGACGAGCTCGATCTGGGTGCCCAGCAACGGAATCTTGAAGAAGACCGCGCCGGTCAGCGCGTCGACGATGCGATTGAAACTCTCCATCATCGGACGCTAGCCGGGTTGTTCCACCTTGTCATTGCCAAGTCCGCGCCCGGTCATTGCGATCGTTCGAAGCCTCCGACTTTCCCGCCCGAACCTCGACGGCGTCATGATCGCCAGCAATCAGTTCTTCCAGCAGGACTTCGCCATCCGGCCAATATCCCAGGTCCGACTGCGCATTGATGTGCCCGCAATGACCCGCATCTACGAAGCGACTGCCCCAGGCCCGGGCCAGCCACTCGAGCCGGTCGAAAGTCGCGTACCGGTCGTTGCGGCTCGCAACGAGAATCGACGGAAAGGGCAGCTGCCGCACCGGCGCCGGTGAGAATCGGCGAACCAGCGGATGGGCGTCGGGCGCATCGACGTCGGGAGGCGCGACCAGCAGCGCGCCCTTGACCCGGCCGAGGCTCGCCGTCTCGAACGCCTGTGCCCACCAGGCGATCGTCAGGCAGCCGAGGCTGTGTGCGACCAGCACCAGCGGTCCATCCGTCATCGCCACGGCCGCGTCCAGCCGCTCGGTCCAGATCCGCCTGTCCGGCTCCGACCAGCAGCCGAGATCGACCCGGCGGCAATCGTCCCGCCGCGCCTGCCACAGCGTCTGCCAATGGTCTGGCCCCGAATTGTCCAAGCCCGGCACGATCAGGCACAGCGGCCGCTCACTGCTCATCGGCGGCTCCCGTCAGAAGAGCCGGCCGCTCGCCGGCATCGCGATCGGCGCGCGCCTGATGCACCACGCTGCCGGGCGGCACGCTCGAGGTCAGCCATACATTGCCGCCGATCGTCGAACCTGCACCGATCGTCACCCGGCCCAATATCGTCGCCCCGGCATAGATGACGACGTCATCCTCGACGACCGGATGCCGCGGTTGCCCGCGCTTGATCGCCCCATCCTCGTCGGCCGGGAAGCTCCGCGCACCGAGCGTCACCGCCTGGTACAGGCGGACGCGGTCACCGATCACCGTAGTCTCGCCGATCACCACGCCAGTGCCATGGTCGATGAAGAAGGACTCGCCGATCGTCGCTCCCGGATGGATGTCGATCCCGGTCCGCGAATTAGCGATTTCCGAGATGATCCGCGCCACCAGCGGTGCCCCGAGCCGATGCAGCAGATGGGCCAGCCTGTGGTGGACGATGGCGATCACGCAGGGATAGCAGATCAGCACCTCGTCGACGCTGCGCGCCGCCGGGTCGCCCGCATAAGCCGCTTCGATATCCTTGTCCAAGAGACGCCTGAGCGTCGGAAGGGCTTGGGCAAAATGACCGATGATGCGCCCGGCTTCGGCATCGACGCGGTGCATCCCCTCGCCGTCGCGTGAATAGCCCAGCTCGAGGCGGATCTGGCCATAAAGCCGGCTCAGCGCGGTCTGCAGCGTCTCGGCGACATAAGCCTCTTCATTTTCCAGCCGGACAAAGCTGGGTCCGAGGCGCAACGGAAACAGCGCGCCGCACAGCGCCGACATGATCTTGTCCAGCACGTGACGCGAGGGAAAGCCGACTGAGCCCAGTTCGGCGTTCCGCCGATGTGCGCCCCGCCAGTCGTCGCGCGCGACGCGCAATTCGGAGGTTATGCGGTCTATGTCCCAATAATGCCCGGGCGGCGCGTCCAGGCTGTCATCGATAGGGTTCGTCATCAGGGCCTCTCTTGCTGGATGCTGGGATAGCCGGCCGACCTGCGAGCGAAAGCAATTTTTCTCTACCGAATTGATAGGAAATATATCATGGACACGTCAGGTGCGTGACGCGGTCCGACACCGGTGATAGGCTCGCCGCATGGTACCGCGTCTCGGCCCCCTGAAACTCAAGGCTCAGCTATACGCGGGTGACGAGCCGGCGATCGGCCCTGGCAAGGCGGCCCTCCTCGAGGCGATCGAGCGCGAGGGCTCGATCTCGGCGGCCGGCAGGGCACTGGGCATGAGCTACCGGCGGACCTGGCTTCTCGTCGACAGCCTGAACCGCTGCTGGCAGGAACGGGTCGTCGATACCACGCCCGGTGGTGGCCGCGAGAAAGGCGCTCGGGTGACGGAGTTCGGTCATCGCATTCTGCACGCCTATCGCACGCTCGAACGCAGCCTTCTCGATGCAGCGGAGAGCGACGCCTTCCGGGAACTTGCAGGGCTGATGCGGAACGAGCCGCTTCCCCCAGCGCACTGACTGCTTGCCATATCCGTATCGATATAGCATCCCGAGGCCGATCTTCCGGGAGTTTCGGCATGACCTTGCGCTATCGCCTGTATCTGGGCCTCATGCTGCTCTTCACCTGCGCCGCATCATCGGCCTTCGCCGCCGAAACCTCGGTCGCCGTCGCCGCCAATTTCACTGAGCCTGCCAAGGAGATCGCAGCCGCCTTCGCGAAGGCGACCGGCCATAAGGCACAGCTCGTCTTCGGCCCGTCGGGCGCCTTCTATACGCAGATCAGCCACGGTGCGCCGTTCGAGCTGTTCCTGTCGGCCGACGCCGAACGCCCCGTAAAGATCGAGCAGGAAGGGCTGGGCGTCCCCGCTACGCGTTTCACCTATGCCGTGGGCCGGCTCGCGCTCTTTTCGACGACGCCGCGGCTTGTGGACAAGGCGGGCGCTGTACTCAGGACCGGGCGCTTCGAGAAGATTGCCATCGCCGATCCTGTCAGCGCACCTTACGGCCTGGCAGCGCTGGAAACGATGCGAGCACTTGGTGTCGAAGCAAGACTCAAGCCGCGCATCG
Source organism: Rhizorhabdus phycosphaerae (assembly GCF_011044255.1). Classification (NCBI taxonomy): domain Bacteria; kingdom Pseudomonadati; phylum Pseudomonadota; class Alphaproteobacteria; order Sphingomonadales; family Rhizorhabdaceae; genus Rhizorhabdus; species Rhizorhabdus phycosphaerae. Next base: position 1,183,930 of record NZ_CP049107.1, read on the forward strand.
TCACGGGCACGTCTATAGCCCAGGCCTATCAGTTCACCTCCACCGGCGCCGCAGAGCTGGGTTTCGTGGCACTGTCGCAGATCATCGACGTGAAGGGGGGATCGCGCTGGATCGTCCCTGCCAGCCTGCACAAGCCGATCGAGCAACAGGCCATCCTGTTGAAGACCGGTGCGGCCAACCCTGCGGCCCGCGCTTTTCTGAAGTTCCTGAAGAGCGACGCCGCGCTGCGCATCATCCGCCGCTACGGCTATGCAGCGCGCTGATCGATGGCGCTCGTTCTCCTGACGACGATCGAACTGGCTCTGGTCACGACCATCTGGCTGCTGCTGCTGGCGACGCCGCTGGCCTGGTGGCTCGCCCGGTCGCGGCATTGGGCCAGAGAGGTGGTCGGCGCGATCACCGCCCTTCCCCTCGTGCTGCCACCGACCGTGATCGGCTTCTACATTCTCATCGCGCTCGGCCCCGACAGTCCCCTGATGGCGCTGCTTCATCCCTTCGGGATAAGGACACTCGCTTTCACCTTCAGCGGACTGGTGATCGGCTCGATCTTCTATTCTCTACCCTTCGCCGTTCAACCGCTGCGCACCGCCTTCGAGGCCATAGGCGACCGGCCGCTTGAGCTCGCCGCAACCATGGGTGCGGGCCCTTGGGACCGCTTCGTCCATGTGGCGCTCCCGCTGGCCCGTCGCGGCTTCCTGTCGGCCGCGATCCTTGTCTTCGCCCATACCGTCGGCGAGTTCGGCGTGGTGCTGATGATCGGCGGCAACATACCCGGTCGGACCGAAGTCCTCTCCACTCGCATCTTCCAGCTCGTAGAAAGCCTGCAATTCGGCGAGGCGCATCGGATCGCCGCCTGGCTGGTTGCCTTCTCCTTCGCCGCATTGCTGGCGCTGCTGCTGGTCGACCGGCGGATTGGGACACCCCGTCCGTGACCATCGTGATCCGGTTGCAAGGAAAGCGTGACGCACGCTTCCGGCTCGAGGTCGACGTCGAGATCCCCTCGACCGGCGTCACCGCGCTGCTTGGTCCGTCGGGCTCGGGCAAGACCAGCCTGTTGCGCGCGCTGGCGGGGCTCGATCGCCATCCCGGCACCATTCGCTTCGGTGCGGATATCTGGCAGGATGAACGGCAATTCGTACCGGCCGAAAGACGGCGCGTCGGCTATGTCTTTCAGGGCGAAGGGCTGCTTCCCCACCTTTCGGTCGCTCGTAATCTCCTTTTTGCCGAACGCCGCGCGCCGCCTGGCCCCTTCGAACGGGACGAGATCATCCGCCAAACCGGCATCGGCTCATTGCTCGAAGCGATGCCGCGCAATCTGTCGGGCGGTGAAGCACAGCGCGCCGCCATCGCTCGCGCGCTGCTCGGCCAGCCTCGCCTGCTGTTGATGGACGAGCCCTTGTCCGCGCTGGACTCCCCGGCACGCGCTGCGATGCTCAGCTGGCTTGGGGACACGCTGCCAGACCTTGGCCTGCCGGTCGTCTACGTCACGCATGACGAGGGGGAGGCCCAGCGGCTGGCTTCGACAACACTGATCCTGCGAAACGGCCGCCTGGCCAGCGTCTGATCACCCCTCGTCGGCAGCCAGTGCCTCGCGCATGTTCCGCAGCACCCAGCGTATGTGGCTGGAGAATGTGACCACGGCCGAATGGGCGTCGCCGGTCAGGATGGTGTCGTGGATCAACCGATAGTTGATCAGATACTGATCCCAATGATCGCCCGGCGCGAGTTCGGACAACAGTGTCGTGAAGAAGCGCATATAGGGCCGGCTGTAGAAGAACTCGACATAGCGGTTCCCCGACAGCCGGTTGAGCTCGATATGATAGCGGTATAGCGAGTCGACGAAGTCGCGCGCGCTGCGGCGCACCGCATTGTCCTCGATCGGCTGGAACGCCGCGATCACGGCGTCGCGTATCTCCGGATCGCCGACCTTGCCGGCAGTCAGCCGCACGCCCAGTACGCACAGCGCCTCGGTGAACTCCAGAAAGTCGATCCTGTCCTTGACCGACAGGCGCCGGATCCGCGCGCCACGATTGGCGATCAGCTCGACCACACCCTCGCCCGCGAGCATGTGCAGTGCCTCGCGGACGGGGGCGCGGCTCACATTATATTCCTCAGCCAGGTCCGCCGCAATCAGGCGCTGCCCCGGCGCGTAGCGTCCGGCCATCACGCCATCGACAATGGAATCAACCACATGGGAAACGAGGGACGCGCCGTTTTCCTCGTCGCGGTCGGATGCTTTGCTGGCCATCCGCTGCCCTTATCCCAACCCTTTCATCCCGCCAAGCATGACCGCTTGTTTGATCGCCAACTTTTGCATACACTTTTGTCGACTCATCTAGGAGGGTGTTGGGATGGACGACGTCGCGGAACGGATCGATCGCACGGATGCGCAGCTGCTGGACGCACTCCGGCAATTGCTCGGCCCTGACGACCTGCTGGTCAGCGACGCCGACCGTCGCTTCTTCTCGACCGATCTCAGCTGGCGACCCGGGGAAACCGCGATGTGCGTGGTCCGTCCCCGCTCGCTCGAACAGCTGTCCGCCTGCGTCGCACGCGCGGCCGAGGCTGGCTGCCCCATCGTCCCGCGCGGCGGGGGCATGTCCTACACCGGGGGCTATGTTCCCGCACGTGATCGCTCGATCCTCGTCGACATGCGCGCCATGGACGAGATCGTCGAGATCAACGCCGACGACATGTACGTGCTGGTCCAGGCCGGGTGCACCTGGAAGAAGCTCCACGAAGCGCTGTCGCCGCTAGGCCTCAGCACGCCCTATTGGGGCCCGCTGTCGGGCGCCTATGCCACCGTCGGCGGCGCGCTGTCGCAGAACAGCCTGTTCCATGGCTCGGGCGTGGGGGGCACCGCCGCCGAAAGCGTGCTGGGCCTCAAGGTGGTGCTCGCCGATGGCTCGGTCGTGACGACCGGCTCCTGGGCGCACCGCCATTCCAACCCCTTCTGGCGCCATTTCGGCCCCGACATCACCGGCATCTTCACCGCCGACAATGGCGCCATGGGGGTGAAGGCGGTGGCGGCGCTGCGCCTCGTCCCGGCCCCGCGCCATACCGGCTTCCTGTCCTATCGCTTCGGCACGCTCGACGCGATGCTGTCGGCGCAGGTCCGCATTGCCCGGCTCGGTATCGCGTCGGAATGCTATGGTTTCGATCCCTATTATAATGCGGGCTTCGAGAAGCAGGGCATCACCTTCGAAGAGGGCCTGTCGCTCGTCGGCAAGATCGCGCGCAAGGGGGGGCTCAAGGGGCTCAAGCATGCCGCGCGCGTGGCGCTCGGCGGGAAACGCATCCTGCGCGACGTCCCCTATTCACTCCATATGACGCTCGACGGACTGACCGAAGGCGTCGCCGCCGAGCACACCGATCTGGCCGCCGAAATTTGCGCCGAAGAAGGCGGCACGGAGATGGCCAACACCATCCCGACCGTATTTCGCAATGCGCCTTTCGGCAGCGTCCGTACTGTTCTGCTCGGCTCTGAGGGCGAGATCTGGATCCCCGTCCACGGCTATTTTCCCCTGTCCCGGGCGGTCGATGCGGCCCGCGCGACAGAGGCCTTCCTCGCCGAACGCGCGCCTCTCATGGACCAATGGGGCATCAAGACCAGCTACCTGACCTGCTTCTCGGGCCCGGAGTTCGTGATCGAACCGAGCTTCTACTGGCACGACGAGCTCGGTCCCTTCCGCTTGTCGCTGATCGAGCCGGAATTCGCCGAGAAGTGGAAGGACATCCCGCCGAACGAAGCGCGCCGCGCGGTTGCACTCCAGCTGCGGGACGAACTGCGCGACCTGTTCGACGGGCTTGGCGGCCTACACCTGCAGATCGCCAAATATTATCCCTACGAGCCGATGATGGAGGACCCCGGCCTGGCCCGGCTGGCCGGCCGGATCAAGGCCGCGATCGACCCGGACAACATCATGAATCCCGGCTGCCTGGGACTGTAAGGGGGACGCCATGAACGACATCATCCGCAAAGCCTATGTCGACTGCTCGGCCGGGCAGATCCACCTCTCGCATGTGGAGGGCGCGGGCACGCCAGCCGTCTTCCTTCACCAGACGGCCAGTTCGGGGAAGATGTGGCACAAGGTCATGCGGGCACTGGCCGGCTCGCGCGCGCTTTACGCCCTCGACACGCCCGGCTTCGGCGGCTCCTTCGATCCGCCGCAGGACGCCTCGCCTGCGATCGGCGACTATGCTCGCTGGTTCCTGGAGACGCTCGACGCGCTGGACATCGATCGCCTCCACCTTGCCGGCCATCACACCGGCGCCTGTATCGCGGTCGAACTCGCCAGCCTCGCGCCCGACCGCATCGCCAGCATCAGCCTGATAGGACCCGTGCCTTTGACCGCCGAGGAGCGCGTCGAATTCTCCCACCATTTCGGGACGCCCTTCAAACCCGTCGTCAGCGGCGCCTATCTGCTCGATAACTGGGAATATCTGCGCAACCTCGGTGCGCATGCCGATCCTATGCTGATCCACCGCGAGATGTCGGATCAACTGCGGGCCTGGTGGGGCCGCGTCCAGTCCTACCGCGCGGTCTGGGACTATGACTTCACCGCCGCCTATGTGGCGCTGTCCTGCCCCATCATGATCGGAGCAGCCCCCACGGATGTCCTGGCAGCCTATCTTGACCGGGCCATTTCGCTCCGGCCGGATGCCCGGGTGATGCCGATCGAGGGCGCCAATTTCGAGCCCGACCTCGACACCGAAGCGGTGGCCAGGGAGTTCGCGGCATTTTTTTCGGCCTGCGAACCGTGACAAACTTCTGCCAATCCCAGCCCGTGCTTGACCATCACGCCGAAATGCCCAGTATTTTGCATGCAAAATCAGGGATAGCGAGTCGCCCTTTCACAACCAAGTCACCCCGTGCGGAGACCCTGCCATGACCGAAGACATCGACCTGAAGACGCAGTACCGCCATGCCATGCTGCCGGAAACCAGCGCCGAAGAGTTCGCGCGCCAGGAGTTCGTGAAGAGCCTTAAATTTCACCTCGCGAGCCAGGTGTCGCCGGGCAACAAGGACGCCTTCGAAGCACGCGCCAAGCCCCGTTTCGAACGAACCGCCAAGCGCGCGCCGGAAACCATCCACGACGTGCGAAAGGCCATGGCCGAAGAACCCTATTTCAACTTCTGGAGCGCCCTCCAGCGCAACAGCCAGGAGATGATGTGGAAGTCGGTCCAGCTTTCGGTTGAGCGACAGCTTCCCGATCTGATCGAAGCCAGCCAGGCGGAGCTTCCCGACACCGGCGGCACCCTGCGCCTCGATCCGGCTCTTGAAACCCCGCGCTATCACAGCGCCGTCGACATCCACTGCATGCCGGGCGGCTATCATTCGGAGTTCACCACCGACGACGTCGCCAATGGCGCGACCTATGACCGGGCTGTCTACATCTATGCCATGGGACGGATGGGCCCGTTCAACTCGGACATCGGCGACACGACGATCGCCTGGATCAAGGCCAATCATCCCGATTTCCGCCCGCGCCGCATCCTCGACATGGGCTGCTCGGTCGGCCACTCGACCCTGCCTTATTGCGATGCCTTCCCAGAGGCGGAAGTCTACGGCATCGACGTCGGCGCGCCGATGCTCCGCTATGCTCATGCTCGCGCCCGCACGCTCGGCAAGACCGTCCATTTCAGCCAGCAAAATGCGGAATCGACCGACTTCCCCGACGGTCATTTCGACCTGATCGTAAGCCACATCCTCGTCCATGAGACGAGCCATGTCGCGATCCGTCGGATCATGCGCGAGGCCAACCGCCTGCTCGCGCCGGGCGGGCTCGTTGTCCATGCGGAAACGCCGCCCTACCGCGACCTGCCGCTCTACGACGCCTTCATGCTCGACTGGGACACGCGCAACAACAACGAGCCATATTGGGGCGCCAGCCACGAACTGAAAGCCGCCGAGGTCGCAGCCGAAACCGGCTTCGACCCGGCGCTCGCCTTCGAAGCCTATCAGCCGAGCGCCTTCGAAGCTGAGGAGGCGCGCCGCACCCGGGTCTTCCAGGGCGGCGACTTCGGCGGTGGTGGCGCGTGGTGGGTATGGGGCGTCCGCAAGGCCGCCTGATCCCCGCCCTCACCCAGCATCCACGGAGCACGACATGACCGATACCACCATCGAACTGCGCAAGAAGGCCAAGGGCGAGCGGCCGCAATATTTCCAGGATCCGGCGATAGACAAGGTCCTGGCGATCACCATGGCCCTCGCCGGGGAAGTCGCGGTGATGCACGACCAGATCGATACGATGCAGCGCCTCATGGAAAAGGGCGCCCCGGTGACGCGGGCCGATATCGCCGCCTACATTCCCGACGTGGACGTCCGGGAGGAACGCGACGCCTGGCGCCAGACCTTCCTCGCCAATGTCCTGCGGATCGTCCATCAGGAGCGCGAAGAGCTCGCGCTCGAGGCCGGCAAGCTCGCCGAAAGCTATGACGCTGCAGTCGAGCTCGTGACGTCCGAAGCCGCCTGACTTCTGGAACGGGGTGGCCACGGCCACCCCGCATCCTTCAGGCCATGAACACCCCACCGTTGACGTGGATATTCTGCCCGTTGACGAAGCTCGACGCATCGCTGGCGAGAAACAGTGCGACGCTCGCCACTTCCGCTGCGGTGCCCATGCGCTTGGCCAAGGTGCCCTTGACCAGTTCCGCAAGCTGCTCCTCGCTATAGCCGCCGCGCGGCTGCGCCGTGTCGATCACTCCAGGCGAGATGCAGTTCACCCGCACACCATGGTCAGCGAGTTCCATCGCCAGGGTGCGGGTCAGCGCGATGATGCCGCCCTTTGAGCTGGTATAGGCCGAGGAATTCGGCCAGCCCTGCGCAGCGAGCGACGCCATGTTGACGATCGAGCCGCTTCGACCAGCCTCGATCATATAGCGACCGAACGCCTGCGCCATGAAGCAACTGGCCTTGAGATTGGTATCTAGCGTACGGTCCCAGGTCTCGGACGACATCTCCAGCAAGGATGCTCGGGGATAAATGCCGGCATTGTTGACCAGATGGTCGAGCCGCCCCAGGCCCTGCACCGCCTCCGCGACCAATGCCGCATGCGTGGCGCAGTCGGCGACATCGCCCTGGATCAGCACGGCCTCTCTGCCTGCCGCGCGGACGACCGACGCGACCTCCTCGGCAGCCTCCCGATCGTCATAATAGTTGATGGCGACATCCGCGCCCGCTTCCGCGAACGCTATCGCTATCGCCCGGCCAATGCCCTGCTGGGCACCCGTAACCAGAACCGCCTGACCCTCTAGCTTCATGAGCCGCTCCCTTCTGAAGAGGAGAGAAGCTAAGCAGTGATCATCACTCTGTACACAGAAAAGGCGGCATTCAGGGCAGAACTGCGTGATATTTGAATCAATGACGCTGGTTTGGATACCATATCGAGATTTCGATGCCGATCACCGCCTGAAGGGCAAGGCGTCACGCGCGCTGCTCTCCGGCCTGCCAGCGAACAGACTGGCGCCTGGCTTCCAGCTCGATCAGCGTCGCTTCCCGTTCCAGACTGGATGCGACGTCCTGCAGCTGTTGCCGCTCACCCTCGGTGAAGGCGTTGTTCGCCAGGATTCGCGCCTTCTCCGCTTCGCGTCGGAGCTGATGAATATCCGTGATGGGCACTTCAGAATCTCTGCTTGCTGTTACCGAAAACGCCCTGTTGTCCAAGGCTTATAGCGGCGAAGCTGAACAATGGGTGACCAAAGTGGCGAGTTTACCTTTGTTTACCGCCGTTGTTGGCCAATACTGATATTGGGACTGTTGAAGGACCTCCAACGGTTCCAGGGCGATGATAGAAATAAACGATTCAAAACTGACGCATTATGCGCAGCGCATCGAGCGTGCTCGTCTTGCCGCAGAGCAGGCACAGAGCGAGACCGCGCGTCTTCTTCATTTGAAGATACTGGAGATGTACGAGCGCGAGGCAGCTCTTCTGCGATCGAAGAGCTGAATAGATTTCACGCTGCGGGGTCGTTCATCCGCGCATCCATAGTAACGGGATCATGACGCCGCGCATGAGGCAGCGAGCCGGTCTGCCGCTCGATCATCCGATGGACCCGGATCGGAATGTCTGCCTGCTGCAGGCCGGACAGCAGGGCGCTATTTTCTGCATCGGCCTGCGTCCGACGCTGGTTGTGCCGGATATAGTCGTACCAGGTGGCGACATGGTAGCGCTCGACCCAGAGCTGCGGTTCGTTGAGATCGCGCAGCAGCGACCAGCCGCGCGCGCCGTCCCGCCTTCTTATCCGCCGCCGTTCGGTCATCGCCGCGAGAAATGGTGCGATGTCGCCGTCGGCGATGCGATACTCGATCGTCACCACAACCGGGCCGCTGCGTGGTTCGATCGGCAAGGCGACATCCGGCTCGCGCCACTGGCTCAACGGATCGAGATTGACGTTTTCGACCTGCGGCAGCGGCGACAAGATGCCGAACAAAAGCACCACACCCTGCCCGCCCGCTGCCAGCAGCAGGCTGAGCATCACCCCATGTTGCTCTGCGATCAGCCCAAGCAGCCATGCCCCGACCGCCATGCCGCCGAAAGCCATCATCTGATAGACCGACAGAGCCCGCGCCACGACCCAGCGCGGCGAGGCAAGCTGGACCGAGATGTTGAAGGTCGACAGCGCCAGAACCCAGCTCGCCCCGCTGAGCATGAGCGCAGCGAAGGTCAGCGGGAGCATTCCGCTCACCGCCGTAACGGCGGTACCTATGGCGAGCCCGACCGAGGCTATCCGGGCGATCGTCTCGGTCGACGCATGACTGCGCAGATAGCCCGAACCCAGCCCGCCGAACACCGCGCCGACACCGAAGGCGCCGAGCAGCGAACCGAAGGTCAGCGCTCCGCCCTGAACGAGGTCGCGGGCGATCAGCGGCATCAGGGCGGAGACCGCATTGGCCGTAAGCCCGAACAGGGTGGCGCGCATGACCACCACCCGCAGATTTGGCGACATTGCGACATAGCGGAGCCCCGCTCCCATCGCGACCAACAGGCCCTCCGGCGGCAGCACCCGTTCCGCCACGGGGCGACGCCAGCGCAGCAGGACGACGATCAGGCCCAGATAGGACAGGCTGTTGATAAGGAAGGTAGCCGCTGCGCCCGCCGCTGCTACGATCGCACCGCCCAGCGCCGGCCCCGCCGTCCGAGCCAGGTTGAACGCGGTCGAATTGAGCGCCACGGCTTTGGGCAGCAGCGCCCTTGGAACGATGTCACCTACGGTCGCCTGCCAGGCCGGTCCGGCCATCGCAGTCCCGCACCCGATCAGGAAGGTGAAGCCCAGCAAGAGCCACGGATCGAGCCAGCCCCGCCACGCAAAAAAGGCGAGCAGCGCCGACAGGGCCAGCATCGCCCCTTGGGCAACGAGCATCACCTTGCGCCGGTCGAGATTGTCCGCAACCGCGCCCGCCAGCAGCGACAGCAGCATGAAGGGCAGCACCGTCGATGTCTGGACGAGCGCGATCATCTTGGGCGAACCCGACAGCGACGTCATCATCCACGCCGCCCCGACCGACTGGATCAACCCGCCGAAATTGGACGCCATGGAAGACAGCCAGATCGCCCGGAAGATCGGTATGCGCAGCGGCGAGGAGGACTGCGTCTCGACGTCGGCGGCTGGGTCGGCACTCATATGTGCAGCAATGCCGCAGCCGGCATCCGCTGCCAATAGCAAGGCTTCCGACGTCCGACAGATGGGCGTCGGTGCACCTGCCTTCTCGCTTTCCAGCTAGGGGAAACACCCGAGTCGGCGCAAAACCGGGGATAAACTAGTTTCATATGGCGACATCGGGGGCTGGCGCCTTAACCTCGCCGACCCAGGGAGCCCTATGAACAGCTTCGACTCCTTTCCTGCCGAGCGTCGTCAGAAACGCCGTGTCGCCATCCATCAGCAGGCGCGGCTTCGCATGACGCTCGACGGCGCCCGCCCTGATGGGGATTGCATCGATGGCATTACGCTCACCGATATTTCCCAGGAAGGGCTGATGGCATCCAATGCCGGCGGCCTCGTCCCCGGCGCGCAGATCATACTCGAGGTTCCACTGGTCGGATGGCGCGAAGCCGAGGTCATGTGGATCGCCGATAACCGCGCCGGATGTCGCTTTGGCAGCCCCCTGAGTATCGAGGAACTGGGCATGGCGGCCGCGAGCAGCCATCGCCTGGCGGTGGAATGCCCCGCCCTCGCCTCGGCCATCGCCGATATAGTGAAGGTCGACGCCGCCGATCGGCCAGCCGTCGATCATCCCGAAGAGGTGGGCGCTCTTATCCCCGTGCAACGGCGCCCTGCGCAACGATGGGCCGTCTGGATATTGATGTCGGGACTGCTGGTCGCCGCCCTCGCGGCGCTGGCGCTGATGTGAGCCATAAGTTGAAAAAGCGTTAGCGCGCCATTCACCAGTTACACTAACCCGCTGCTACCGGGCGGGAGCTACCTCCTTACATGCCGCCATGGCTTTCGGGCGGCGCGTAAGGAATGCGTACCATGTCTTTAGCCACCGCTCTGGGGTTCCGAGGACGGCCTGACGCGCGACAGGATGCGCGTACCAGGGTTTATCTGAAGGCGACCCTGCTGGCCAATGGCAGACCAATGCCGATCCACATACTGGATCTGTCGCGCAAGGGCGCACTCGTTCATGCCGACGATCCGCCAGACCCCGGCGAGATCGTGTGGGTCGTGTGCAAGGGCAACGAGCTGCTCGGCCGCACCGCCTGGGTCAAGGGCAGCCGCTTCGGCCTCGCCTTCGATTCGGGTCTCCCCTCGGCGAAGCTCGACATCTTGCTGACGGAAGGCAGGCGGGCCCTTGCTTCGGCGGAGCCGATGGGATTTCGCTGAGCCCGTTCAGGCGGCGTCGTGGAAGATTATGCCCAGGCAGGATCGGCACCCGCTTTCGACGGTAGTGACTCCATGCCGCATATTCGCCCGATAATACCCCCTGCTTCCGGCGACGGGGCGATGTGAAACAGCGAAGACTACGCCGTCCCCCTGCCGCAGCGCGACGCTCTCCACGCGCGATTGCATCCGCGGGCGTTGCTCGGTCAGAATGAACTGGCCGCCGGTAAAATGCTCTTCGGGCTGCGACAGCAGGATTGCGACCTGCAGTGGAAAGCTTTCCGCGCCATAGACGTCCTGATGGAGACGATTGAAATCGCCCGCCGCATAGCGGAGGAGCAGCGGCGTCGGTCGATCCTGCCCCATGGCCCGACAGCGTTCCAGATAAGCCTCATGTTCCGCCGGATAGCGCTCGCCCCGCCCCTCGGCAGCGGCCCAGCCATTGGCCACGGGTGCCAGCTGGCGATACAGCGCGGTTCGCAGGGCCGCGATGGCGGACGGGAGCGGATAGGCGAAATATCGATACTCGCCCCTGCCGAAGCCGTGCCGCTCCATCGTCACCGTCGAACGGAAAAGCCGCCCCTCGTCGTACAGGGCCGCAAGCGCAATGCAGTGCGCCGGATCGAGCAGTTTCGGCAACCTCGCCCAACCGCGCGCATCGAGCGTCTTCGCTATTGCATGCCAGTCATAGCCGGTCGGATCGTCCATGCGGCTATGACTGGCAGATGGTTCGGCTCAGGCGCTTCCCGCTTCTTGCTCGCCACGCGCGAGAAGGCTGTGGTGACGCGCGTAGACGAGATAGATCAGCAGCCCCACCGCGTTCCAGGCAAGGCACCAGAGCAGGGTCTGCAGCGGCAGGCTGATGAACAGGTAAAGGCATCCCAGCACCGCTCCGAGGCCCACCAATTGCCCGGCCGGGGTTCGGAACGGGCGCTTCAGGTCCGGGCTACGGCGACGCAGGACGATCAGGCAGGCGCCCACGGCCATGAACGCGATCAGCGTCCCCGCATTGGCCAGCGCGGCGATCTCGCCGATCGGCAGCAGCCCCGCGAGAACGGCGACGAGGATCGCCGTTGCGGTGGTGATGCGCGCCGGGGTTCCCCGCTTCGATATCTTGGCGAGCGAGGCGGGCAGGAAACCATCCCGCGCCATGGCCAGGAAGATCCGACTCTGCCCGTAGAGGAAGGCCAGCAGCACTGTCGGCAGCGCGATGACCGCCGCGGTTGCAACCGTGCGGGCAACGCCGGGGCGGCCAAGCTCGCGCAAGATGAGGGCAAGCGGCTCGGGGCTGTCGGCGAAGCCCTTGAACGGAACCGCCCCGATCGCGGCAGCGGCCACCAGGACGTAGATCACCGTGCAGGCCAGCATCGACCCCACGATCCCGATCGCGAGATCGCGCTCGGGGCGCTTGGTCTCCTCGGCCGCGGTCGATATCGCGTCGAAGCCGTAGAAGGCGAAGAAGATGATCGCTGCGGCCGCCATCACGCCGCGCTGGATGCCATCGGGCCCGGGCGATGCCCCGAAACCATAGGGCATGAAGGGCGTGAGGTTGGCCGCATCGAACTGCGGCAGGGCTACGGCGACGAACAGTGACAATGTCGCGATCTTGACGATGACCAATATGGTGTTGACCCGCGCACTCTCATGCGTGCCCAGCAGCAGCAGTCCCGTCACCACGGCAATGATGAAGATGGCCGGCAGATTGATGATGCCACCCATTTCCGGCCCCTGGGTCAGGGCCATGGGAAATCCCAATCCTCCCAGCAGCGGAGAGGCATAGCCAGACCAGCCGACCGCGACGGTCGACACGACCAGCGAATATTCGAGGATCAGGCTCCATCCGACGACCCAGGCGAAAATCTCGCCGAGGGCAGAGTAGCTGTAGCTATAGGCGCTGCCCGAGGCGGGAAGCATGGCCGCCAGTTCGGCATAGGCCAGCGCGGCGCAGGCGCAGACCGCGCCCGCTATGCCGAAGGACAGCAGGACCGAAGGGCCCGCCCGGTCCGCGCCGACACCGATCAGCGTCAGGATTCCGGTTCCCACGATCGCGCCGACACCGAGCGCGACGAGATGCGGCCATGACAATGTCGGTGGCAGCCGATCCGCGCGCGGTGCTCCCCCGCCGATCGGCTTGCGCCGCAGAAAAGCGTTCATTCCCTCTCCTTGTTCGCGAAGCCGTCGGTTGCCCTGATCAGCTTGTCCAATATGCCCGGCTCCGAATAGGCATGTCCGGCGCCCTCGACGAGATGGAAATCCGCGTCGGACCAGGCCTTGTGCAGCGCCCATGCGTAGCGCGCGGGACAGGGCATATCGTAGCGGCCATGGACGATCAGACCCGGAATGCCCCGCAACCGTCCCGCATCGCGCAGCAGCTGACCCGGCTCGAGCCAGCAATCATTGTGAAAATAATGGTTCTCGATCCGGGCAAAGGCGATCGCGAAATGATCGTCGCCATGCTGCGCGTCGAGCGCCGGACTGGGCATAAGCGTGATCGTCTGCCCTTCCCACCGGCTCCAGGCACGTGCCGCTTTCAGCTGTTCGACGGGATCGTCGCCGGTGAGCCGGCGATTATAGGCCGCGACCAGATCGCCCCGCTCCTGTTCGGGAATAGGCGCGAGGAAGCCCTCCCACTTGTCCGGGAACATCTGCGAGACGCCCAGCTGATAATACCAGCGTATTTCCTCCGGCGTGGCCGTATACACCCCGCGCAGGACGAGCTCGCTGACGCGCGCGGGAAATCGCTGCGCATAAGCGAGGGCTAGCGTGGAGCCCCAGCTGCCGCCGAACACCATCCACCGATCGACCCCGACCATGATCCGCAGCCGTTCGATGTCCTCGACGAGATGCCAGGTCGTATTGGCGTGCAGGCTGGCATGGGGGGTCGATCGACCGCAGCCGCGCTGGTCGAACAACAGCACGTCATAACGTTCGGGGTCGAACAGCCTGCGATGGTCGGACGAGCAGCCCGAACCAGGTCCGCCGTGCAGGAACACCGCCGGCTTCCCGCCCCGGGTGCCGACCCGCTCGAAATAGATATTATGCCCGTCACCGACGTCGAGCAGCCCCGTCTCATAAGGCTCTATCTCGGGATAGAGTCCGCGCAGATCGCTCATCTTTTTCTCGCCGCGTTGGCCGCCAGCGAACCGGCGGTCTTGATCTCGCGCATCGCGATGGTGGTGGTGAAGCGCTCCACGCCCGGAAGCCGCCAGAGCTCGGATCTCAGGAATTCGTCGAGGTCGGTCATGTCGCGGGCCAGGATGTGCGCCAGATAATCGGTATCGCCGACGGTCGCATGGCAGGACAGGATCATCGGATGGGCCCGCACGGCCTTCTCGAACTCGGCATGCTTGTCGAACCGCACGCTGATCCTGACAAACGCCGCCGTTCCCAGGCCGAGCGCAGCAGCGTCGAGCGCGGCATGATAGCCCCGGATCGCGCCCGCCTGCTCGAGCGCCTGGACGCGTTTCCAGCACGGTGTCTTGGACAGACCGACCATCTCGCCCAGGCTCGAGAAAGACAGCCTTGCATCGCCCTCCAGCGCCGCCAGCAGACGATGATCAACCTGATCCAGGGCCATTTCGATCCAATCTTCGAATCACCGGTTCGAGAGGACGGTAGGTGGCCGAGCGGCGCATTGAAAGCACCATCGTTCTCCAGCCCGCGAAATGAAGGAGGATTATGCGGACAATGTCCCGGACCTCGGATGCTACACTGGCGTGGCTACCGGATGAGGGGACGATGCGATGGACCGCGAGAAATATTATGCGCTCATGCAGGCGCCCGAGGCGCTCGATTACGAACTTTATCTGAAGACCGGTTCACTGCTGGCCTGCCAGAAGCCCTTCGACGAACTGTGCAATCGCGACGAGCTTCAGTTTCAGGTCGTCCATCAGGTCGAGGAGCTCTGGATGAAGCTCATGGCCTACACGCTGCTGGACGTGGACGACTATCTCAAGGCGGGCGAAACGCACCGCGTGGTCACACTGCTCGGGCGCTGCCACCGGATCATGCGGCTGATGACCGACCAGCTCGACCTGCTGGAAACCATGTCACCCAAGGAATATCAGGAAATACGTCTGCAGCTCGGCAATGGCAGCGGGCAGGAATCCCCGGGCTTCCGCATCCTGCTCAAGTTGGTGCCCGAGCTATGGCGCAGCTTCGAGCAGCGCTACCTGGTCGCCGAGGGGCGCACGGTCCGCTCGATCTATGATGAGGATTATCGCCACGACGCCGCCTATGCGGTGGCGGAGGCGCTGATCGAGTTCGACGAACTGTTCGGCAAGTTCCGCTGGCACCATCTTTTCCTAATCCACCGGTCGATCGGCATGGGCGCGGCGTCGCTGAAGGGTCGCTCGGTCGACCTGCTGCAGGCCGGCGCGAAGCACCGCTTCTTCCCCGAGCTGTGGGACGTGCGGGTCGCCATGACCGATGATTGGGGTGGCCAATATGGCCGGGTCCGCGACAGCATAGGCCATAGCGAAGCACCCTGACGCTGCGCCGCTGCAGCGGAGGCGCCGCGCGCCCTCGCCTTGATCCTCGTGGCTCGCTATGACCGCTGTGTTTTCAAGGGGGTAAGCATGCAGCTGCGCGCCAATCGTCGTCAATTCCTGTTCGGATCCGGGCTGCTTGGCCTGTCTTCGATGGTCACCCTCCCCGCCTGGGCGAAAGATGCAGCCAAGGGTCTGGCGCCGATGACCGGCAATGTGAGGCCGATCCAGCCGGAGGAGCATCGCGCCCGTCTCGCCAAGGCGCAGCGTCTCATGCAGGCCCAGGGCATCGGCGCGATCCTCGTAGAAGCCGGATCCTCGCTGCTCTACTTCACCGGGATCGACTGGTGGCGAAGCGAAAGGCTGACCGCCGCCCTAATCCCGGCCGATGGCGATATCCTCGTCGTCACCCCCGCCTTCGAGGAGCCATCAATCCGCGAGAGCCTGGCCGTGCCGGCGGACGTGCGCGTGTGGCAGGAAGATGAAAGCCCCAGCGCCCTCATCGCCGGCTTCCTGCGCGAGCGGAAGCTCGACAAGGCGACTATCGGAGTTGAGGAAACGGTCCGCTTCTTCGCGGTAAACGGCCTGCGGCAGGCCTCGCCCGACGTGCAGATCGTCTCCGCCAATCCGGTCGTGCGCGGTTGCCGCATGATCAAGTCGCCGGCCGAGGTCGCCCTGATGCAGTTGGCCGCCGATGTGCAGGTCGCCGCCTATCGCCACATCGCTCCCCAGATCGAACGCGGTATGAGCCAGCAGGATCTGCGCACGATGCTCCTCGCGACGGTGCGCGCGCTGGGCGCCACTGCCGATGAGGGGCTGGTGTTGATCGGCGAGTCCAGCGCCTATCCGCATGGATCGGCCACGCCGCGCCGCGTCGCCGACGGGGAGATCATCCTGTTCGACGCCGGGCTGAGTATCCATGGCTATCAGGCCGACATTTCACGGACCATGGTCTTCGGCAGCCCCGCCGACAAGCGGCAGCGCCTTTTGTTCGATCAGGTGCGCAGCGGTCAGGAGATCGCGATGCAGGCCGCAAATGTCGGCGCGCCCGCCGGTTCGGTCGACGACGCCGTGCGGCGCCATTATGAAAAGCTCGGCTATGGCCCGGGCTATAAGCTGCCGGGCACCTCGCATCGCACGGGCCATGGCATCGGCATGGACGTCCACGAGCCGGTCAACCTCGTTCATGGCGAGACCACCCCGCTCGCTCCCGGCATGTGCTTCTCGAACGAGCCCGGCATCTACATACCGGGGGCCTTCGGTGTCAGGATCGAGGATTGCTTCTACATGACCCCGGACGGGCCTCGCTGGTTCTCCAGACCGCCGGCATCGATCGACGATCCTTTCGCATGATGGCGAAGCGCCAGCCGGCACGTTCCGCGCCTTGATCGCCGGTTCTACCCTCACCGGCACGCTCTATGGCGTTGCCGCGGGTGCGCTATGGGGTCTCGTTTTCGTCGCGCCGGAATTCTGTGGCGATTTCGGCCCGCTCCAGCAATCGGTAGCGCGCTACCTTTTCTATGGTGGGATCGCATTGCTGCTGATCGCACCGCGCTGGAACCGGCTCCGCCCGCATCTCGGCCGCCACGAATGGTTCGGCCTGCTGTGGCTCGCGCTTGCCGGCAATGTCGTCTATTATGTCTTGCTGGCTTCCGCCGTGCAGATGGCCGGCATCGCGCTGAGTTCGCTGGTCGTCGGCTTCCTGCCCGTGACGATCACCATCATCGGCAGCCGCGACAAAGGTGCGGTTCCCCTGACACGCCTCATCCCTTCGCTTCTGCTCTGCGTCGCGGGCGCCGCCTGCATCGGCTGGGAAGCGATGCTTCCGGCCGATGGCGCGGCAGGCGCCACACGTCTGCTCGGGCTACTCGCCGCCATCGGCGCGCTCTTGTCGTGGACCTGCTTTGCGGTAGGCAATGCCCGCTGGCTGAACCGGCTCGAGCATGTCAGCGAGCATGACTGGTCGCTGCTCACGGGCGTCGTCACCGGCGGCATCGCCCTGCTCATGGTGCCGCTGTTGCCACTGCTCGAAGACACGTCGCATGACGCCTCTTCATGGATGCGCCTCGCCCTCGTGTCCGCCGGCATCGCCATCTTCGCGTCGATCATCGGCAATGCCCTGTGGAACCGGATGAGCCGCCTTCTCCCGCTCACCCTCGTCGGCCAGATGATCCTGTTCGAGACCCTGTTCGCGATCATCTATGCCTGTCTGTGGGAAGGGCGGCTTCCGACGCTGCCCGAAACTGCCGCTTTCCTGCTGCTGGTGATGGGCGTTCTGGCCTGCCTCGCCGCGCATCGACCGCGCCCCGGAAAGCGCGGCGAAGCACTCGCTGCCGCGCATCCGCCGCTTTGATCGATAGCAATGCCATGACAATCGGCCGCGCGCTTGGTACAAGGCGACGGTATAAGGGGTCCCGCACATGACCGGCACGGCCTTCGAGCTCGAGCTCAAGCTCGAATGCGAAATCTCGGACTGCGACACACTGGTCGATCGTGGCTCTCCCATCCCGGTCGCCGTCTGGGGCAGGCAGCATTTGCGCGCGACCTATTTCGACACGCCGGAGCGAAGGCTCGCGAGCGAGGGTTTCGTGCTGCGCATCCGCTCGGAGGACGGCGACCTCGTCCAGACGGTGAAGGCCGCCTCAGGACCGTCGACCGGACTGTTCGCCCGCGGCGAATGGGAAAAGGCTCTTGCCGAACACCAGCTGTCGCTGGGGGAGGACGCCGGTCCGATCGGCACGCTGTTCGGACCCGATGTTATCGAGCGCATAGGCCCCTTGTTCACCACCGACGTGGATCGCCGTGTCGGCCGGTGCGATCAGCTCGGTGCGCGCATCGAAATAGCGTGCGACAGCGGCGCCGTTTTGGCGGGCGAGCGTGAGCTGCCGCTGTGCGAGATCGAACTGGAGCTCGTCGAGGGCGATGCGTCCGCCTTGTTCACCCTCGCCCGAGCGATCGCTGAGCGCTGCAAGGTGCGGCTCGGCGTGGAATCCAAATCGGATCGCGGCTTTCGGCTGATCGACCACAAGCTGGACGGTGCCGTCCGGGCCGATCCGGTCAGGCTGTCCCGAGACATGACGCCGTCCGAGGCCTTCGCGGCGATCGCGGCGTCCTGCCTCCGCCAATATCGACTCAACGAGAGCCGCTTCCTCGCACAGGGTGCGGCAGGGCCTGTCCATCAGGCACGTATTGCGCTCAGGCGCCTGCGCAGTGCTTTCTGGATTTTCTCGCCCCTGCTGCGTGACGACCCGCGAACTGCGCAGTTCATCGAGGACCTGCGGTGGCTCACGGCGCAATGGAGCCCGCTGCGCGAGATCGACGTGCTGCTGCCCCGACTGGGCGAAGCGGAGCGCATGCGCCTGACGGCCATCAGGGCGGAGGCCGTCGCGACACTGGGCGAAACCCTCGACAGCGCCCGCGCGCGTCTTCTGCCGCTGGAGCTGGTGGAATGGCTTACGGTGGGCGGCTGGCGCTCGGGCGAAGCCGGATCCGTGTCGGGCGCACTCCCCGTCTTCGCCGCCGAACGGCTCGACAGGCTGCGCAAGCGCATCAAGCGCCGAGGCAAGTCCCTCGCCAAGCATGGCCCGGAAGAGCTCCACCAGTTGCGCAAGGACGCCAAGAAACTCCGCTATGCGACGGAGTTCTTCGTTGCCCTCTACCCAGGCCGCAAGGCGCGGACCCGGATGGAGGACATGCTCTCCGCGCTGGAGGACATTCAGGACCTTCTGGGCGAACTGAACGACGAGACCGATGCCGGTCATCTGGCCGCGCAATGGAACATCCCCTGGGCGGAGGTCGTCAGGCGTCCCGGATGGCGCCGCAAGCGCCTGTCCCGCGCCCGGAAGAATGTGACCCGGCTGCTCGATGTCAAGCGCTTCTGGCGATCCGCCGACTGACGCCGCCTCTGCCCCCTCCGCCGTTGCCGTGACGCCGCAGGCCACGTAAAGGCGCAGCATGCTCCGCATATCCGAACTGAAGCTGCCGCTGGACCATCCGGCCGAAGCGCTGCCCGCTGCGATCCTCCAACGGCTCGGCATTGCGCCGGACGAAATGCTCGGCTGGACCATTGCCCGGCGCGCCAACGACGCTCGCCGCAAGTCCGCCATTCAGATGGTCTATTCGGTCGACGTGACCCTGACCGATGAAGTGGCCGTGCTTGCCCGCTTCGCCGGAGACAGCCATGTCCGCCCGACCCCGGACACCGACTATCGTCCGGTCCGACAGGCCCCGGCGAATGCGCCCCGCCCGGTGGTGATCGGCGCTGGCCCCTGTGGCCTCTTCGCCGGTCTTATCCTCGCGCAGATGGGTTACCGCCCGATCATCCTCGAGCGCGGCAAGATCGTCCGCGAACGGACCAAGGATACCTGGGGTCTGTGGCGACGGAGCGTGCTGACGCCGGAATCGAACGTCCAGTTCGGCGAAGGTGGGGCGGGGACATTTTCCGACGGAAAGCTGTACAGCCAGATCAAGGATCCGCGCCATCTCGGCCGCAAGGTCCTGACGGAGTTCGTTAAAGCCGGCGCCCCCGAGGAGATCCTGACCGAGGCGCACCCGCATATCGGCACTTTCCGGCTCGTCTCGATGGTCGAGAATATGCGTGCCACGATAGAAGACCTCGGCGGCGAATATCGGTTCGGTGAGCGGGTCGTCGACTTCGATATCAAAGACGGCCAGTTGCAGGGCCTGCATCTCGACGGTGGCGAATATCTTGCCACGCGCCACGTCGTCCTCGCGGTGGGGCACAGCTCGCGCGACACGTTCGAGGCGCTTTACGAGCGCGGCGTCCATATCGAAGCCAAGCCCTTCTCGATCGGTGTCCGCATCGAACATCCGCAGAGCTGGATCGACAGAGCCCGCTTCGGCACCTGCGCGGGGCACCCTGACCTGGGTGCAGCCGCCTATGCCCTCTCCCACCACTGCTCCAACGGCCGCACCGTCTACAGCTTCTGCATGTGCCCCGGCGGCCGCGTGGTCGCCGCAACCTCCGAGGTCGGCCGCGTGGTGACAAACGGGATGAGCCAATATTCGCGCAAGGAGTTCAACGCCAACTCCGGCCTCGTCGTCGGCATCTCACCCGAGCGGGACTATCCCGGCCATCCGCTCGCCGGCATCGCGTTGCAGCGCCGGCTCGAGGAAATGGCCTTTGTCGCCGGCGGCTCCAACTATGACGCGCCCGGCCAGAAGGTCGGCGACCTGCTGGCGCAACGGCCGTCGACCGAGTTCGGCGAAGTCCTCCCATCCTACAAGCCGGGCGTGAAGCTGACCGACCTGTCGGAGTGCCTGCCCGATTTCGTGATCGAGGCCTTTCGCGAGGCGCTGCCGATATTCGGCCGGCAGATCGCGCGCTACGATCATCCCGATGCCATCATGACGGGCGTTGAGACGCGTACGTCCAGCCCGATCCGGATCACGAGAGGCAAGGACTTCCAGAGCCTCAATGTCGCCGGACTTTTCCCCGCCGGTGAGGGCGCTGGCTATGCCGGCGGCATCCTGTCGGCCGCGGTCGATGGGATCAAGGTCGCGGAAGCGGTCGCCATGGCCATCGCCTGAATCAGGCTTTCGGCGCTTCCGGCGCGAGCGGCGCGGCGGACGTCATCTGCCGGCAGCACCGTCGTAGCGCGGACCGGTCCGGGGGACGACCTCGACGATCTGGTCTCCGCTCTGCAACTGGGCCGTCTCCGGTTCCCAGAAACCGAAGGCTCGATCATCGCGGTAAATCCGCAGGCCGAGGCCGGTACCGATCCCGGACAGCGGCTGGCCGATCTCGCTTCCTTCGACAGCCCGCTCACGCAGGGTGACGCGCCCGTCGGCATTGGCCAGGTCCGCCATATAATCGGCGATATGGGGACCATGGGTCGATCCGGCCAACAGCAGGCCGGCGAAGCTTGCGGGATTGATCACGGTCCCGGCGCCCGCCTGCCGTGCCAGCGCCTCATTGTCCTCCGACCGGATCACGACGCTGATCGGCACATCCGGGGCGAGCCCGCGCGCCGTCAGCACGATCAGGATCGAGGTATCGTCGCGGCCCGCCGAGACGATGATCGAGCGGGCCCGCTGCACGTGAACCGCCTCGAGCGTCGCATTGCGCGTGGCGTCCCCGTCGAGGATGTTCACGCCCTTGCTCTCGGCGGCTCTCAGGCTGCTGCCATTCTGATCGATCACCACGATCGCCGAAGGGTCCGTGCCGCGCCGGATGAGCTCGCTGACCGCCTCGGCCCCGCTCGTACCGTAGCCCGCAACGACGACATGGTTGTGCAAGCCCCGCTGAATCAGGTTCATCCGCCATCTCTCCCAGACTTGCTTGAACAGAAACTCATAGGCCGTTCCAAGAAAGATCAGCCAAACGAACAAGCGGATCGGCGTCACCACGAAGGTGTCGAACAGACGCGCCTGCTGGGTGACGGGTACGATGTCGCCATAGCCCACCGTCGTGATCGTGATCATCGTGAAATAGAGCACGTCGGGAAAGCTGATCACGCCGTCCACATTGTCGCGCAGCCCATCCCGGTCGATCCAATGGCCCACAAGCGCGATGGCCAGAAGCAGGAAGGCGATGAGGACGCGGAGGAGCAGCGACACCCAGACAGGCATCGTCGACCGCCGCCGGAGCGTCGTCGCTTGTCCGGAATCTCGCGAACGGCGCTGCACCTTGCCGGCTTTAGAGCGTTTCAAGGGTCGACGCAAAGACGGGACGAGTGTTGCAAGCGGGAACGAAAGGACGGGTGAGGCGATCAGGGGACTGGTGCGCCTCTCGATTGGCTCTAAGGATGCCCGGCGAAGGCAGAGTGAAAGGACGAACATGGCTTCGGGGTTGGTTGCGCTGCTCGACGATATCGCTGGACTGACGAAGCTCGCTGCCGCCTCGCTCGACGACGTCGGCGCCGCTGCGGGTAAGGCGGGATCGAAAGCTGTCGGCGTGGTGGTCGACGATGCCGCGGTCACGCCAAGCTACGTCACCGGCCTCTCACCGAAGCGGGAATTGCCGATCATCGGCAAGATCGCGGTCGGATCGCTGCGGAATAAGCTGCTCATCCTGCTACCGGTCGCGCTGCTGCTCAGCCGTTTCGCCCCTTGGGCGATAACCCCGCTTCTCATGCTGGGCGGCGCCTATCTGTGCTTCGAAGGCGCGGAGAAGGTTATCGAAGCCATCAAGGGCGGACATGAAGACGAAGACCGGCTCGCGACTATCGATGCCGAAACCTTGGAGAAACAGCAGGTTTCGGGCGCGATCCGAACCGACCTGATCCTCTCTGCAGAAATCATGGCGATCGCGCTGGCCGAGGTGGCGTCGCTGCCGATCCTGACCATGGCCGCCGTCCTGGCTGCGGTAGGCATCGCCATCACGGTGGGCGTCTATGGCGTGGTCGCCGTGATCGTGAAGATGGACGATATCGGCCTGCACCTCGCGAAGTCGCCCGCCACACATCGGCTGGGATGCACTCTCGTCAAGGCGATGCCGGTGATCATGCGCTGGCTGTCGATCATCGGTACTGCGGCCATGATCTGGGTCGGCGGAGGCATCCTCGTCCATGGGCTGGAGACCTTCGGCGTGGAAGCGCCCGCTCACATGATCCACCATGTGGCTTCGGTCGGCGCGGCTGCCCTGCCTGCGGTAGCCGGTGCGGTGGGCTGGCTTTTGTCAGCTGCGGGCTCCGGGCTGGTGGGGTTCGCGGTGGGCGCGCTCATCGCTGGCGCCCTCCACGCTTTGCCCCGACCGGGCAAGAAGGGCTAATCGACCGGTACCAATAAATGTTTGCGGTGAAGGGCCTACGTCCCTTGCGATGTCCGCAATGACACTGAGTCGATTTCCCTAGCGTAATGGTTTATCCACAGGCTTCCATTTGTTGTGGAAGAGTAAGTTGCGAAACCTGCGTACCGAGGCGGCCTCCGGCCGTCCGCCCGTTATTCTCGTCGTCGACGACGAAGCGATCGTCCGCCTGCTTGCGGTGGAAGCGATCGAGGAGGCCGGCTACACGGCGGTCCAGGCCGAAGATGCCGAGGATGCTCTGCGCCTGCTCGACGCGCGGCAAATCGACGCCATCTTCACCGACATCCGGATGCCCGGGCCGATGGATGGGCTGGCGTTGGCCGCCCATGTCAGGGCGCGCTGCCCGGACATGCCGATCCTGCTGACGTCGGGCCATCGCCAGGAGGATTGTGCTTCGGCGACGGCAGGCGTGCTGTTCCTGCAAAAACCCTATCGCGCGGCGACGCTGATCGCCACATTGGCCGCCCTGCTCGACGCCCGATCGACCGTATCACGATAGGGCGCTTCGGCTGCACCGAGCGCGAAGCGAGTATTTAGGGGCGGCGTTGTTACGGCAACGCTTAGGACTGCCGTCGGTGGAGCCAAAAAGTCCCCCATGATCCTCGCCTCCGTGAACAGGCTCTCGCCGGACCACAGCCCGACGGGTGCTTATGCAGCCATGATCTCGCTCGCGATGATGGCTCCAATTTGCTATGGAGTCAGCAGGGCATAATTCCGCGCACTTGGGGGCGGCTTGTGCTTGAGCGTGCCCCGCCCCGCCATCCTCCAGGGCGGGGCGTCACCGCTCTCCTTATCTCCGGTAGCACTGCCTCTTCGAAAATCAGCCTAGCGGGACCAGTCGCAACAGCTTCGCGTCTTTGCCGTCTTCGAGCACATATAGCGCTCCGTCCGGGGCCTCGGCGATTGCACGGATGCGCTCGCCCATCGCGTAGCGGGCGACCTCCGCCGAACGTTCCATGCCCAGGTCGACGACGACGATCATCTTGCCCGACAGGGCGCTGATGATCGCCTTGCCCCGCCAGTTCGGGAACAGCTTGCCCTTGTAAATCGCCATGTCGGAGGGCGAGATGGAGGGGTTCCAGCTCACTCGCGGCGCCTCGAGGTCGGGCCGGGTGGGATGATCCGGAATGGGGCGCCCATCATAATGGTCGCCGTTGGATACCAGTGGCCAGCCATAGTTGCGGCCGGGCAAGACAACATTGATCTCGTCGCCACCCTTGGGTCCCATCTCGACCTCCCAAAGGCGTCCCTCGGCATCGAAATCCAGCCCCAGCGGGTTGCGATGCCCATAGCTCCACACGGCCGCGTCGAAGCCTTGCGTCGCCAGCGGGTTGCCGGCAGCCGGCTTTCCGTCGCGGTTCAGCCGCAGGACTTTGCCGAGCGTCGCCTTGGGGTCCTGCGCGGGCGTGAATTTCTGCCTCTCCCCCAGCGAGAGAAAAAGATGGCCCTGGGCATCGAAGGCGATACGCCCGGCATAGTGACCGCCCGTCATCAAGGGCTTCGCCTTGAACAGAACCACCGGATCAAGAAGCCGGTTGCCTTCCAGCCTGGCGCGGAGGAGTTCGATCCCATTGGGCGTGCCCGCAGAGGAATAAGTGAAATAGATCAGGCCATTGCGCGCAAAGCCTGGATCGACGGCAATCGCGCCGAGCGCGCCCTGCCCGTCGGAATTCACCGACGGCACTCCGCTGATCTCGGATCGGCGGCGCCCGTCGCTCGACAGCAGCAGCAGCCGGCCCGCCTTTTCCGTCACGAGAAGGCGCCCGTCGGGAAGAAAGGCCATCCCCCAGGGCTTGTCGAACCGCGCAATTTCCTGCGCTTTAAAGGGTTTGTCGGCAAATGGACGTTCGGTGGTTATCGCCGCCTGATCGGCATAAGCAGGGAAGGCGAGCGTGGAACAGACCAGCCCCGCCAGTAGAAACAGCTTCTGCATCGGAAAGCCTCCTGTCGCGACAGACAACCCTCGACCCGGCATAGGGTTGCCGACTCAGCGCTTCATTGCATCCGGCTTCAACACCGACGACTTGCGCTTCTCGTCGGCGGGCGGGACATTGGTGATGGTCGCCGCATATTCCGCGAACAGTACCAGCAGCCAGATCTCCACGCCCCGCCACTGCCCGCTGAAGATGCTCGATCCTACGTCGAGCAGCAGCATGACGAGGGCCAGCATCCGGAACCAGCGCATGCTGAACGCCGGGATGTCGGCGCGCATCGACGCGGTGAACATCATGAACAGGCTGAACAGCCCAGCGATGATCTGCGACGTGAGCGAGGTGGCGATCCGCAGCTGGTCGAGCGCGGTGATGAACCAGAACAGGCGCGATACGGCATATTGAGATTGCCGGGTCACCTGGCAGAATTTCACGATCGGCGGGACGAAGAGGGTCTTGCCGATCCAGACGTCGAGATCGATCAGGGTCATATCCGGCCTATAGCAGGAGTTGACCACGCTGCCACCCGCCGCTCGATCGCTCCCTCTATCGCCACGCCCCGCTTGATGCTACGCCTCTGGCGTCGTGCGGTGGAGTTCGCATGGTGGGGGTTATGTTGCGTATGTTCAGAATGGCCGTCCTGGCACTTGCAGCCTTTATCGCCCACACGTCGGCCGAGGCTGCGATCACTCTATCGGTATCCGCGCCCGGTTCGGCATCGGCAGGGCTGTCCGGCTACAGCTTCGGCGTCGCCAACCTCGACGCGCTGTCCAACGGGCCGACCTCGTTCAACTTCGTCGGAACATCGATCACCGGCGCGACCACCGAGGGGTTCATCAACATCGGTTCGGCCAATGTCTATGGCGGCGCGAATGGTACAGGGCAGTTCGGCACCATCAACGGCAGCCCCGCGACGATCCAGCTGTCGCAGTCGGTAAACTATTTCGGCCTGTGGGGTTCGGCCCTGGACGGCAACAACACCGTTGCCCTGTATAATGATGACAACCTGCTGGGCAGCTACTCGCTCCAGTCGGTGCTGCAGGGCGATCCGACGTTCAGCAACAGCTACTATGGGAACCCCTTCGGCGGCGGCAATGGCGGCGAGCTTTATGCCTTCTTCAACTTCGCCAGCGACAGCGCCTTCAATCGAATCCAGCTCATCCAGAATGGGGGCGGCGGGTTCGAGTTCGACAATCTGACGGTCGGCACCGCCGTCGTCAGCACCGCACCCGAGCCGGCCAGCTGGGCGATGTTCATCCTCGGCTTCGGGCTGATCGGCCAATGCCTGCGCCGCCGCCGCTCGGCGTCGGCAGCCCTCGCCTGAGCCCGCGCCGCAACGGCGAAGGGCTCAGGCTGATCCAGGCCCCCCGCTTTCCCCGTCAGCGCGCCAGGCCGGCCTGACTCCGGCGGTCCACCAGCTGCTCCATGACCGTCAGCGGCATCGCGCCGTTCTTGAGGACGTCGTGGAACTGACGGATGTCGAAGCGGTCGCCCAGCAGCTTCTCCGCCTTTTCCCGCGCCCGCACCCAGGCCATGTGCCCGACCTTGTACGAACAGGCCTGGCCGGGCTGGGTGCAATAACGCTCGACTTCACGCTGTGACCGTGGTGCCGCGAAACCGGTCGTTTCCACCATATAGGCGGTTGCCCTGTCGCGATCCCAGCGCTTCGTGTGGATCCCCGTGTCGACGACCAGGCGGGCCGCTCGGAACAAGAAGGACTGGAGATAACCGGCGCGCTCCACCGGGTCGGCATAGCCGCCGAGCTCATCGGCGAGCTGTTCGGCATAGAGCGCCCATCCCTCGCTATAGGCACCGAAGAAACTGATCTTGCGCAGCGTCGGAATGTCCTTCGATTCCTGGGCAAGACTGATCTGCAGATGGTGGCCTGGCACACCCTCATGGTAGGTCAGCGCAGGAAGCGTATATTTCGGCCAGTCGCCGAC
Organism: Rhizorhabdus phycosphaerae; assembly: GCF_011044255.1. NCBI lineage: Bacteria > Pseudomonadati > Pseudomonadota > Alphaproteobacteria > Sphingomonadales > Rhizorhabdaceae > Rhizorhabdus > Rhizorhabdus phycosphaerae. The sequence goes on from NZ_CP049107.1 coordinate 1,210,880, forward strand.
ATCCTTCAGGTTGATGAAATAGATGGCAGGACGGGAGCCATCGAGGGTCGCGCGCTTGTAATAGCCGTTGGATGCGCCGTCCTGTATCTCCACCGGCACCGCGCGGATCTCCAGCGCCGCCGTCGGCACATGTGAGAAATAGCGACCGAGCTTCGCATACATGCCTTGTACGCCCTCGTTGAGCGATGCGATCAGGGCCGCGCGCCCGGCAGCGTCATTGGCGTAGAGCTGTTTCGGATCCTTGTTGAGGGCCGTCAGGCGTTCGCCGACCCCGCCCTGGGTAAAGCCTTGCGATTTGAGGATCGCGTCGAGCTCCGCGCTGATCTCCGCCACCTGTTCGAGGCCCATGCGGTGAACCTCGTCGGGGGAGAAGCTGGTGGTCGTCGCCTGTGCCAATGCGGCCGCATAGAGTGCCTCCCCGTCCGGAAGGCGCCAGACGCCCGCACCGGGGCGCGTCGTCCGCCGCAAGTCGGTCATCAAGGCGATCTGGCGATCAAGCGCCGGGTAGATGCGCTGCTCCACCAGACGGGCCGCGACGGTCGCGAAATCGCCCTCGATGCCCTTTTCGGTCGCCCGGCGCTGGAGGGAGCGAACGAGCGGACTCTGGTCCGCAGGCACGTCACGCAGCTTGCGAAGCTGCCCGAGCGTGAGGTCCACCGAGAAATCCGGCGCGGTGAAACCCCGCTCGGACCGCGCGCGCTGGACTTGAGTGTCCACGTCGAGAACGGGACCGAAGGCGTCGAGGCGCGCCAGATAGGCTTCGCAATCTGTGCGATCCGCGATCACATGCGCGTCGTTGAGGAAGTCGGGAACGCTGAAATAGGCCCCGCCCTGCTGGAATATCCGATAGGGCCGGATGACGCTGTCGATGCCAAAGCGCTCAGGCGCGACCGTGGCATTGCGCAGGGAATAGAGGACGATCTCGCGATTGAGCGCTGCGGCTTCGGACAGATTTGCGGCAGGAAAGGCTTCCAGCTGGGCCAGGCGCCGCTTCGTACGCGCCAGGTCGCGACGCATCTCTTCGTCGCTATTGTCGTCGAGGCGGCGCTTCGCACCGGCGCGGGCCCCCTTGTCGAAACCCAGCGCAGTGCAGAATTCCGGCGAGCTGTCGAGCGCCTCGACGAAAATCTCGTCGAACAGGGCATTCAGCTTCGCGTCGTCTGCCGCGGCGGGGCCTGCGGTGGCGGCAGACGCGCCACCAGAGCGGAGCCCAGCGATGACGGCAGCGACGCCAGCCGAAGCGATGAACCTACGACGATCCATGAGATATCCTCTCCGAAAACACTGTGCTGACAATAGTGTAGAGAGGGGAACGCCGCTTTGCCAGTCGTCGGCAAGCGGTTCTCATGGATCGAGGCGGACCACCGAAACGCGTTGTTCGACCAGTTCGGCGCTGCCGAAGACGGTCATGAAGGCGATGTCTGTCGCGTCCCGCCCGACGGCGATACGAGCAAGACCGTCGAGCGGGGCAAGGCCGGTCGGATCGACGAGATACCACTCGCCCGCCAGCCAGATTTCGACGACCGCGTGAAAATCCGGCGGGTCCAGATCCAGCGCATAGGCAGAGACGACCCGTGCCGGCACGCCTGCTGCCCGCGCAAAGGCAGTGAGGAGGTGCGCGAAGTCCCTGCACACGCCGCGACGGGACACGAAGGCGTCGACCGCCGTCGTCGTCCCGTCACTCGAGCCGATGCTATAGTCCATATGCTCGCGCACCCAGTCGGCCATGGCGACGATCTTCGCTCCATGCGGATCGCCGGGGAACTGGCGGTCGACGAAAGCCTCGAAACGATCGGATTCGCAGTAGCGGCTGGGCCACAGATAGGGGATCACGCCGGGCGGCAGATCCCGGCGGGGCGTAATGGGCAACGCCTCGATCGGAGATGCGCGCCGGAACAGCTCGACTTCTGCCGTGTATAGCGCTTCGACGGCGCCTTCGACCCGCATCCAGGTGCGCCGCCCGATCCCTTCCTCTCCCGCTATGGGGCGAAGTTCACCGCTTCCCGAAACGGTCAGCAAATCCGTGATCAGCCGCTGATCCTCCATCTGCGCGACTTCTATCGCCAGCAGCACATCCGCAGGCTCCGTGAAATTGTAGCGAAGATGGGACTCGATCCCGATGCGCATGAAGCCTCCGACGTGGGAATATGGCGTCAGGACAACGGACAGCGCCCAAAGTTCCGTGGCGTTAGAGCATTTTCAAGGTGATCGGATGCGGTCGAAGGCTCGGAAAATGCGGCGTCGAGAACATGGAGCTCATTCACCCATGGTGAAAGTGCTCTAGCAGATCACGGCCAGTCCGTGGACGGCGGCCGCCATCCGTCGGCGGTCCTCCTCGCCGGCTACGCCACCGGTGCGTCGGGCCGCCAGGAGGCGATCGAGCCAAAGCGGGCCAAACTCGAAATGATGGTCGATGCACAGGCTCTCGACAGCGCGGCGTATGTCGCGACCGCAGGCGTCCAGGCTCGCCAGACGGCGATTGAGCGCAGCTTCCAGCTGGGCCGCGCGATCGCTTTCAACCTCCACCGGTCTGCCTACCACCCCTCGGCCCACAAGCTCCCGATACAAGCCGCCGCTCGGCGCCAGGGCTGCATAATGGACCCAGTAGAGCTTGAACAAAGTACGCCCGGCGTCGCGCAGCGTCTCTGCGGGGTGCACATGATGCTCGAGCAAGCCGGCGAGAAAGGCTCGGCCGACCGCATCGACCGCCTGACCATGGTCGCGCCCGCGCGCCAGACCGGCGGCGGCTTCCTCGGCCTGCCCCATCCGCCAGAGTCGGGCGGTGGCCGGATCGAGCTCCCCTGCCCTGCGCGCACGGTGAAGCCGGAGCTCGGCCGTGCCGGCGTCGATGCGCGGCGCGGCGCCCCCCTTCAGTCGGCCGCTCGCCGTACGCAGGCCCGCCTGTCTTTTCCGTCCCGGCCTTCCCATGTCGCATCTCCCATTTGACGAAGAACTTGCACAATTCGATTCAAGATTTACTGACTGTCCGCCCGCTTCCTCCCCTCCGCTAAGAGGATCGCCATGGACCGTCCCCACGAACGCCTTCGCTCGCTGCGCGCCCGCTCGGGCCTTTCCATGCGCGCCTTCGCCGCGATGCTCGGGTCGCCGCTCGACAAGCGCTACGCCTATTATGAGGAGAAGCGCTTCGCAGGCCCGCTGCCCGTCGACGCCGCGCGCAGGATTGCCGCCGCGCTTCAGCCGTTCGGAGTGGACGCCGTCGAGATTTTCGAGCTGGCGGGTCTGTCGCAGGACCAGAGCGAAGCGGAAGCGGTCGCCGAGCCAGAGTTCCAGCAGATCCTGCTTCCGGTCGCCCTGCCTAATGCAGCAGCGCTGACCCGGATGTTCGAAACGCTGCTGGAGGATCAACTGCCCGGAGAGCAGCGCGACGCGCTTGCCCGAATGCTCGCCTTGCGGCTGCCAACCGCGCTTCAGCGCGCAGCCTCTTCATCGCCTGTTCCGGCCCGGCTGACGCGCGCCGGAGCCGCTGCACCTCCTGCCAGGCATCATCGGCCTCGCCCGCGCGGATAGCGCAGCCGATCTCGCAGGCCGGACATCCGAGACTACAGGCAGGCGTGGACCGATAGACCATAGGGCTCATCGACTCGCTCCATATATGTTCTTTTTTTGTTCTATTTCGATACGGTGCGGGTGTCTAGGATTTTTCCTATCCATCTCACAAAAAAAGGGCCCGGCATGTCCGGGCCCTCGCATGAGGCGGGATCAGGCGCCCCTGGGAACCTCGCGAGGCGAGCGATACGGGGCGCCTCCCACGGCCGCATAGGGTGCCTGCGCTTCTGCCACGACTACCGGAGCGTGCGTCGCCTGCGGACGAAAGATGGGCGCGATCATCCAGTTGGGAGGCGTAGGCCGAACCGCCCCCGTCGACGGAAGGCTATCGGAGAACGCCCCGGAGATCAGGACCTCCGCCTGCGCCATCATATCGCCCGTCATCATGTTCATTGCGACTCACCACCTGATCACTGTCTTGGCGGCTAGATGCGCCTGTTGGCCGCTCAAGAAAATAGGACTCCCGCTTAAGTTACAATTGTTGACAGCTTCCTAATTTCTGGCCGCTCGCGGCGGCTGCGGACAGCCGCAATAGCCTGTCTGCTGCTGCCAGCGAGTCAAGAAATTGATTGATTTTTGCACAAGATTATTGTACGCGAAAATGCCTGTCGGCTGAGGAGCATCGCGTAGGTTGGAACAGACCGGAAGCCCACCCTGCCCCGACCTCGTCCAGATCGACGCCCTGATCCACGCACTCGACAATCTGCGCCACTGGACGTCGGATGCGCGGGACAAAGGACGACGTCGCGACCTGCAGAGCCGACGACTTGCTCTCAGCGCGGCTCGGCTCAGGGACGAATCGTGGAGCGCAAGCTTGCTTGCGGCCTATCAGCTTTTCGAAGTCGACGGACTGCACCAGGCCTGGCGCGACATCGGCGGAGGCCACGCGTAATCGGCAAGATCAAGCGGCCGATATCAGGCCTGCGCGCCTGCCCGGCGGCCGTCAGGAGAGGAGGAGCTTCAGCCCCGTGAGGAACAGGATGACGGCGAGCGCCCGCTGGACGAACGTCTCGTTCAGCCACATCGTGAGCCTCGCGCCGAGGACGATCCCGGGAATGGATCCGATCAGCAACATAGCCAGCAGGTGCAGGTCGACCGCGCCCGCGACGAGATAGCCGAGCCCCGCGACGAGCGTCAGCGGCACGGCATGCATGATGTCGGTCCCCACCAGCTTCCGCGCAGTCAGCCGCAATGGATAGAGCATGAGAAGCATCGTCGCTCCCAGCGCCCCCGCGCCGACCGAGGTGAGCGTCACCAGCGTGCCCAGCACGGCGCCCGCGAGCACCGTGAGCGCCGGCTGCCAGCGCACGAAGCGCTTGGCGCGGGCTTCGTCATCGACGTCGATCATCGCCGTCACCAGCTGGCGGCGAAACAGCGTCGCGGCGGAGGTGATGACGAGCATGCCGCCGAGCATCGTAACCACCAGCCCGTGCTTCACCTGGTGACTTCCCGAGGCGAACAGGAACAACAGGGTCAGAAGCGCTGCGGGAATACTGCCGAGGCAGAGCCAGCCGACGATGCGGACATCGGCGCTCTCCTGGCGATGATGGACGATCGACCCTGCGGTCTTGGTGACTGCCGCGAACCACAGATCGGTGCCCACCGCCGTCGTCGGCGCGACCCCGAACAAAAGGATCAGGATCGGTGACATCAGCGAGCCACCCCCGACCCCTGTAATGCCGACGATGATCCCGACGAGCAGTCCGGCCAGGGCATTCAACCAGTCGATGTCGATCATGCTGCCCCGGCTCTGTTCACGCCCCTCCTATTGCCGGGGCCCTGCCTGGGGACAAGAAAGCTCTTCTTCCCTGCCTGCAAGCGATCACCCTGCGCGGCCGTAACGGCGCCCAACGGGTCGGACCCTGCAGACGTACGCCCGCACCGCGCCCCCTTTACACAGAAAGGCCGCCAGGACGGGCTGGAGCCTCCTGGCGGCCTCTGTCGGCCATGCGGTGTCGCCAGCAATCAGCGGGCGGCGAGGCGGATATCGGCAGCCGGCTTGGCCTGCGCCAGAGTGGCCTTGGCTCCCATCACGGCCTTCTGGCGGCAGGCGGCAACCTCGATGCTGGTGCCGACATCCGGGCGACCGCAGACATCTTCGGCAGCGCGGCGGATCCGGGCGTCGAGCTGCGAAGCGCCCGCTGCACTGGAGAGGTCGAGATCGCCATAGGCGACAGCGACGCGAGCGGGTTCGGCGCGGAGCGGCGTTGCGGCAGCGATGGTGACGAAGGTCGCGACGATCGCGAAGGTGCCGGCGACGGTGTTGTTCAGCTTGGTCATTTTCAGTTCCCTTTTGATGTGCGTTGTGGATGTCACATGCTCAGCAGGAACCGTGCCAAATGAAAAAATGGCGAAAAATCAGTTTTTTTTCAGTGTAGGGTAGAAGGAAACCCGCTCACCATTAGCGAATTTCACCATCTCACGGTGGATAATCCTAAACCCGCCATCAGCCTCGGCGGCGGAGAGCAGTCACTTCGATCTCGATCTTCATCTCCGGCCGGATGAGCCCGACGATCAGCGCCGTGGCGGCGGGACGAATCTCCCCGAAAGTGGCGCCGAGCACCGGAGCCACCTCCTCCCAATGGGAGGCATCGGTGAGATAATAGGTGGCGCGAACCACGTCCGCCATGGCGAAGCCGGCCTGCGACAACGTCCGTTCGATCAGTGCCAGCGCGTTCCGGGCCTGATCGGCAACCCCGTCGGGCATGACTCTCGTTTCGGGATCATAGCCGGTGGTGCCGGCAACGAACGCCCAGTCACCGTCGACGAGCGCCCGGCTGTAGCCGACCTGCTCTTCGAAGGGAGAGCCCGAGGAAATCCGGATACGGGTCACTCGCCGTCGCTCGGGTAGATGATACGCACCTTGGCCGCGGCCGCCCGCGCCGCCGCCCGCGCCGTATCGGCCGTGCCGCCGCGCGCGACTGCGAGAGCGACGCCCATGCGGCGATTGGGACGCGTGACCGGCTTGCTGAACAGCCGCATATCGGTCTCCACGCCATCCACCGGGGCCAGCGCCTCGGCCAGCCCCTCGAAGCGGAAATCCTCCGCGTTCCGGTCGGCCAGGATAACCGCCGACGCTGCGGCCCCGTTGAGGTGGATGTGCGGGATCGGCAACCCCAATATGGCTCGTGCGTGCAGATCGAACTCGGTCAGGTTCTGCGAGATGAGCGTGACCATGCCGGTGTCGTGGGGACGGGGTGACAGCTCGGAGAAGATGACCTTGTCGCCGGCGACGAAGAACTCGACGCCGAACAGGCCATAGCCGCCCAGATTGTCGACGACCTTTCGCGCCATGTCCTGCGCCGCCTTCAGCGCCTTCTTCGACATCGGCGTCGGCTGCCAGCTTTCCTGATAGTCGCCCCGCTCCTGCCGATGGCCGATGGGCTCGCAGAAGATCACCCCTTGCCGGGTGCGGACGGTCAACAGCGTGATCTCATAGTCAAACGCGACGAAGGCCTCGACGATCACGCGCTGGCGATCGCCCCGCATCCCTTCGACGGCGTAGTCCCACGCCGCATCGACGGCGCCCTCGGCGGTGACGATGCTCTGCCCCTTGCCCGACGACGACATGACCGGTTTCACCACGCAGGGAATCCCGATCTTTTCGACCGCCGCCCGCATCTCCTCGCGGCTTTCCGCATAAAGGAAGCGCGACGTGACAAGGCCCAGCTCCTGCGCCGCCACGTCGCGGATGCGGTCGCGGTTCATCGTCAACTGCGTCGCACGCGCCGATGGCACGACCGAAAATCCGCGATCCTCATAGTCCTTCAGGACTTCCGTCCGGATCGCTTCGACCTCGGGAACGATATGATCGGGGCGGTGCTTCTCGATCACCGCGGCGAGGGCGTCACCGTCCAGCATCGAAAAGACTTCGGAGGCGTCCGCCAGTTGCATCGCCGGCGCATCGGCATAGGAATCGCAGGCGATGACATAGGCGCCGAGCCGCTTCGCAGCGATCACGAACTCCCGTCCCAACTCACCGGAACCGAGCAACAATATCTTCGCGATCGGGGTCATCATCGTCTCCTTGCCGCCGCCGATAGAGGGAGTCGTCCAGCTGATAAAGCCGCTGCGGAAGATCCCTAAGGGATTTTACAATAGTTCATTTTGTCTCGCCTGCGCGATCGGCTATGCCAAGGACAAACCGCTAAGGGGCGAAGCGGCTAAGTGTCTGTCGATATTTTCATATTTGCGGTTCTGCTGCTCATCAACGCGTTGATGACGATCGCGATGCTGCTGGCCTCGCGGACACTCGGCCAGCCGAAGATGGCGAAGATGCTGGCGGGCGCGTTCGGCTGCAACGTCCTGCTCTATACCGCCGACCCCATCTACTATTTCTACTTCCGCGGCGATCCCTGGGCCAATCTTCTGGTCAGCGTCTTTGCGACGACCACGCCGATCCTCGCGGCCATGGCCTATCGGATGCGGTCTGGCCTGCCCCACAAGACCCCCTATTTCGTCGTAAGCCAGGCTGCCGCACTGCTGGTGATCTTCTTCTTCAGCACCGGCTATCCGGACCGGGGGCTGGCCGGCGCCGTCGTCCCCTTCTATGCAGCGATCGTCCTGCTCTTCGGCGTGACCAGCGCCCTTCTCCGGCCCGGACGCAAGCTCCTGCTGGGCGAGCGGCCGATCATCTTCACCTGCATGGGCATGGCCGCCATCGAGATTGCCGGCGGAATGACCCTTGCCCTGATGCCGCCTCAGGGCTCGGAGCTGCTCGACCAGGCCTATACGGTGATCGTCTTTCTGGGCCTCCCTGCCATGACGGTCGCGGCGGGCATCTTCTCGCTCTATCTGATGGGCGGCGATCTGTCGGAGCGGCTGCGCCTGGCAGCGGATACCGACTCGCTCACGGGCGCGCCCAATCGGCGGGCGATCGAGACCACCGGCACGCGCCTGATGCAGGAAGCGAACGCGTTCGGCCGTCCCCTTACGGTCGCGATCTGCGACGTCGACCATTTCAAGGAAATCAACGACCTCTACGGCCACAGCCATGGCGACGAAGTCCTCTGCCAGATCACCAGCCTGTTTCGCGACACCCTGGTGGCCCCGGAACATTATGGCCGGTTCGGCGGCGAGGAATTCGTACTGTTCTTCCCCGGAGCCGATATCGACCGGGCCCGCGACAAGGTCGAGGAGCTTCGCAATCGTATCGCCAAGCTCCGGATCGGCGATCTGCCGCTTCGCCTCACGGCAAGCTTCGGTATCGCCCCGATGAGCGCATCGGATCAGATATTGAGCGACGTGATCAAGCGCGCAGACCGCGCACTCTATGCCTCGAAGGAGGCGGGACGGAACCGGACGACCGTCGATCGCCAGGCCGCCGCCGCCTTCTGATCAGCCGAACCGCGCCGCATATTGATCGGGCTTGAACCCGACCAGAAGCTGCCCGTCCCCATCGACAATCGGCCGCTTGATCATCGATGGCTGCGCGATCATCAGCGCAATAGCCTTGTCCTGATCGAGATCGGCCCGGTCGGCGTCCGGCAGCTTGCGAAACGTCGTGCCGGCACGATTGAGCACCGTCTCCCAGCCCAACTCCTGACACCAGCGCGTCAGCGTATCGCGATCGATCCCCGCCGACTTATAGTCATGAAAGGCATAGTCCACGCCCCGGCCCTCGAGCCATGTGCGCGCCTTCTTGATCGTGTCGCAATTCTTGATGCCGTACATCGTGATCGTCATCGCCATCCCCCTCATCGCCGACGTCCCTGCCGGCCTCTTGTCTCTGCCGGCAGGGAAGCGGAGCGCTAATCAAAGAACATATTTGGACAGGTCGGTATCGCGGGCAACCTCGCTCAGCTGCGCATCGACATAGTCCCGGTCGACGGTGATGGTCGAACCGCGCCGATCTTCGGCGCCGAAGCTGATCTCCTCGAGCAGCTTTTCCATCACCGTGGACAACCGGCGGGCGCCGATATTCTCGATCTGGCTGTTCACCTCCGCGGCGACCTTGGCGATGGCCGCGATGCCGTCTTCGGTGAAGGCTATCTCGACGCCCTCGGTGCCGATCAGCGCGCGATATTGTTCGGTCAGGCTGGCGCGCGTGTCGGACAGGATCCGGACGAAATCCTGCTCGGTCAGCGCCTTGAGCTCGACCCGGATCGGAAGGCGCCCCTGCAGTTCGGGCAGCAGGTCCGACGGCTTGGCGACGTGGAACGCGCCCGAGGCGATGAACAATATATGGTCGGTCTTGAGCGGACCATATTTGGTAGAGACCGTCGTCCCCTCGATCAGCGGCAACAGGTCGCGCTGGACACCCTCGCGACTTACCGATCCGCCGCGCACGTCCGACACCGCGATCTTGTCGATCTCATCGAGGAACACGATGCCGTTCTGTTCGGCGTCCTGCAGTGCGGAACGGCTGACCTCGTCCTGATCGAGCCGCTTGTCGGCCTCTTCGTCGACGAGCTTGGACCAGGCGGCGCGAACCGTCATCTTGCGGCGCTTGGTGCGCCCTTGGCCCATCGCCTTGCCCATCATGTCGCTCAGATTGATCATGCCGATCTGCCCGTTCATGCCCGGCAGCTCGAACGGCATACCACCCGAATCCTCGACCTCGATCTCGATTTCCTTGTCGTCGAGCTGGTGGTCCTCGAAGCGCTGGCGGAAGGCCAGCCGCGTCGCCTCGCTGGCATCCTTGCCGACCAGCGCGTCGAGCAGGCGCCCCAGAGCCGCCTCCTCGGCCTTGTCCTTGACCGCGCTGCGCCGGCGCTCCTTCTCCAGCCGCACCGCCTCCTCGACCAGATCGCGGGCGATCTGCTCGACGTCGCGGCCGACATAGCCGACCTCGGTGAACTTGGTGGCCTCGACCTTCACGAAGGGCGCATCGGCGAGCTTCGCCAGGCGACGACTGATCTCGGTCTTGCCGCAGCCGGTCGGGCCGATCATCAGGATGTTCTTCGGCGTTACCTCGTCGCGCAGATTTTCGGGCAGGCGCTGCCGCCGCCAGCGGTTGCGCAGTGCGACGGCAACCGCGCGCTTGGCGTCCGCCTGGCCGACGATATGCGCGTCGAGCGCAGCGACGATCGCCTTGGGAGTGAGTTGGTCGTTCATGAAAATTGCTTTCGCTGGACTGATCGATGGGGCTGCGTTCAGGCGGCGCTGTCGAGCGTCTCGACCGTCAGGCTGTCATTGGTGAACACGCAGAGCTCGGCCGCGATCGCCATGGCCTTGCGACAAAGTGCTTCGGCGTCGGGCTCATAGTCGACCAGCGCGCGCGCCGCCGACAGGGCGAAATTGCCGCCCGATCCAATCGCGGCCACGCCGGCCACCGGCTCCAGAACATCGCCATTGCCGGTGAGGATCAGGGTGACGTCCTTGTCCGCCACGATCATCATCGCCTCGAGGTTGCGGAGATATTTGTCGGTCCGCCAGTCCTTTGCCAGTTCGACGGCCGCGCGGAGCAATTGCCCATTATGCTGCTCGAGCTTGCGCTCGAGCCGGTCGAACAGGGTAAAGGCGTCTGCGGTCGCGCCGGCGAAGCCGCCGATCACCGACCCGTCACCCAGCTTGCGGACCTTGCGGGCATTCGGCTTCATCACCGTGTTGCCCATGGAAACCTGGCCGTCGCCGATGACGACGACCTTGCCGTTCTTGCGCACCGACAAAATCGTGGTGCCGTGCCATTTGGGAAGTTCGCTCATATCCGTCCTGATGCTTTGCGGATCGCGATATGGGAACGCCTCGGCGGTTGCGCAATCTCGCTCAGCTCTTGCCCACGAACATGAAGCAAGCCGCCCCGACCATGCAGGCGAAGGCGCCGACATGCCGCCAGCCGAGATGTTCGCCCAGCACGAAATAGGCGAAGCCCGCGAACACCAGCAGCGTCACGATCTCCTGTGTAATCTTGAGCTGCCCCGCGCTCCACCCGTGGAGATAACCGATCCGGTTTGCCGGCACCGCGAAGCAATATTCGACGAGAGCGATGCCCCAGGAAGCGAGGATGACGATCCACAGACGGGTGTCGGTGAACTTGAGATGCCCATACCAGGCGATCGTCATGAAGATGTTGGAGCAGACGAGGAGGAGGAGGGGCGTGAGCGTCATGCTCCGCGCCATAGCCCCCCGCTCGTCAGGAGAAAATGATCAGACCGCCTGGAGACGCGTCACCGAGCGGTTACGGCGCCGGAGCGTGCTGCCAATCAGGCCGAATCCTCCCAGCAGCATCATCCATGTTTCAGGTTCCGGCGCCGTGATCGGCTGGGGATTGGTCATCGACGTGACCTGGCCGATTCCTATCGCCCAATCCTGGCCGTTGACGGTCGGATTCACGTCGATGAATTTGACCGCGAACTGGTCGAAGGTAACCGCCTGCATGACCTGCGCGAAGGTAACCGAAAAGCTGCCCGTGCCGGTCAGGTCGGGGTTGGACGTTATGCCGCTGTTGGAATGCGCCGTGCATCCGCTGCTGCCCGCTGCAAAGCAGATGTCCTGGGTCCCGATATAGGGCCAGCTCTGGTTGTAATATTCGTAGGACAGCGCGCCGGTCGAGTTGGTGGCGCTTGTGTTCACCGTACCGGTGGTGTCGAAGCTGAAAGCCCGCAGTCGTGAGAAATTGGCGGAATCGTTGAGCAGCGAGTAGTTGAAATTATAGGTCAGACCGTTGTTGCTTACGCCGGTGAAGGTGAAGTTTCCGAGCGCGCTCACCGCCGTGGTGGTGCCGCTTCCGGCCAATGCGCTGTTGAAGTCGACGACCCATTGAAAGCCCGCATTGCCCGCGCTGATCGTAACCTCGTCATTGCTCGGCCAGACGAAGGTGGCAGAGGCTGGCGCAGCGGCCATTACAATAGCGATCGCAGCGGCGGTAATCCCGCGGAAGTCGAACATCATGCCCCCCAAGCCGAATCGGCTGAACCTGGGCGGTTCTAACTGATCCGCTCTTCAACCGTTACGGCGGGACGACGTAAACGGCGGGACTTTACGATTGTTTACCTTAAGGGCGCGCTGCCGCGAAGCGGACCGCAGGCGAGCCCGATCTGGACCGGCGCATGATCCCGCCGATCAGGAGAAAGCCGGAAATCAGCATCATCCAGGTCGCGGGTTCTGGCGCCACGATCGGATTGCTACCGCCACTGGTGCTGACCACCGAGCCGATTCCGACGCCAGAACTCGAGCCATTGATGGTAGGATTGATCGACTGGAACCGCGTCACGAAGCTATCGAGCGAAACCGACGCCATGACCTGCGAGAAGGTCAGCGCAAAGGTGCCCGTTCCGGTCTGATTGGCGTTCAGGCCCAGAGGCCCACCGGTGCAGTTGCCATTGCTGTCGGCCTCGAAACAGACGTCGATCGTTCCAACACCTGCCGGATAATTGTTGTTCAGGTTCGCGCTTGCGAAATAGCCAGTCGACGATGCGCTGCTCACATTGGGATCAACGTCGAAACCGAAGGACGTGAGGCGCGACGACACCGAAGAATCGTTCGTCATCGAATAGTTGAAATTATAGGTCAGGCCGTTGTTGCTGAGACCGGTGAAGGTGAAGGTGCTGAGGCCGCTGACGAGGTTGGTGCTGCCGCTGCCGACCAGCCCCGTATAATCCGTCGTGAAGGAGTAGCCGACGTTGGAGCTGTTGATCAGCACCGCCGCAGGCGCAGCCGATCCGAACACCGCCGTCGCCGCAATAACGAGAGCCAGAAAGCCACTTTTACGCATAACGCCTACACCTTGCTCCACGTACTGCCCCCCGGCAGCCGTCTTGCAACCTCGATATCATGTTCCGGACCCAATATCCATTTTGCAACTGTTAACAACGCCCACGCGACTGCGAGCGATAGCACGCTGATTTTTCAATGAAATCCGGCACTGCATATTTGCCTTTTGTCTGCGGCTATGTCCTGCATCGTGAGGTGTTCGGCTCGTGCAGCACGCAAACTTCGCAGCATCGAACCTGTCCGAGGTCCTTAAACCTAGCTGATTCGATCCTGTTCGGAATGAGCTGCAGCGGCTATCGAGCGGTCGCGGAGAGGGGATGAGCATGTCGTTGAAGATGCCGGAGCCGGACAGGCGGACGCTGCAGCAACGCGACACGATCGTCGCAGCCCTGCGCGCAATCGTGCCCGGTGAAGGCGTCATCGACGATCCCGCCGAACTCCGCCCCTATGAGAGCGACGGACTGACCGCCTATCGGCAGCCGCCGCTCGCCGTCGTGCTACCCGAAACGGTCGACCAGCTCTGCCGAATCCTGCGCTACTGCCACGAACAGGGCGTGAAGGTCGTGCCGCGAGGCGCCGGCACCTCGCTGTCGGGCGGGGCCTTGCCGCTGGCCGATGCGGTGCTGGTCGGCATGGCCCGCTTCAACCGGATTCTCGACGTGGACTATGTCGACCGCATCGCCGTCGTCCAGCCGGGCGTGACCAATCTCGCCATTACCCGGGCCGTCGAGGAGCGAGGCTTCTATTATGCGCCCGATCCATCGAGCCAGATCGCCTGCACGATCGGCGGAAATGTCGCGGAGAACTCGGGCGGCGTCCATTGCCTCAAATATGGCCTGACGACGAACAACGTCCTCGCGGTCGAGCTGGTGACGATGGACGGTGAAGTCCTCAGGCTGGGCGGACGCCATCTCGATCCGGCCGGGCTCGATCTGCTCGGTGTCGTCGTCGGCTCCGAAGGTCTTCTGGGGATCGTCACCGAAGTGACCGTCCGCATCCTCCCGCGCCCGCAGACCGCGCAGGCTTTGCTGATCGGCTTCTCATCGGTGGCGAGCGCCGGTCAATGCGTGGCGGACATCATCGCCGCCGGCATCATTCCCGCCGGAATGGAGATGATGGACAGGCCCGCCATCCATGCCGCCGAAGCCTTTGTCCGCGTGGGCTATCCGCTCGACGCCGACGCGCTGCTGATCGTCGAGCTAGACGGCCCGGAGGCGGAATGCGGGCATCTGGCCGGGGAGGTCGCGCGGATCGCCGCAGGCCATGGCGCATCCTCTATCCGCGCATCCCGCGACGAAGCCGAGCGCCTCGCTTTCTGGGCGGGACGCAAGGCGGCCTTCCCGGCCGTGGGTCGGCTCGCGCCCGATTATTACTGCATGGATGGTACCATCCCGCGCCGACGCCTGCCCGAAGTGCTGGAGCGCATGGCAGTGCTGTCCGAGCGCTACGGGCTCGGCGTAGCCAATGTTTTCCATGCTGGCGACGGGAACCTCCACCCGCTCATCCTCTACGACGCGAATGAGGAGGGGCAGCTCGAACGTGCCGAAGCCTTCGGCAACGACATATTGCGGCTTTGCGTCGAGATGGGCGGCGTGCTGACCGGCGAGCATGGCGTGGGTGTCGAGAAGCGCGACCTGATGCCCGAGATGTTCAGCGAGGTCGATCTCGCCCACCAGCAGCGGGTCAAATGCGCCTTCGACCCGGCCCTGCTGCTCAACCCGGGCAAGATGTTCCCGACCCTGCACCGCTGCGCCGAACTCGGTCGGATGCACGTCCATCGGGGCGCCGTCCCCCACCCCGAGCTACCGCGTTTCTGATGACGATCACACACCGCCCGACCGACGACCGCCAACTCGCCACCCTGTTCGCTGACGCCGCCGCCGAGAGCCGCCGGCTCGAACTGCGCGCCGGGGGATCGCGCTGCGACATCGGCGCACCGCGCGAGGTCGAGCTCGTCGACCTCGGCGCCTTCTCCGGCATCGTCGACTATGACCCGCCCGAACTGGTCCTGACCGTGCGCCCCGCGACTCCGCTAGCAGAGATCGAGCGGCTGGTGGCGGACAACGGCCAGATGCTGGCGTTCGAGCCGTTCGACCAGGGGCCCCTGTTCGACCGGCCGGCAGGAGCCGGCACAATCGGGGGTGCCGTTGTCTCGGGGACGGCCGGCAGCGGCAGGCTCACCGCCGGCGCGCCGCGCGATCATCTGCTCGGCCTCTCCGCCATATCGGGGCGCGGCGAGCGCTTCGTGGCGGGCGGCAAGGTCGTCAAGAACGTCACCGGCTACGACCTTCCGAAACTGATCGCAGGCAGTTGGGGCAGGCTCGCCGCCTTGACCGAACTGACGCTGAAGGTCCTGCCCCGTCCGCGCGTCACCCGCACGCTCGCGATCGAGGGGCTTTCTCCGGACGCCGCGCATCGGGCAATGGCGTGCGCACTGGGCAGCCCCTGCGACGTCTCGGCGGCCGCACACATGCCTGCAGGTGGCGGCAGGCCGTCGCTGACGCTGTTGCGTGTCCAGGGCTTCGCACCCTCGGTCGAGGCGCGCTGTCTGGCCTTGCCCGACCTGCTGCGGGATCATGGGCGGCCCCACATACTCTCCGACCGGGACCAGGCCGACTGCTGGGACGCAATCCGCACCGCCGCTCCCCTGCGCGAAGCTGCGGTCCTGTGGCGGCTAAGCCTCCCCGCCCACCAGTCACCCGCCCTGATCGAGCGACTGGCCCCTGCCGGAACCGACTGGCTCATGGACTGGGCCGGCGGTCTGCTATGGCTGGCAAGCGACGCATCACCCGAGATCATCCGGTCCGCGACGGCCGACGCGGGCGGCCATGCGATGCTGGTCCGGGCGCCCGCCGAGCTACGCGCTCGGATAGCGTTCCAGCACCCTCGCCAGCCCGGCGTGATGGCGCTCGAACGGCGCGTGCGCCGCGCCTTCGACCCAGCCGGCATCTTCGAAAGCGGGCGCTTCCTGGACGACGACGATGCGGACTGACTTCACCCCCGAACAACTGGCCGATCCCGCGACGGCGGTCGCAGAAGCGGTCATCCGCAAATGCGTGCATTGCGGCTTCTGCACGGCAACCTGCCCCACCTATGTGCTGCTCGGCGACGAGCTCGATAGCCCGCGTGGCCGCATCTACCTCATCCAGAACATGCTGGAGCAGGAAGCCGAGCCGACCCCGCAGGTGGTCAAGCATATCGACCGCTGCCTGTCCTGCCTGTCCTGCATGACGACCTGCCCATCGGGCGTGAACTACATGCACCTCGTCGACCATGCGCGCGCTTATATCGAGCGCCGCTATCGCCGCCCGCTTGCCGAGCGGATGATCCGGGGGCTGCTCGCGGCGGTGCTTCCCTATCCCCGCCGCTTCCGCCTCGCCCTCGGTCTCGCGCGCCTCGCCCGGCCGCTCGCACCGCTCTTCAGGCGATCATCCCGAACGCGCCCGCTCGCCGCCATGCTTGATCTGGCACCGCGCAGTCGGCCGATGCAGATGCCGCCGCAGGCACCCGACGCTCCCGAACATCCCGCCGGCGTGGTCGCCGTGCTGGAGGGCTGTGCCGAACCCGTGCTCCGGCCCCAGATACGGGCGGCGACGCTGCGCCTTCTCGCCCGGCTCGGCTACCGCACCGTGTCGGCACCCGGCGAAGGCTGCTGCGGCGCGCTCGTCCATCATATGGGCAAGGAAGCGGCGGCCCTGGAGGCCGCGCGGCGCAATGTCGATGCCTGGTGGCGCGTGATCCAGCAGGACGGCCTCGACGCCATCCTCATCACCGCCTCGGGTTGCGGCACCACCGTCAAGGATTATGGGTTCCTGCTACGCAACGACCCGGCCTATGCCGAGCGTGCGGCTCACATATCCGTACTCGCCCGCGACATCAGCGAGTTTCTCGCCCCGCTCGACCTGCCCACCGCCGGTATATCGGGGGTAACCGTGGCCTATCACGCCGCCTGCTCGCTGCAGCATGGGCAGAAGCTTCCCGATCTGCCTCGCAAGCTGCTCACCGCCGCAGGCTTTCAGGTGCTCACCCCGGCGGAAGCGCATCTGTGCTGCGGCTCGGCCGGAACCTACAACATCCTCCAGCCCGAACTGGCGGGCCGCCTGGGAGGCCGCAAGGCCGCCAATCTCGATCGGCTGGCAGCCGATGTCGTCGCAACGGGCAATATAGGTTGTGCCGTCCAGATCGGCATGCGCAGTGCCCGCCCGGTTGTCCACATCGTCCAGCTCGTCGATTGGGCTACGGGGGGACCCAGGCCGGACGAGCTGGCGGAACTGTCAACCGGCGAAGGGTAGCTCAGCCGTCGCAGAGGCGACGCGCCTCCCTTTCATAACGCCGCGCGAGGCCGCTGCGAATCGCCCGCGCCTCGTCGCTCGATGCCCGCGCCGCAGCAAGCCGTTCCTGCTCGACGCGTCGTTCCAGATAGCTCAGCCTGGATTCGAATATCTCGATCATCAGCCGCCCCTGCCGAGAACACCCTGCCTGCACTCGTGCTTCAGCGCATCCAACCACGCAGAGGCTAAATCATGGTTAACGCGCCAGGTCTAAGGCCGGCGATCGGTCAGCGCGCGGTTGCGGGCATCGTCCGGTCTAGAAAGGCTACGAGGCCCGCGCTGAAACTGTCGTTGCGGTCGCCCGCAATCATATGGCCGGCGCCTGCGACGTCATAAAGCTCGGTCTGGGGCACGAGGCGTTTCATCTCGGCGACGCCTTCTTCGTCGACGATGTCGCTCTTGCCACCGCGGACAAGCAGGACCGGCAATGTTACCTTGTCGGCGACGGAACGCAGCGCCTCGGCGAAGCGCGGCGGTTCGGGCCGAGCGGTCGGTCTCAGCATCTTGGGGTCCCAATGCCAGTAGAGGCGACCATCCGGCCCCTCACGCAGATTCTTGCGCAGGCCGCTGATATCCTTGGGGCGCGGGCGTTCGGGATAATAGGCCGATACCGCATCGGCCGCTTCCTCGACCGAGCCGAAGCCGTCGAGATGCGCGTTCATGAAGGCCGCGATACGCTGCGCGCCTTCGGCTGCAGGGCGCAGAGTGATGTCGACCATGACGAGGGCATCGGCAATCGGCTCCGGGCTGCTGCCGACCGCGTAGAAGGCGGTCATTCCCCCCATCGACGCGCCGACAAGGGCGACCGGCCTTCCGACTCCGCGCAATATGGAGCGCAGGTCATTCGCCAGGTCGGTGACATGATAGGCGGCTTCCGGGGACCAGCCACTGTCGCCATGGCCGCGTGCGTCATAGTTCACGACATGATAGCCGCGCGCGATCAGTTGCTCCATCGTGCCCGACCAGCTGTGCCGGGTCTGGCCGCCGCCATGCAGCATGACGACCGTCGGCGCATCCGCAGGCCCGCCGACCTCGCCCGCGAGTATCAGTCCATCGTCAGTTGTTACGCGCAGTGGCTTGGTCGTCTCGGTCATCGGCCCGACCTTTCACGCGATCCCGGCTAAATCAATGTGATAATCGAAGCCGTCGCCCTCTTTGACGATCGAGCAGGATGGTCAGGTCGGCACGGGCGGGCATTTCGGCCAGCATATGCTCGGTGAGACGCTGATAATATTGAACGAAATGGTCGATCGCCCTGTCGTCCATCGTCCCTTCGGCCGACTCGCCAGCGTCGGACAGCCTTTGTCGCAGGTCCTCTTCCTGCTCTCGCCGCCATCCCGCCACCACGTCGAAGGACGGCGCGGCGAGGAAGAGCTGCCAGTCTATTCGCGCGAACAGGCCGGCATAGTCCGTGGCAAGCCGACGGTTGACCCAGCGGCGCCAGCGTCCATCCGCATCCTGTTCGCGCTCGAGCGCGTTGACGGGCCGGTCGAGGACGGCCTCATCCTGCGGTGCGGCCCCTACGCACCAACCTTCGAACAGCACTATGTCGAGTGGCCCCGCGACATTGCTCCACCGCTCGACCGGCAGGCGGTCGTCCATCTGCTTGGCAAAACGCGGCAGTCCGATGCTACCCGGTCGGCTGCATGCGTCGATCACGGCATGACCCAGCGCCACATCATGCGTACCGGGAACACCGCGAACCGCGAGCAGAGGGTGAACCTCAGCCGCCAGACGCTGGCGCTCGGCGCGCGGCAGATAAATATCGTCGATCGACAGGGTCGCGACGCGAAGGCCCCGACCGGCCAGCATCCTCTCCATCTCTCGCGTCAGGGTCGACTTGCCGCTGCCCTGCGACCCGGCGATCCCCACCACGAAGGGCGAGCGCGCTTTCGCTTCGTTCGCCACACAGATCGCATCGACAATCTGAGCAGTTCCGATGTCCGTCATCCGGCTGCCATAGCGCGCTTGGCCGTCACCCGTCACGCGGCAGGAACTATGCGGTCAAATATAGGGCAGCGGGCCATAAGGCCCGTAATATTCGAAGATCCGCTGATCATATTGCCTGACGCTGGCGCCGCCCAGGTCGACCAGTTCCTCCCGGCCATAATAAGGCGCGCCTTCCAGCACGGAGCGATCGAGCGAGACGACATAGCCATCCTGCGCCGGATCATAGTCCAGCAAGGACCAGGGGATGGGGTGGAATTTTTCGCCGATGCCGAGAAACCCGCCAAAGGACATGATCGCATAGGCGATACGGCCGCTTTTCCTCTCGATCGACAGGTCGTCGACATGGCCGATCCGCTCGCCGTCACGATCGAAGACGGGCGTGCCGTTGACCCGGCTGCCAAGGATCAGGCTGTGGCCCGCCTCGCCGTGCGGCTCATCGAAACTGTCGTTCATCATGTCTCTCCCATCGATGCGAAGGGGCGGCGCCCCTTCGGTCAACGGGGTCTGCCGACGATCGTTCCGAGGCTATTGCGGATCACTCCATCCGGTAGCTCTCATAGGAGGTGTAGAAGTCATTATCCCAGCGGAAGGCCGTGAAGGACATTCCGATGTGCGGGTCCAATCCCTCAACATGGTGCCACCAGCCGATCGGCAGGAACAATGCGTCGCCCGGCCCGATTTCGCATTCGAGCACGGCCGGTTTCTCGCCCTCGGCCGGTCCCGCCGGAAGGTCATCGGTCGTCCAGCGGCTGAAGCAATGGACGTCGTTGCGCATCTTGGGCGTGTCATGTGGCGCGACAAGCCGCACCCTCTTTCGCCCCACCAGCGTGAGCAGCAGGTTGTTGGTCAGGTCGTGATGCCAGGGCGTTATGGTTCCGCGCGGACCGATCCAGATGAAGCCTGCCCTGGCGCCGCCGAGAGCAAGCAGGTCCGGCATCTCGCCCACCTCCTCGAAGAGCGGGCCGAAGACGCTCCTGTTGTGGTCGGCAGTGTTCGCCGTCACATAGAAGTCGTTGCACGGCGCGGGATCGCGAAGGCGCCGGTCGATCTCCTCATAAGGCCTGGTCGTCGCATGGCGGTCGACATTGCGTTCATAGTCGGCGGAGGCGGAGCGATTCCACTGCACCCGCACCTGCCGGCCGGCCAGCGCCGTCGCCAGATGATCGAACGACCACAGGCGCCGCGCCGGCCATGCGTCTGCAAGGCCGCGCAGCACCGCCGGCCGGTTGGCAAGATAATGATCCCGGTAAAAGGCGTGGATCCGGTCGGACGGCACCGTCGGAACCTCGAGCGCCTCGTCGTCGGTCAACCTTAGCCGCGCCTGATTCTGCATGATCCAGCGCCATTTTCCGAGCCGCCATCGCAACTGGCGCGAACCCCGGAAATACGGGCTTTTGATCGCCCGTGCGACTTCCGACTCCGCGATGGCGAGCGGATGCCCCATCGACGAAACACGCCGCGCCACGACATCGGGCGCCATGCCGTCGAGCAGCATCGCTGCGATGTCCTCTCGCAGATCATCGTTCATGACGGACCGGGCCGATCCGCCCTTTTTACCTGACGCCATGCCTGTCGCCGCTTTCTCCAAGACGAGCCCGACATTCGCCCCCATTGTTACAGCAGCATTTCAACCGGTCTCCATTTGCCCGAAACGGCTTCCGGGATTATGGTTAAGGCCGTTGTTTTGGGGGCGTAGTGTGATTGCGATGCTGATGTGCGGCGGGAGCATGCTCCTCGCCATTGCGATAATGATATCTTCCTTCCATTTCGGACGGCCCGGTCGGCCGATCGCGGCGATGGCGGCGCTGATCGCCCTGATCGTGCTTGCCCTGGCCTTCAGGATCACCGAGTTCGTTGAGGCAAGCAACGCGGTCCGCGACGACAGCCGTCAGCTCGCGGCGACGGCGCGATCGGTCGAGGCCGATCTTCGCCGGCTCGCGCTGGCAGAAGGCGTACCCGCCACCGGCAATTCGCAGCAATTGCTCGTGCAGCTTCTCGCCCGTCGGGCAGAACGCGAACTGGCGGCTCAGAACGCCGTCGCAAGGTCGGAAGCGGTTCCGGACGGCGACGCGCTACGGCCATCGCAACTCTCGCAGACGGACGTCCTGGAACGGCTCGGCCGCATCTATCTCGCCAAAGCCACCGGCAGCGAGATCGGCGGCGCGCCCGCGCCCGCTGCCTGGGTGAACGAGCAGCTCGAAACCTATGGCTTCGACTGGCGGGTCAAGGACGGGGGCAACGGCAAATATCAGGTGATCGCCGCGCCAGGGCCTGCGGAGACGATAATCGCACCTGGCAGCCCTTCGTCCCACGTAGGCCTCTGAACAGGCTTGCCCCGGCCGTTCAGAAATGGCTAATTCTCGTCTGTCATCATGGCGTTACCGGATGAGGAGACGGAACGAGGGTGAACGGCGCGGCTGAACGGCCCTACCTGTGGCGACTGGCCGGGACATGTCTCGTTGCCCTGCCCCTTGTTCTCGCGGCGTGCAGCCCGTCGGCTGGCGATGATGACCGCCGCAAAGCCTCCCAGGTTCGCCGTCCTATATTGGTGGAACGCGATGCGGTTTCCCGCCCTGCCGGGCCCATTGTCGTCACGCTGGCTCCTATTCCGCCGAGCGCTGCGAGCGGGCTAGACCGGACCATCGCCCGGCTGGGGCGAAGCTTCGACGGCGATGTCGGCATTGCGGTTCGCGACGTGCAGACGGGCTGGACATCGGATCATCGGGGGCTGGATCTGTTTCCGCAACAGAGCGTGTCCAAGCTTTGGGTCGCACTGGCCGCCTTCGATCAGGTGGACCGCGGCACGCTGTCGCTCGACCGCGAGCTAAGCCTGACGAAAGCCGATCTCACCCTGTTCCATCAGCCGGTGCGGGCGCTGGCGCTGCGCCCTGGCGGCTATCGCACCGATGCCCGCGATCTGGTGATCCGCGCGCTGACGCAAAGCGACAACAGCGCGAACGACCGGATGCTGCGTGAGGTCGGGGGAACCGGAAGCATCCGCGCGACGCTCGCCGCCAAGGCGATCGCGGGCGTCCGTTTCGGTCCGGGCGAACGATCGCTGCAAGCGAAGGTTGCGGGGCTTGACTGGAAGGCCGATTATTCCGTCGGCAACCGCTTCTATGAAGCCCGGGAGGCGCTTCCCCGCGCGGCGCGGCGCGCGGCCTTCGACGCCTATACCTCCGATCCGATGGACGGAGCCTCCCCGCTCGGCATCGTCGACGCGCTGGCAAGACTGAAACAGGGTCGCCTGTTGTCGCAGCGCTCGACCGAAGAGATGCTCGGCATCATGAGCAACACCCGCACCGGCGCCAACCGGCTGAAGGGCGGGCTGGAGCCCGGCTGGACGCTGGCGCACAAGACCGGGACCGGTCAGATACTCGAGGGGGAGCAAGCCGGATATAACGACGTCGGCATTCTCACCTCGCCAGAGGGCCGTTCCTATGCGATCGCCGTCATGATCGGACGCACCGATCGCCCTCTCGGCCAGAGAATGGCGCTGATGCAAAAGGTCGTCGGCGCAACGATCGACTATGATCGGACGCTCACCCGTCAGCGGGAAATGGCTCCGCCCGCAGAAGCCCCGACCCCGCCCGCACGACCTTGAAGCAAAAAATGGGGCCACGCCGCACGCCCCCCAATCCGTCCGGATGGCTAACCCGAAATTAACTTCGCGCTGCGACCTGTGCACGTTCTAACCGCCAAGACGGGAAGCAGGGGCCATGTGGAAGAAGTCGAAAGAAGACCTCCAACCGACGCTTGAAAGCCGGGTCGCGGAGGCGATGTTCCGTCAATCGCCCGACGCGATGCTGCTGCTTTCTCAGGGCCGCTTCGTCGAATGCAATGCGGCTGCCGAACGCGTCTATGACCGTCCACGCTCGGCGATCATCGGCAGCGACCCCGGTGCCTTTTCCGCGCCGACGCAGGCCGATGGCCGGCCGGCCGCCGAGCAAGTGAAACTGCGCGTGGCGCAGGCGTTGCGCGAGGGCCATGCCCGGTTCGAATGGTGGAATCTCGACCGGAACGACAAGGTCATCCGGGTGATGGTGACGCTGATCCCCGCCGCGGTGGAGGCATCGGACGATCTCCTGGTCATCGTCCAGAACCAGAATCACACGATGGTCGTGGTGGACACGCTGCGCGATCGGCTGGCGACGCTCGCCAAGGGCGACCTGACCTGCCGCATCGATGGCGCCTTTGCGCCCGATTACGAACCACTTCGGCACAGCTTCAACGCCGCGATCGAAACGCTCGGCTCCTCCTTCGCCTCGGTCGCGACCGCCGCCGACCGGATGAGCATCGGCGTGGAGGAAATCAGCAAGGCCGCCGACGATCTTTCGCGCCGCACCGAACAGCAGGCGGCGTCGCTCGAGGAAACGGCCGCCGCGCTGCAGGAAATCACCAGCACGGTACGCGAGACAGCCGCTGGCAGCGCCAAGGCCGCCGAAGTCGCCAGCGAGGCGCGGGCCGATGCCGCCGACAGCAGCGACGTCGTTCGCCGCGCGATCGACGCGATGGGCGGGATCGAGCGGACCTCGAACGAGATTTCCGACATCATCGCCGTGATCGACGGCATCTCCTTCCAGACCAACCTTCTGGCTCTGAATGCGGGCGTGGAAGCGGCGCGCGCCGGGGACGCCGGCAAAGGCTTCGCGGTCGTCGCAAGCGAAGTCCGCGCGCTCGCGCAGCGCTCGGCGGATGCGGCCAAGGACATCAAGAGTCGCATCGGCGCCTCGGCCGAACAGGTCCGTTCCGGCGTCGAGCATGTCAACGCAGCCGGCAGCGCGCTCGACCGGATCGCGCGGCAGGTCACAGAGATGGGGGCGCTCATTGCCGACATTGCCGATGCGTCGCGTCAGCAGGCGTCCGGCCTGGGTCAGATCAACACCGCCATGTCGGAGCTCGATATCGTCACCCAGCAAAATGCAGCAATGGTCGAGGAGGCGACCGCCGCCGCGCGCAGCCTTGCCGGAGAGGCTGCAGACATGAGCGTGCAGGTGGGACGCTTTCGCCATCAGGGCGGGTCGACGTCTGGGCAATCCGGCACAACGCGCATGACCGGCTGGCGCGCCGCCTGACGGCGGCATCCCTGGAGTGAGGTGGTTGCCTGTCGGGCTCGGTTGGGCAAGCCGTTCCATTGGCCGGCGCTGCCTCAGGTCAGAGTTCTCCCCCGCGTGCTGCAAGCTCCGGGAGCTCGTGCGTTACCGAGCGTCTTCGGTGTTATCGAGGCATCGAAAGCGTGCCGGGACATCCGATGCCAAATGATCTTGTGGACGAAGCCTGACGCGAGCGGCCCGCCTACACGTCGCCCGCGCCGGCCAAGTGAAAGCCTTTCGATATCGCCCAGACGAGGACCACTATCGCCGCCAGGCCGATTGCCGCTCGCACCGGTGACCAGCGTACGTCATCGACCTTCTCGCCCGGTTCACGCTCGCGTCTTCCCGTGATCATCGGAAGGAGAAGGTCTCGCCCGACGAGGCACTGGTAGAAGAGAATTGCGCTGATATGCAGCCCTATCAGCGCCAGGGCCGCCTTGAACGCGGTTTCGTGGATCTCGGCAGCGGCGCGTCCGCCGTCGAAGCTCAGATATTCGGCAAGCGGCCCCGATTCGAGCCCGTCCACATCGACCGAAAACAGCCCCGCCGTGACCAGCGTCAGCAATACGAGCAGCAGCGCCGCCACGCTCCACCCGCCGAGCGGATTATGCCCGTCGGTCGCCTGCTCGTCCGCAGCCTTGCGGAGATAGGCCAGCACCGTACCAGGCCCCTTGATGAACTGAGCGAAGCGAGCCGTCCGGGATCCGGCAAGTCCCCAGAACAGGCGGAACAGCAGCAGCGCGAGGACGGCCAGACCCGAAATGCGGTGCCATTCCATCTCGTGATTCTCGCCGCTCCACCACGAAAAGGCGAACAAGCTGATGAGTGTCCAGTGAAACAGCCGTACAGGCGCATCCCAGATGCGGACCTTATCCCCCATCATGATGCTCCGGTCCCGCTCAGTCTTCAGCGCGGAACTGCTTGTGGCAGGCGCCACAGGTGCTGCCGACCGCCTTGAACTGTGCGCCGATCGCCGCGGCATTGCCGGTACCGGTTGCAGCCACCAGCTTGTCCGCCTCGACGATCAGTTTCTTTGCATGGCCATCGAACGTGGCACGGTCGGTCCAGATCGCCGGCAGGGCATCGGTTTTCACGCCCGCGCCTGGGCCGGTCCCCTTGGGGAACATCGGCACTTGCGCGCGAGCCACCGCAGCGATCGTCTTTGCCGCATCGGCCATCTTTGCTTTATCTGCGCCGCCTGCCAGCTGGTCCTTGATCACCTTCATCGCACCGCCCATCTTCTTGAAGTTGGCCTGACGCGCGGCAATGGTGTCGGCAGGAGACGCCGCAACAGCCAGCGTTGCGACACCTGCGGCAACAAGTGCAAGGGCAGTGGCAATCGTCCTTGAACGGGGCTGGGTCATGGCAGGCTCCTGAAAAGATTGAGATCAGAGCGGCTTAAGCGCCAGCGGGGAAGCGGCTTTCCGAAATATTCTCAGATAAGTCCCGCCCGCCGTGGCAACAGCATTTTCAACATGCCTGCTGCTATTTGTCCATGCTTGTCGACAATATGGGTGTGCGAACAACGACGGTCAGCAGGCGGATCGCCATCAGCGCCCATGGCACAGGATCGAGTTCGGGAAGTAAGGAGGATTTGGGCATCCCGCTGACAACTGCGCTGCCAGTTCGATCGACTGATCTCACCTATCCGCTCGCCGACATCAACCGGGCGATCGACGAACATGCCGCCGGCCAGTGTATCAAGGCGGTTCTGCTCCCCTGAGCCGGCCTCCAGCCGCCTGATGCCCATTCCGGGGAGATCATTGGCAGTTGATAGCGATTCACCGCGGTCGACGAAATCGCCCGTCGCCGGCGCATTCACCGCTTAGTCGATGAGGAAATCCAAATGCGACAGGGACGAAACGGACAGGTTGAACCGTGCGAATTGCTGTGCGCCACCATCTCCGCTGCCATCAGCGTCGTAATAAAGTCCTCCACCGACATTGTCGTAAATGATGCGATGGGTGTTGTCGGCGGCCATGCTGCCGACGAAGAACTGGTTTTCGCCAAGTAGGCCCAGTCCGATGCCCTGAAAGATAGCGTGGTCGAGGCGAAACAGGTCGAACCCGACAGCGAAATCCATCACCATGTCGACATTTCCGGGGACCAGTGCGGTACCGAAGCTGAATATGTCCCCACCCGCTCCCCCGATCAGGGTATCGCTGCCCGCACCTCCGTCCAGCGTATCATTGCCAGCACCACCGTTCAGGACGTTGGCTCCGCTGTTGCCTACGATGACGTTATGTTCGTTGTTGCCGCTGCCATTGATGCCGGCCGAACCTGTCAGCGTTAGATTTTCGATGTTGGCGCCGAGCATGTGCGTGACCGAAGCATTTACCGTATCGGTTCCGGCCCCAGCAGCCTCGGTGGTGACGTCACCCGTCGCATCGACCACGTAGATGTCGTCACCGGTGCCACCCGCCATCCGGTCAACTCCGGTGCCGCCGTTCAGCACATCGTCACCGGCACCGCCGGAGAGGGTATCGCTCTCCGCCCCGCCGTTCAGCACATCGTCGCCGTCGCCACCGTTCAGGCTATTCCTGCCGCCATTACCCGTGATGATATTGTCGGACGCATTGCCCGTGCCGTTGATGTTGCCGTTGCCCGACAGGGTCATGTTTTCGACATTGGCCCCCAGCACATAGCTGACCGAGGCCGCGACGCTATCGATCCCGCCGTCCGCGTGTTCAGTGATCAGGTCGCCGCTGGCGTCGACAGCATAGCTGTCATTGCCCACACCGCCCGCCATTCTATCACTGCCGGTGCCACCATCGAGGTGGTCATCGCCTTCTCCTCCGCTCAAGGTATCTGCGCCAGCCCCGCCGATCAGGATATTGCTGCCGCTGTTGCCGATAAGCTGATTGGCCGACGCATTGCCTGTACCGTTGATGTCGCTGTCGCCCACCAGGGTGAGCGTCTCGATATTGGCTGACAGGACGTAGGATACCGAAGCGGTGACGCTGTCGGTGCCCCCATTGGCGCTTTCGATTATGGCGTCGCTTGCAGTGTCGACGACATAAGCGTCATTGCCCGAACCGCCGACCATGACATCGTTGCCGCTGCCGCCATCCAGCACATCGTTGCCGGCGCCGCCGTTCAGCGTGTCGCTCCCCGCACCGCCCGTCAGCGCATTCGCGCCGCCATTGCCTGTGAGAACGTTGTTCGCGCCATTACCGGCGCCATAAATGTTGGCAGAGCCGGTGAGGGTCAGATTCTCGATATTGGCGCCCAGTGTGTAGCCAACCGAGCTGCTGACCGCGTCGATGCCGCCGCCCTCGAGCTCGACAACGTCGTCGCCAGCGCTGTCGACGACGTAGCTGTCGCTGCCGGCCCCGCCAACCATCGAATCGGCGCCGGAGCCGCCGTCGAGCATATCGTTGCCGGCACCACCTTCGATCGTATCGTTGCCTGCGTCGCCTTTCAGGACATTGTTGCCGCTGTTGCCCACGACGACATTGTCCAGCACATTGCCGGTGCCGTTGATGTTGGTCGAACCGGTCAAGGTCAAATTCTCGACATTGGCCCCGAGGGTGTAGCCGATTGAAGCGCTGACCGTATCAGTGCCGGCTTCCGCTGCCTCGCTCACGACATCGCCCGTCGCATCGACGATATAGCTGTCGTCCCCAGCACCGCCCGCCATGGTGTCGCTGCCGCTACCTCCATCGAGCGTGTCGTTGCCGGCGTTGCCCGTAAGTGCGTCGTTGCCGCCCGCACCACTCAGGACATTGTCGCCGCCATTGCCGGTAATCGCGTTGTTTGCGCTATTGCCGGTGCCATCAAGATCGCCCGCACCGGTCAGAACCAGATTTTCGACATTGGCGCCGAGCGTATAGCTGCCCGCGGCATTCACCGTGTCGGTGCCACCATTGCGGCCCTCGGTTATCAGGTCACCCGAATCATCGACCAGATAAAGGTCGTTACCGCTCCCCCCGACCAGCGCGTCGCTGCCTTCGCCACCGTCGAGCCTATCGTTGCCGCCGCCACCGATCAGCGTATCATTGCCAGCCCCGCCGGCGACAATGTTGGTGCCGTCATTACCTGTGATGACGTTGGCAAGACCATTACCCGTACCATCGATGGCGGCGCTGCCCGTCAGAGTCAGATTCTCAACATTATCGCTCAGGGTGTGCGAAATGGAAGCATTGACCGTGTCGGTGCCCTCGCCCGCAGCCTCCCTCACCCGGTCCCCGGCATTGTCGATGGTGTAGCTGTCATTGCCAGCGCCGCCCGACATAGAGTCCGCGCCGACGCCGGCGTCAAGTGTGTCAGCGCCCGCACCACCCTCGATCGTGTCGCTGCCCGCTCCGCCAACCAGAACATTGTTGCCACTGTTCCCGAGAACCACATTGTCCAGCAGATTGCCGGTGCCATTGAGGTTGGCCGAGCCGGTCAGAACCAGATTTTCGACGTTAGTGCCAAGCGTGTAGCTGATCGCGGCATGGACCGTATCGGTTCCGGCGCCCAATCCTTCGCTTACGATGTCGCGGGTCGCATCGACGACATAGCTGTCGTCACCAATGCCGCCTGTCATCGTGTCGTTGCCGCTACCGCCATCGAGCGTGTCATTGCCGGCATTGCCGGTCAGCACATCATTACCGTCTCCACCGCTCAGGACATTGTCGCCGCCATTGCCGAGCACGACATTGTTCAGGGCGTTTCCGGCACCGTCGATATCCCCGCTGCCGGCCAATGTCAGATTCTCGATATTGTCGCCGAGCGCGTAGCTGGCCGTGGCGCTGACCGTGTCGGTGCCGCTATTGCGGTCCTCGGCCACCAGATCCTCGGCTTCGTCGACCAGATAGAAGTCGTTGCCGCTCCCCCCGGCCAGCGTGTCGACGCCCTCACCACCGTCGAGCGTGTCGTTGCCTGCTCCGCCCGTCAGGGTATCGTTGCCGCCACCCCCGGCCAGAGCGTTCGCGTTCCCGTTGCCCGAGATGATGTTGGCGAGACCGTTGCCCGTGCCATTAATCGCAGCGCTGCCCGTCAGCGTCAGATTCTCGATATTGTCGCTCAGTCCGTAGGAAACCGAAGCGTTGACCGCATCTGTCCCCTCGCCTGCCGCCTCGCTCGCAACGTCGCTTACATTGTCGACGGTGTAGCTGTCGTCTCCGATCCCGCCCGCCATCGAATCGGCGCCGCCT
This sequence comes from Rhizorhabdus phycosphaerae, assembly GCF_011044255.1. Taxonomy (NCBI): domain Bacteria; kingdom Pseudomonadati; phylum Pseudomonadota; class Alphaproteobacteria; order Sphingomonadales; family Rhizorhabdaceae; genus Rhizorhabdus; species Rhizorhabdus phycosphaerae. Next base: position 1,240,616 of record NZ_CP049107.1, read on the forward strand.
CCGCCATCCAGCGCGTCGTTGCCCGCACCGCCTTCGATCCTATCGCTCCCTGCCCCGCCGCTCAGCACATTGTTGCCACTGTTGCCGACCAGGACATTATCCAGCGCGTTTCCGCTGCCAGCAATGTCGGCCGAGCCGGTCAGTCCCAGATTTTCGACGGTGCTGCCGAGCGTGTAACTGATCGAAGCACTGACGCGGTCGACGCCGGCATCCGCCATTTCGGTGACGATATCGCCCGTCGCATCGACGACATAGACGTCGTCACCGGTTCCGCCCGCCATGGCGTCATTGCCCTGGCCGCCGTCGAGCGTATCCGCCCCTTCGTTGCCCGTGAGCGTATCGTTGCCCGATCCGCCGGCGAGCAGATTGCTTCCGGCATTGCCGGCAATCGCATTGGCGGACGCATTGCCGCGGCCTTCGCTATGGGCTGAACCCGTCAGCGTCAGATTCTCGACATTGGCAGAAAGCATGAAACTATCCGATGCGCTGACGTCGTCTATGCCGCCATTCGCATCCTCGACGACGATGTCGCCCGCATCGTCGACGACATAGGCATCGTTGCCTGCGCCGCCGGCCATCAGGTCGATACCCGCGCCGCCATCCAGCCTGTCATTGCCGGCACCGCCGTTCAGCGTGTCCGCGCCATCGGCGCCCGAGAGATTATTATTTCCGTCATTGCCCGTGATGACGTTGGCCAGATGATTGCCGGTGCCGTCGAGATTGCCCGCGCCTGCCAGAAGGAGATTTTCTATTTCGATCGGAGCCAGCTGAAAGCTGACCGAGGCGGTGACGCTGTCAATGCCTCCGCCTGGCACCTCGCTGATCAGGTCGCCGATATTGTCGACGATATAGACGTCGTCACCAGCACCGCCGACGAGAACATCCCTATCGCCACCGCCATCGAGCAGATCGTTACCATCGCCGCCGGAAAGAGTGTCCGATCCTGCACCACCGTAAATGCTGTCATTGCCATCGCCGCCGCTAAGCTGGTTTCCTGCCACATTGCCGGTAAGGATATTCGCGAGCGCATTGCCGATCCCGGAGAGCGCGCCTGTCCCGGCAAGCACCAGATTCTCGACATTGTCCGGAAGGCTGAAGCTCGCCGACGTGTTGACCGTATCCGTGCCCTGATCGGCCTGTTCTACCACGCTGTCGATAAAGACGGGGCCGCCTTCATCGACGACATAGAGATCATCCCCCGTTCCGCCGACCAGACTGTCAGAGCCGGTCCAGCCGACGAGAATGTCGTCACCGGCTCCTCCCTCCAGCGTATCGTTGCCTTCCCCGCCTGCCAGCACGTTGGAGCCGCTATTGCCGGTCATGGCGTTGGACAGGGCGTTACCGATACCAACGAGCGGCGCGTTGCCGGTCAGGATCAGATTTTCGACATTGACCGGGAGGTTGTAATTCAGCGAGGCGATGACGAGATCATCGCCCTCATCTTCCCGTTCGATAACGACATCGCCGGCCTGGTCGACCTGATAGCGATCGTCACCCGCACCGCCGGCCATGGTGTCGTTGCCGGCACCCCCGTCGATACTGTCTCTCGACGCGGTCCCCGTCAGTACGTCGTCGCTGTTGGTCCCTATAGCCGGACCGATCTGGCCCGGAAGCTGCCCGGCCAGATTGTAGCTGGTGAAATCCTCGACGTTCCGATTCCGGAACACAAGCATCGTGGTCGCCAAATAGCCGGATCGGGCACTGCCATCGACATCGACCTGGAAGAGCGTATCCGCGCCCGACTGCACCAGCTTGAAATGCCCGGTGGTGAAGAGATTTCCGCCCGATACCGCGGGCACCAACACAGAATTTGTAGCATAATCGGCCAAGTCGAGAATATCGCCGTCGTCGCCCGTCTGGAAATCGGCGATCACGCGGGTTCCGCCCTGATAAGCGCGCGCCGTCTGGAAGAGGCGAAGCGTATCCGAACCGGCGCCGAGCGTCACGTAGGTGCCGGCGCTGGCCAGATAGACGGTCACGATATCGTCGCCGGCGCCAGCATCGATCACCGCGTTCTCAACCCTGGCGAATATCTCGTCATCGCCGTTGCCGCCGTCCAGCGTGACCCGCTCGGCACGATAGGCGCTGATACGATCATCGCCGTCGCCGCCCATCATCGTGACCCGGACATTGCCGAAATCGGACGAGATGTAGAGTTCGTCATCTCCACCGCGCCCGTCGATCAGGTCGCTACCGTCAATGCCGTCGATATGATTGGCATTGTCATCGCCGATCAGCCTGTCGCCATGGCGGGATCCTTCGATGTTCTCGATCCCGATCAGGATATCGGAACCTGCACCCAGCCCGTTATTCTGGACCTGGCCCTGAAGATTTAGATCGATCGAGACCGGATCGCCGGTGTGACGATAGGTAACGGTATCGCTGCCCGATCCGCCATCGAGAAGATCGTCATCGGACCCGGCAGGCAAATTCACGCTGCCGAACAGCAGATCGTCTCCACCGCCGCCGCGGAGCGTATCGTTACCGTTGCCGCCGAAGAGCGTATCCGGCAATTCGCCGCCGGTGATGCTGTCATTTCCGCTGCCGGTAGCGATGTCGATCCGTTCGACGTCGACGATCGTTCCGCGCACCGCACCGCCGATCAGGATCGACGCGGCGGAGGCGGGATTGCCGAGGTCGACGGTGACGGCATCACCAACATAGAAATAGATCTCGAGCCGATCGGTACCCGCGCCGCCGTCGATCAGTTTGACGTCGCTGTCTTGGCTATCGAGATAAGCGCCCGCCAGTATGACGTCATCGCCATTGCCGCCGAAGAAGCTATCGCTGCCTTCGATCCCGGACAGCGTATCCGCCCCGTCCCCGCCTTCCAGCCGATCGTCTCCCGCACCGCCGATAAGCGTGTCGGCACCAGCCGTTCCGTTGATAAGCATGAGCCCCCCGGCGCGATAGTCAGCGGCTGGTATAGCCTGAAAGCTCTGGAAACCCAGAGTTTGCTGGGCAGAAAAAGATCCGTTCTGGTTCTGATTTGCCTGCGCCATCCGGGGCCCCGCAGTGCCGTCACGACAGCTCGGACGCGCGCTTTGGCGAGCCTCGTTCGCGTGCCCTCCTGATCGCCATGGCGAGGCTCAAACAGCCAGCGCCGTCACCTCGATGAAGGAGGGGATCCACCAATGCTTCCAGCGTTAAAAATTATATTGATATCGATTTAATTTGCTGACAGGATGGTTTCATCAAGGAGAGGTGGATCGGTGGCTGCGCTCGAACCGGGCGGGCCCCGACCGGGCCTCGGTCATCAGCAGCCTGTCCATTCGCGGCCGGCGACCGGATCGACCTGTCGGCGATCGACGCCGACCTTGGCACGCCAGGCAACACCGCCTTCACCGATGTCGGCGACAATGTCTTCACGGGTTTGGCGGGGGAATTGCGCCGGGTCGAAATCGCCAGCGGACACTGGCTGGTCGAAGGCGACACGAACGGAGATGGGGTCGCCGATCTGGCACTCGAGATCTTCACCGCATCCGGGCACGCTCTGGGCGTGGCCGACATCGACGTACGGGAAACGCACAACGGGATCGATCCCCTGGTAGCGGACGGATCATTCAGCATGGGATACTGAGGTCGCTCGCGCTGTTCATGCCGGCCGCTCATCAGGACGGCCGCTCGTTGGAGGGTATGGCATGCTCGGGAGGAGCCAACTCCCCCCGACCGTCGTCGGAAGGCGGCGTGACGCGGTACCAGATCGCGTAAAGCGCGGGCAGGAACACCAGCGTCAGCGCGGTTCCGCCGATCGTGCCACCGATCAGGGTGAATGCCAGCGATCCCCAGAAGACCGAGAAGGTCAGCGGGATGAAGGCGAGCACGGCGGCGAGTGCCGTCAGGATCACCGGCCTGGCGCGCTGGACCGTCGCCTCGACAACGGCATGATAGGGGGCGAGGCCCTCCGCCTCGTTGGTGTGAATCTGCCCAACCAGGATCAGCGTGTTGCGCATGATGATGCCGGCAAGCCCGATGAGACCGAGGATCGCGTTGAAGCCGAAGGGCTGCTGGAAGATCAGCAGCGTCGGAACAACGCCCACCAGCGCCAGCGGCGCCGTGAGCAGCACCATCGCCATCGCCGACATGGAGCGGACCTGGAAGATGATCACCACCATCATCAGCACGATCATGAGCGGGAAGACCGCGGCGAGCGCCTTGTTGGCCTTGCCGGACTCTTCCAGCGAAGCGGCGGTCTCGATCTTGAAGCCGGCCGGCAAGGTCGACACGATCGGCTCGATGTCCTTGAGCACCTGGTTCGCCACGTCGGGCGGCTGGAGACCGTCGGCGATGTCCCCGCGCACCGTGATCGTCGTATAGCGGTCGCGACGACGCAGGATCGGTTCCTCCATCCGTATCTCGATCTTCCCGATCTGCTCGAGCGGAACCCGCTGCCCGGCACTCCCGACAAGGGTGAAGCCATTCAGCCGTGCGGGATCGAGCCGATCCGGACCCGCACTGCGCGCGACCACATCTACCGTCCGAATGTCCTCGCGAACCTGGGTGACAGTCACCCCGGTCAGCAGGAACTGCAATTGCTCCCCCGCATCCTGCGAGCTCAGCCCGATCGATCGCAATCGATCCTGATCCAGCACGAAATGCGCCGTCGGCACCCGCTCGCCCCAGTCGGTGTTGACCTGGCGCATGGACGGATTGGCGAGCATCACGCCGCGCACCCGCTCGGCGATGGCACGGACCTTCGCGGCGTCCGGCCCCATCACCCGGAACGCGACCGGGAAAGGCGAATAAGGACCGAACACGATCTGCGTGGCGCGAATTCGGGCTTCGGGCGCCAGCCCTTCGGCAGCGGCGCGACGGACACGGCGCGTCAGGGTCTCGCGGGCCTCCTGGTCCGGCGTCAGGATCACGATCTTCGCGAAAGACGGGTCGGGGAGCTCGGGCGAAATAGCGAGAAAGAAGCGAGGCGCGCCCTGCCCGATATAGGATGTCACGATCCGGGATTCGGGCTGCTTCCTCAGCCACGCCTCGACCTTGGCGGTCGCAGCGCTCGTCGCCTCGATACTGCTGCCCTCCGGCATCTGGACCTCGACGAAAACTTCGGGCCGGTCCGAAATCGGAAAGAACTGCTGCTTGACCAGCCCCATCGCCAGCACCGCGACGATCAGTAGTCCAGCGACCGACAACAGAACCTTCTTCTTATGGGCTATCGTCCAGCCGACCATCGAGCGAAGCTTCTGGTAGCGCGGCGTACCGTAGATCGCGGCATGGCCTCCCTCGATCGGCTTGATGTCGGGCAGCAGCTTTACGCCGAGATAGGGCGTGAAGATCACCGCCACCACCCAGGAGGCGAGCAATGCGAAGCCGACCACCCAGAAGATGTTGCCGGCATATTCGCCCGCGCTCGACTTGGCGAAACCCACTGGCATAAGACCAATCGTCGTCACCAGCGTGCCCGCCAGCATCGGCGCAGCCGTATGGCTCCATGCGAAGGTGGACGCGAAGATACGATCGCGCCCTTCCTCCATCTTCACGACCATCGTCTCGATGATGATGATCGCGTCGTCGACGAGCAGTCCCAGCGCCAGGATCAGGGCGCCCAGCGTGATCCGGTCGAAATCGCGGCCGGTCGCCAGCATGATCACGAACACCGCGGCCAGCGTCAGCGGAACAGCCATCGCCACCACGATCCCGACCCGCCAGCCCATGCTGATCAGGCTGACCGCGATCACGACCGCGAGCGCCACCACGAATTTCAGCATGAACTCGCTATAGGCTTCCTGGATGTTGACGGCCTGGTCGGTGACCTTGTCGAAGGACAGGCCCAGCGGCATCTCGGAGGCGATCGCACCCGCCTCCTTTTCCAGGTCGCGACCCAGCTGAAGGCCGTTATAGCGCTCCTTCATGACCACGCCGAGGATCAGCGTGGGCTCGCCCTGGTGGCGGATCAGGAAGGTCGAGGGATCCTCATAGCCGCGCCGGACGGTGGCGATGTCGGCCAGTTTGAGGGTTCGTCCTGCGGCGACGATCGGCGTGTCGCGGATCTTGTCGAGATCGTCGAGCGCGCCGTCGAGCCGCACGAGCAGTTGCGGGCCCTTGGTGTCGATCGAACCTGCCGGGGTGATGAGGTTCCGGTTGGCCAGCGCTGCAAAGATGTCGCGCGCCGAGACACCCAGATTGGCGAGGCGGTCGGAAGAAATCTCGACGAAAATCCGCTCGGGTCGCTCGCCGACGATGTTGACCTTCTTGACGCCCGGCACGTGCAGCAGGCGCTGGCGGATCTGCTCGGCCTCCCGCACCAGCAAACGTTGCGGCTCGCCCTTGGCCTTGAGCGCGTAGAGGGCGAAGGTGACGTCGCCATATTCGTCATTGACGAACGGCCCCTGGACTCCGCGCGGCAATTGGGCCGCCGCATCGCCCAGCTTCTTGCGCGCCTGATAGAATTCTTCCGGCACCGCAGACGGTGGGGTCGAATCCTTCAACGTCACCGTCGTGAACGCTAGTCCAGGGCGGGTGAACGTCTCCGACCGGTCGTACCAGCGCAGCTCCTGCATGCGCTTTTCCAGCGGCTCGGCCACCTGATCCTGCATCTCCTGCGCCGTCGCGCCGGGCCAGGTCGTGACGACCGTCATCGCCTTGATGGTGAAGGTCGGATCCTCGGCGCGGCCAAGCTGTAGAAAGGCGTAAAGCCCGGCGAGCGAAACCGCGATGAGCAGGAACAGGGTGACGGCGCGTTCGCGGACAGCCAGGGCGGAAAGGTTGAACCCGCTCATTGCGCTTGCTCGACCGACAGGCGAACGGCTTCGCCTTCGTGGAGCAAATGGGCGCCGAGCGCGACGAAACGCTCGCCGGGTCGCAGCCCTGCGGCGATCGTCGCAGTCTCCTCGGCGACTCCGACCAGGCGGACCGGGCGCCAGCGGGCCTGGAGCGGCGTTCCCGCGACGACCCAAACGCCCGGCCCCTTGCCATTGTCATGGATGGCCGCAAGCGGCACCTCCATCGACCCGGCCGCCTTGCGCTCGGCAAGTTCGACGGTGATCGTCGAACCGAGCGGCGCCCGGGCGGCGGCGCCCTCCAGAACGTAACGCGCTTCGTACGTCCGGGTCAGCGGATCGGCGGCGTTGGACAGCTGCCGTAGCCGCGCCCGGCTGGTGCCCCCACCCACGAAAGCGTTGGCGCGCGCCACCGAGCCGATCGGCGGCCGAACCGCCTCCGGCAGATCGACAACGGCCTCGCGCGCACCGGCACGGGCCAGCTTCACGACGGTCTGGCCGGCCGCAACGACCTGCCCGGGTTCGGCCAGTGTTTCGACGACGATCCCATCGGCATCGGCCAGGAGGACCGAATAGCCGGCCTCGTTGCGCGCAACGTCCGCCTGGGCTTCGGTCGCCTTCAGCTGCGCCTGCGCAGCATCCGCCGCCGCCTTCGCCTGATCATAGGCCGAAGCGGAAATCGCTCCCGCAGAGACAAGATCGCGAAGCCGGCGCTCGTCCGCAGCCGTCTGCAATGCTCTCGCCCGGGCCGCCTCGACGAAGCGGCCCTGTGCCGCAGCCGCAAGCGCCAGATCGGTTCGGTCGATGCGCATCAGCGGCTGGCCGCGCCTGACAGCCTGTCCGGTATCGACCAGCCGGGCAACGACCTTTCCAGGGACGCGGAAGCCGAGGTCGCTCTGGATCCGCGCAGAGACGACGCCGGTAAAGGCCCGACTGCGCGCTCCACCGCCCATAGCTGTGGCGACCCGCACGAGTTGCGGCCCTGTCCGGGGGTCGTCCTCGCTCTTCGTGCAGGCCGAAAGCGACAGCGCCACCGCGCTCGTCATCATGAGAAATCGAATCGGAGTCGATCGGGACAAATTGGTTCGGGACATGAGGCGTTCTCCGCGCGGGATATCGCCCTGTCTCATCGAGTGACCAATATGTCAACTGGTCACAAACCTTATCAGGGTGCGAGGCTCCGCAGCACCAGATTGGCGACCTCGTTGGGCGCATCGGGAAGCACATCGAGATTATGCTGCAGCATCATCGGGTTCATGAAGGGTTGCATGACCTGGAGGATGCCGCGGCACGTCTCGTCGAGCGGCGTCTTGCGCTCGAACTCGCCCGCTTCGCGCCCTTCCCGGATGATTTGCTGGAGGATGTCGGACACCTCCTTCAGATAGGCACGGGACGACCCCCAATCCTCCAGAGTGGATACTGCGGCGATATCGTAAAGCTTGCGCTCGGCAAAAAAGAGGGTGGTACTTTGTTCGACTATAGCTCTGAAAAGGCGCCTGAATTTTTCCGAAGCGGTCGGGGCGTCGGCCAATGCCACATGGATCGTCTGCACGATTTGACAGAGGCAGCCCGAACAGATCGCTTCGCCGATCGCCTGTTTAGACTCGAAGAATTTATAGATGTAGCCCTTCGAAAAGCCGATCGCCCTGGCAAGATCGGAAACCGTCGTCTTGTCATAGCCATAGAGGGTGAAATGCTCTTTGGCGGCAGCGATGATGGCATCGCGCTTCTCGGTCTCGGCGGGTCCACGCTGGCCGGCTGTGGCGGGGATCATCTGCGTCATGGGGGCCTATGATAATTGGTGAGACGATTGACAACAAGTGACCATATTGTACATTGGTCACATCACCTTTGGACGAAATCTGGACAATGCGCGCCTTTCCTCTCTCGCTCGCGCCTCTCATGACCGGTTTCGTCCTGTCGGGTTGCGCTGCCGGCCCCGACTACCACCCTCCGGTCATCACCGCACCCTCGGCGTTCATGAGCGGGGCCGCGATGGCGACACGGACGTCGCCACAGATGGGAGATCAGGCATATTGGTGGACCCGCTTCGGCGATCCGTTACTCACCGAGCTCGTCGGCACGGCCTTGACCCAAAATCTCGACATCGCACAGGCTGCGGCACGCCTCAGCCAGGCCCAGGCCGGACTGCGCGCGGCGGGCGCCGCCCTGCTCCCGTCCCTCGCTGCCTCCGGATCGGCGGCGGCCGCCCGTCAGTCGCTGGAAACGCCGCTGGGGCGCTTTGCAGGCAATGCCCCGGGATTCGATCGAGATAACGCGCTTTACGATGCCGGTCTGAGCGCCGCGTGGGAAATCGACCTGTTCGGCGGTCTGCGACGTGGCCAGGAAGCAGCGCGTGCCGATTACCAGGCATCGCAGGCGGGAGCAGCGGCCACCCGTCTGGCGGTCGCGGCCGGGACAGCCGACACATATCTGACAATTCGCGGCCTGCAGGCTAGGATCGGGATCGCCGAGCGGCAAGTGGAAACCCAGCGCCGGCTCGTCGAGATGGTCCGGCTGCAATATGAGAAGGGCGTCGCCGCCGAACTCCAGCTTCGCCAGACCGAAGGCGCGCTTGCCCAGGTCGAGGCCAGCCTGCCGGTGTTGCGCAGCGGTCTGGACGCAGCCCTGAATGCGCTCGACATCCTTCTCGGCGTCCAGCCCGGTACCTACCGCAGCGCCTTGTCCGATGTGCGGCCGATCCCCGCTGCGCCCGCCATCGGCGAGATGGGCACGCCCCAGCAATTGTTGCGCCGACGACCCGACCTGATCGTTGCCGAACGTCGTCTCGCTGCCTCGAACGCACGGATAGGCGTCGCCGTCTCCGAATATTATCCGAAGCTGTCGTTGAGCGCCCTTCTGGGCGGATCGGCGACGAGCGCCGGCAATGTGTTCACCGGCAGCGCCACCCAGGCACAGGGCGCGTTGGGCTTGCGCTGGCGGCTGTTCGACTTCGGGCGCGTCGACGCTCAGGTGGCTGCGGCCAGGGGCGTCAATGCGGAAGCCCTCGCCACATATCGGCTGGCCGTGCTGCGCGCGTCGGAGGATGTCGAGTCCGCCTTTTCCGCTCTCCTCAACCGGGAGGAGCAGGTCGCGACGCTGGCCCGGGGCGAGGCCGCTCTGACCCGTGCGCAGGCCGCGTCGCTGGCCGCCTATCGCGGCGGCGCGGTCAGCCTGATCGAAGTGCTGGATGCCGATGGCCGCCTGCTCGCAACGCGCGACGCGCGCGCCCAGGCGCAGACCGAAGCCGCCCGCGCGGCCGTGGCCTCCTTCCGCGCGCTTGGCGGGGGATGGGAGGCGCCCACTGCTGACAGGAATAGTGACCCGACGCCGTAGGTGAAATCCAGCGCGGATATGCGTCCCGCTCTCTCCGTGCCATCACCGCATTCTCGGATCGGCCTTCAGTTTATTGGCGCACTTGACGGCATAGGCGCGGCGCAAAGTACAAGCCTATGTCAGAAGAACCAGCACGGCTCCTCCACCGAGCAACAAGGCGGCAGCGATCAGGAAAACCGGCAACCGCGTCCGGGGCCGGTCCGGCGCTTCCGCCCCCGGGCTTTGCTCGGAAGCGGGCGGCGCCTCAAGGACATCGGCCAGAGGGGAGAGAGGAAGAGAGACAGGCTCATGCTCGGCGACCGCAGCGGCGAATTTGCTGAAAAAATCGTCTGCCATCGACTTCGCCGTGCCCTCGACGAGCCTGGCGCCCATCTGGGCGATCTTGCCGCCGATCTGCGTTTCGGCAACATAGGTCAGCAGCGTGCCGCCATCCTGCTGCGCCAGCGTGACCTGGGCGCTGCCCTTGGCAAATCCTGCGACACCGCCCTGCCCTTCGAACTGCATGCGGCAACTATGGGGTGCATCGATCTCGGTCTGCCGCATCGTGCCAGTGAAGCGCGCACTGACGGGCCCGATCTTGGCGGCAACCCGCCCGACGAATTCGGTCTCGCTCGTGCGCTCCAGCGCCTCGCAGCCCTTCAGGCAGGCCTTGAGTATCTCGGTGTCGTTGAGCGCCGCCCAGGCGGCATCAGGCGAGCAGGGCAAAGGATAACTTCCGGTGATCTGCATCCCAATCGCAGTCCTTTATCAGAGAAAGTGCGCCAGTGCCCGCCGGGTTACGACGCTGACAAGATGGTGGCGATATTCCGCCGAGCCGTGCATGTCGCCGGTAAACAGGTCTCTATCCAGCTGCACCTTGTCCAGGGCATCCACCGTGCCGCCCCGGTCGAGATGCTCTTCGCCTTCACGCCAACGGAAGACCCCATTCCCTCCACCCGTTACAGCGATCCGGTACCCACCATCCGTCTTGGCGGCGAAGACGCCGATCAATGCGAAACGTGACGCGGGATTGCGGAACTTCACATAGGCCGCGCCAGAGCAGACCGGAAAGATGACTGCGGTCACCAGTTCGCCCGGCTCGAGCGCCGTCGCGAACATGCCCTGAAAAAAGGCATCGGCATCCAGCTTGCGAAGGCTGGTGACGATCACAGCGCCCAGCGCAAGAAGCGCGGACGGATAGCAAGCGGCTGGATCGTTGTTGGCAACGGATCCCCCTATCGTGCCGCGATGCCTGACCTGCGCGTCGCCGATCCCAGCGGCCAACTGCGCCAGACCTGGCACATGCGATTGCACGAGCGGATCGACCGCGACCTCGGCATGGGTCATGGCGGCGCCGATCTCAAGCCGTCCGTCGACGAGCCGTATCCCGCGCAGTTCCGCCAGACGTGCTATGTCCACGAGGCGGGATGGCATGGCAAGCCGGGCCCGGAGAACCGGCATCAGCGTCTGCCCGCCCGAAATCGGCTGAGCGCCATCATCCTCTTCGAGCAGTGCCAGGGCCTCGGCCAGCGACACAGGGCGGCTATAGGCAAGTTCGTACATCAGGCAGCCTCCGTCCGCTGCCGGCACAGCCGCCAGATCTTTTCCGGAGAGGCCGGCATGTCGACATGGTCGACACCCAGGGCGTCGCAGATGGCGTTGATCACGGCGGGTGGCGATCCGATCGCGCCAGCTTCGCCGCAGCCCTTCATGCCGAGCGGGTTGACCGGCGTCGGGGACGGCCAGAAGCACAGGCCGAACTCGGGGAGGCTGTCCGCACGCGGCATGCCATAGTCCATATAAGACGCCGTCATCAGCTGCGCGCTGTCGGGATCGTACAGGGCATTCTCCCAAAGCGCCTGACCGATTCCCTGTGTCACGCCGCCATGAACCTGGCCCTCGACGATCATCGGATTGGCGACATTGCCAAAGTCGTCGGCGGCGTTGAATGCGACCACCTCGACGACGCCCGTGTCCGGATCGATCTCGACCTCGCAGACATGGACGCCGGCGGGATAGGTGAAGTTCGGAGGGTCGAAGAAAGTGGTCGCGACGAGGCCTGGCTCGATCCGGTCGGTCGGGAAGGCGGCGGCACTATGCGCGGCGCCGACCATCTCGGCAAAGGCGACCGTCCGGTTGGTCGCCGTGCTCGAGAAGATACCATCGGCGAAGTCGACCGTCGTTGCATCGACGTCCAGCATATGCGAGACGATCTCGCGGCCCTTCGCGATGATCTTGTCGCAGGACAGGACAGCCGCCGACAGGCCGACCGATGCCCGCGATCCATAGGTGCCGGTGCCGGCCTGGATGCGATCGGTATCGCCCTGAATGACGGTGACCCGGTTCATCGGAATACCGAAGCGTTCCGCGACGATCTGGCTGTAGACGGTCTGATGCCCCTGCCCGTGATTATGGGCCCCGGTCAGCACCTCCACCGATCCGCCCGGCTGGACCCGGATCTCGCAGGATTCCCACATCCCGCCGCCCCCGCCGAGGCTGGCGAGAAGCTTGGAGGGGCCGATGCCGCAGGCCTCGACATAGGCCGACAGACCGATGCCGCGCAGCTTGCCCTGCGAATGCGAGCGCGCCCGTCGCTCGGCGAAGGCGTCGTAATCGGCCAGCCGCAGCGCCGCATCCAGACAGCCCTCATAGTCCCCGCTATCATAGCGATAGACGAGAGGCGTCTGGTACGGAAAGGCTCGAATGAAGTTACGCCGCCGGATCTCGGCCGGATCGACCCCGATCTCCCGCGCCGCGAGATGCGCGAGCCGTTCGATCAGATAGGCCGCCTCCGGACGCCCCGCCCCGCGATAGGCATCGACCGGGCAGGTGTTGGTGTACACACCCTCGACCCGCGCATGCACAGCCGGGATCGCATATTGGCCCGACAGCATCGTCGCATACATGTACGACACCACGAGCGCGTTCGAGGTCGAAATATAGGCTCCCAGATTGGCCAGGGTATGAACGCGCAGGCCCAGGAAATGGCCGTCATCGTCCATCGCCAGTTCGGCACTCGTGACATGATCGCGGCCATGCGCATCGGTCAGGAAGGATTCGCTGCGCTCGGCGGTCCATTTGACCGGCCGATCGACCAGCCGCGCGGCGAAGGCGACGGCCAGTTCCTCGGCATAGGCCGGCGCCTTGGACCCGAAACCACCGCCCACATCGGGAGAGACGACGCGCAGGCTGTGCTCGGAGTCCAGGCCCAGCAGCATCATGAACAGCAGGCGGACGCCGATCGGGTTCTGGTGGGTCAGGTAGATCGTCATCGCGCGGTCGAACGCATTCCATTCGACATTGATCGCGCGCGGTTCGATCGCATTGGGGATAAGGCGGTTGTTGGTCAGCTTCAGCGCGACCCGCCGGGTGGCACGCGCAAAGGCGGCGTCCACCTCGTCGCGATTGCCCAACTCCCAGTCGAATGCGCGGTTTGCGGGAATATCCTCGTGAAGTTGCGCCGCACCGGGGGCAATAGCCCGCTCCATGTCAGCGACGGGAGGAAGGTCCTCATAATCCACCATCACGGCGTCTGCGGCGTCTCGCGCCTGCTCGCGGGTCTCGGCGATCACCAGCGCCACCGGCTCTCCGACGAACCGTACGACGTCCAGCGCCATCGCCCGATGCACCGCGACCCGGGCCGGAGTGCCGTCCACGGAGGACAAGGCCCAGCCAGAGGGTAGCGGATACAGGCCTCCCGCCTCGAGGTCCGCGCCTGTCACGATGCGGATCACGCCGGGGGATGCCTGGGCAGCATCGAGATCGATGCTGACGATACGGGCATGCGCCTGCGGCGATCGCACGAACGCCGCATGAGCCTGGCGGGGCAGGTTCAGATCGTCCACATAGCGACCGCGCCCGGTGATGAAGCGCGCGTCCTCGACCCGCTTGGTCGACTGCCCGAACTTTCCGTAGATCGGGGCGTCGGTCATGCCGGCTCACCCATCTTGGCGGCGGCCGACACGACCGCCCGAACGATGTTGTGGTAACCTGTGCACCGGCAGAGATTGCCCTCGAGTTCGGATCGGACGGTGGCCTCGTCGGGGCGACCGTGCCGTTTCACGATATCGATCCCCATCATGATCATGCCCGGCGTGCAGAAACCGCATTGAAGGGCATGCATCTCCCGAAAGGCTTGCTGCATCGGATGCAGGTCCGATCCGGCGGCCAGCCCCTCGATGGTGACGATCTCGCTGCCTTCGGCCTGTACCGCGAGCAGGGAGCAGCTCTTTACGGCCTTTCCATCCATATGCACCGTGCAGGCGCCGCACTGGCTGGTGTCGCAACCGACATGGGTCCCGGTCAGACGCAGACCGTCGCGCAGCGCATGGACGAGCAGCGTCCGGTCCTCCACCTCGAGTTCGACGTCGGCGCCGTTCACTCGCAAACCTATCCTGCCCATCGGCTCTATCCTCTCCGCTCAGCGCGCCTTGTCGGCAGGGCCGAACACCAGCAACATGTTTCCCGGCTCGTGAAAATAGAGACCATAGCCGGAATTGATCACGACATGACCGTCGCCAATGGCGGCGCCCGCGCCGGACATGCCGCCGCCACGGCCGTGCATCCCGTTGACCCCGACGAAATCGCGAACCGTGTCGAAATCCCACAGCAGGGCACCGTCCTTTCGCGCATAGGCGCGGACATGGCCGTCGAGATGCCCGGCGACGACCGCGCCAGGCAAGGCAGTTACCGCCGCCGAAATACCGGGGTCGCAAAAAGGCCTGTCCGAGCCGCAGACATTGGCCTGGACACGGCTCCACAGCAGCTTGCCGGCCAGGATATCGACGGCGTGCATCCCCGGCCGGGCCGCAGCCGCGTCCATGACCTTGCCGTCGCGCAGATTGTTCATGTCGTTGATCGGGACGTACAGAGTCGTGCCCTCGACGGCCATGCCGAAGTGGACGCCCCCCTGGATGCTGCCGCGCCCGACCTTGACCTGCCAGAGCAGCGCGCCGGCCTTGTCGGGATCGAGGGCATAGACGGTGCCGTTCTTGTGCCCGACCAGCAGCAATTGCTTCCCGCCCGGCAGATCCACCAGCAGGGGCGAACTGGAATGGTCGAAGTCCGGCCCCTTCTCCGTCGGGCAATTGGGATTGTCGGCCATCATGCAGGCGACGTTCCAGGCATCGCCGGTGATGGTCTGGCGATGCCAGACCCGCTTCCCGCTGGCGATATCGATCGCGAAGATCGAGTCGCTGTTCTCATCGGCCGGGGACGAGTAATTCTCGCCGGTGCCGGCGTAGATCAGGCCCCGGGCAGCATCCAGCGTCGGGCTGAGCCACATCGGTGCCCCCGATGGGCCGTAGATGTCCGCGCCGGCCGCGGTCTTGCCGAGAAGACGGGGCCGTTCTGGAATGGCCCAGAAGCGCCAGACCTCGCGCCCGTCATTCGCATCGAGCGCGACCATGGATCCCCGGAAGGTGCAGCAGGGATAGTTCGGATCGGCTGCGGGCACGACCTCCAGCGAAGAGACCGGCGCATAGATCCGTCCATCATGGTAGAGCGGCGTGGCCGTGATGGTTGCGCTGGGATGCTCGTCGAGACGCTTGCTCCAGCGCTCCTTGCCGGTCAGCGCATCGACCGCATAGAGCCGGCCGAGGATGTCGCCGAAATAGACCGAGGGGGTGGGACCGTCGACCAGCACCACGCCGGTGCGGACCTCGCCTGCCGCCTGGTAGATCCACTTGGCACAGCCGGTCTTCAGGTCGAACGCATAGACCCTGCCGTCCTCGCTGCCGACGAACACCGCGCCCAGGCCGATCGAGGGTTGAGACCGCGCCTTCGACGCGTTCGGGAACGCATAGGACCATTTGAGTTCGAGGCGCTTCAGGTCATCGGCCGAAAGCCCGGCCTGTGCGGCCGCGACGTAGCGCCGCGTGTCGTGGCCCCATCCGGCCGCGACGACCGGGCGCGACCGATCGAAACCGGCGGCACCGTCCTTGCACATCGGCGGCAGCGATATCTTCGGCAGGCCGTCGCGCAGATCGACCCGCGTGATATATTCGGCAACGCGCAATTTGTCGTCGGGTGAAAGCGCAGCCGCCTGCTCGCGCATGACGCCCTTCGTCATCGCGTCGACCACCGCCTGGGGTTGCAACATTTCGAGCCATTGCAGGTGCGGCGCCTTCGGCACCGAGCCATTGTGACAGAAGGCGCAATTCTCCGCGAAGATCCTGGCACCCGGCAAGCTGGCCCGATCGGCGATCAGCCCCTTGCCGGTGGCGAACTGCTCGGCCGATTTGACCGTCTCGGCCGCGCGCCCGCCTCCTCCGGCAGTAAGCAGCACGATTGAGCAAAATGCCGAAACCACCAAGGACAGTCGCTGCCAATTCACCCGTCGTCCTCCGTCATACTCTGAGCCGGGCACAATGCTGCGCCCGGCTCAGGTGTTCTCCGCTTAGAATTTGAACTCGATCTCGATGCCGTAGGTCGTGGGCGGATTGATCGTGCCGAACGTCCACAGGGCGAAGGTCGGGATCGGCACATTGCTCGCAGCGGTGCGGCCGAAGGTCGTTCCCACGTCGAGCACATGCAGGAAGTGATCCTCGCCGGTCAGGTTCCGGCCGAACAGCGAAACCTTGTACGTCTCGGTCTTGTAGCTGATCGACCCGTTGAGCGTACCGAACGCCTTGATTATGCCGGGATTGTTCGCGTGGGTGTTCACCGTGTTGCCGACGATCGAATATCGGCTCTTGAAGTTGTAGTCGGTGTTGAACAGCAACGAACGCTTGTCGCCGATAGGCAGCTCATAGTTCATGTTCAGCTCGCCGTTCCACTTCGGCGCGCGACGGAGCAGGAAGTTCGATTTGTCGATCGGTGCCAGCTGCCCGGCGTTCGGCCCGTCGAGCAGCGTGCCCTGGTCGAAATACTGGCCGTAGCCACTTTCCAGATAGCCCAAGTTGAAGCCCAGCGTCAGGCCGGCGATCGGCCTGAACTTGGACTCGAGCTCGAAGCCCTTGAGCGTCGCCGAAGCCGCGTTCTGAACGACCGTGACCGTCGCACCGGCGGGATCCGGGAAGACCACGTCTTCCTGCTTGTCGAGATATTTGGTGTGGAACGCGGAAATGTTGACCTGAACGCGCCGGTCGAGGAATTCGCTCTTCAGGCCCACCTCGAAATTGCGGACCTTTTCGGGATTGTACGGCCCAAGCGTCAGGATGTTGTTGCCGCGTCCGTTGAAGCCACCCGAACGGAAGCCCTCGGAATAGCTTGCGTACAGCAACACGTCTTCGCCGGGCTTGTAACTCACACCAACCTTCGGCGTGAACTTCTTCCACGTGGCTCGGCCTGTGGCCAGGCTGGTCGAACCGGGAATGACATTGCTGAAGCCGGGCGCATTCTGGCGCGTTTCGCTGCAGTCGCCATAGGAAACGAGATAGGTCCGCGCCGATACCGGTCCCTGTCCGAGACCGCCGCAGGCGCGCTTCTTGTCGACCAGGTAGCGGCCGCCGGCGGTGAAGGTCAGATTGTCGATCGCTTCCCAGTCGACCTGCGCGAAGGCCGCATAGCTTTTGGCCTTCTGCTGATAATCCGTGCCGCCCGTCTCTGCACCGAAGAAATAGGTGCGCTGGTTGAGATTGTACTTGCTGTCGAAAAAATAGAGGCCCGATACGACCTTGGCTCGGCCGATCGTTCCCTGATAGCGGAGTTCGGCGGAAAACTGGTCGATTTGCTGCGGACGTTCCGAGTTGAACAGCGTCGCGGCGACGCCGTCGAAGTCCTGGATCGAGTTTTCCTTGGTATCGCGATAATTGACGACGACGAAAAGATCGTGATCGTCGGCCAGGCCGAACTTGCCATTGGCCGTGATCGAATGGGTGTCCAGAAACGCCTTCTGGTCCAGCGACGTCGTGGGACGGCGATGGAAGCCGGCATTGCCCGCCGGCTGCCCCAATCCGATCCCGCCCGGCAGAGTCCCGAAAAGCTCGTTGGCCTCGGTGAGGGCGGTTACCGGACGCGTCGGCGTGCGATCGCGGATATAGTCGTACGCCAGGTTGATCTCGTTGCCGCCACCGAGCTCGACAAGCACCTGCGGGCTGATCATCAGGAGGTCGTTGTTGCCCTCCCGCTTGTTGCGCGTGACGTTTCGAAAATAGCCGCCGCCGTTGAGACTGACGAACGCCACTTTCGCGCTGATCGCGTTTCCGAGTTGCGGAAGATTGAGCACGCCCTTGACGTCGAACTGCTCGAACCGGCCATAGGTCGCGGATATCTTGCCGCCCCACTCTCCGGTTGGCCTCGCGCGCTGGACGTGCAGCAGGCCACCGATGGTGTTGCGGCCGAACAGCGTTCCCTGCGGGCCGCGCAGCACCTCGACCGTGGCCGCATCATAGACCGTCAGCAGCGCACCGGTGGTGGAAGCGAGATAGACGCCGTCCAGAAAGACGCCGACCGGCGGGTCGAACGACTTCTCGACATCGTTGAGCTGGATGCCGCGGATCGAGATCGCGGCTGTGCCGTTGCCCAGGATCGGATCGACGATCAGATTTGGCGCGATACTGCCGAGGTCGAGCAGGTCGCGGGAAAAGCGCTGCTCGATGAGAGCGGCGTTGAGCGCCGTAACCGGCACCGCGACGTTCTGGACATTCTCGGCTCGACGGTTGGCGGTCACGATGATCGGCGCGAAGCCTTCATCCACGACAGCATTGTCGGCCGCTGCGGCCGATACCGGGCTGGCGCAGATCATGCAGCCGATAGCTGCAGAACTGACCCCCATCAGAAGACCTGATCCCTTCATCTTCCTCTCCCCAATAGCCGGGCGTTTTTCCACCCGGATTTCCACCCGCCGCCGAACACGGTCGAGGTGGTGTCGATTGCTCCTAAGAACATCGATCTCGATTTATTTATATTGATATCGAAGCAAATTGCTTTGGCAAGCTGTTTTCAGCGAGCAGCCCGGCCAGGCCATTATATGCACAGCGTACAGCCGGTGAGTTTGTTGATTAACGAGGATATTTTCCAATTTTTCTCAGTCGGGGCGAGAAAATCGTCCCACTACAGCCATGGTCCTTGAATAGCTCGTGGCAAACCGGTCGAGACGATACCCGACGCTTGGCTTCGACTCACTTGTCTGAGCCCGGCTGTGCATCACATGGTGCCGAACTTTCGACCGCCCGCCTTTGCGTGCTCCGGATCAAATCTCATTCGTTTCAATGACATAACGACGTCAGAAAATTATATTGATCTCGATGCAATCTGCTGACAGGATGAATCGCATCAAGGAGAGGTAGTCCAGTGGCTGAGCGACGCAGACCCTGTCTGATCGAAAATGGGCGATTGTTTTCGGCGGTCGACGGCGCTTCCGACATTGCGGCCGTGGCCTTTGCCGGCGAAATCGTCGCGACCGGTGCGGATGCCGTCGCATGGGCGTCTGGCCGCAACGACGTTCAGCGGATCGATGCCCGTGGCATGACGGTCATGCCCGGCCTGATCGACGCGCATTGCCACATCAGTTTCGACGAACCTTCGTCGAACGACGAGCTTTTCTTCCACCGGCGCGAGGGCCTGGCCGCGATCGTGGCGGCCTATAACGTCCGGAAGGTGCTGCGGTCGGGGGTCACAACGCTCTTCGACGCGGATACCATCTACAACGTCTCGCTCGATCTGCGCGACGCCATCGAGGGCGGCGTTACCGAAGGCCCTCGCATGCTGTGCGGCGGCAATGCGCTGTTCACCAGCGTCGGCGGAACCGCTGGCCTTCTGGTGCCCGATGAAGGCGCCGTCGGTTACCTCAAGGTCACCCGCACGCGCGACGAGATCGTGACAGAGATCAGGCAGCAGGCCAAGCGCGGCGTCGACTGGATCAAGATCCACGTCACCGGGCTGATCCCCCGGCAGAGGGCAGCCGGCGAGATTCAGGTCTGGAACCGCGAAGAGCTCGAACTCGCCGCGCGGACCGCGCATGAACTCGGCCTTCCGATCGTCGGCCATTGCCGCAATGCATCCAGCACCCGCGATGCGGCGCGCGCCGGGTTCGACATGATCCTGCACGCCACCAATATGGACGACGAAGCCCTGACCGCCGTGTGCGAGACCCGGGTTCCGATCGTCCCCACCCTCACCTTCCAGGCGGTGCTTGCCGACCATGGCGACAAGGTCGGCGCCAGTGCCTTCCTACAAGACCTGTTCGCCAAGGAAATCGCCGACAGCAGCCGGCAATTGAAGGCGGCGCACGATGCGGGCGTACCGCTGCTGTGCGGCACCGAAAGCGGCTTTTCCATCACCCCCTATGGCGAGTGGCACTGGCGCGAACTGCAGGTGTTCGTCGACGATATCGGCATGACGCCGACCGAGGCTTTGCAATGCGCGACCCGCAAGGCGGCGCAGGTGCTGGGCATGAGCGAGATCGGCACGGTCGAGCCTGGCAAGCGCGCCGACCTGATCGTGGTCGACGGCGATATGACGCAGGATGTCACGCTGCTGGGTCGCCCGGGCGGCGTCCGCCATGTCTTCAAGGACGGGCTGTCGATCGACATCGAAACCCCCATGCCCGAGCGATCGCCGATGCCGTCGTGGCGCGTCTCCACCTATTCCACCATGATCGCGACCCGTCAGGCAGTGCTCGGCCGTCGCGAAGAGGATCGCTGATGTCCGACATCGAAATCCAGTCTTTCGGCGGGTGCGTGCACGCGCTGCGCCAGGCTGATCTGCGCCAATCGCTTTACGACGAAGCCGCCCTCATGATGGAGCGTGCGGTGGTCAATCTGCACGGCGCCGAGCACCGCGCGCGGCGCGGCGTTGAAGCCGTCATGTTCCGCAAGGACATCTTTCTCCACTATGAGAAGAACGTCCTGCCGCAGACCCTCGCCGAGACGCTCGCCCCGTTCCTGGCCGAGGGCGGCGGTGACCTCGTCGAGATCGGCTATCGGGTGATGATGAACCTGACGATCGACTTCACCGGGATCGATCGGCCGTTGCGCAGCGCTGAGGAGACCGGCGAGCTTCTGCGGCTTCTCAAGGAGTTCAGCCTCGCCCCGGCGCTCGGCCAGTCACTCGATCCGGCGGACGTCGCCGAAAAGAAGCGCCGCATCTCGATCGCGATGGAGGAGTTCAAAGCCCGTTTTCTCGATCCCTCGCTGGAGCGCCGCCAGGCCTTGATCGACAAGGTCGACGCGGGCGAGCTCGATCGGGCCGATCTCCCGAAGGACGTGCTGACGGCGCTGCTGCTCGGCCAGTCGGACCTCCAGCTCAGCGAGCGGGAATTCGTGCAGGAGGGCATCTTCTTCGTGCTCGCCGGCGCGCATACGACGATCCACTCGCTCGGCCACGCCGTTCATGAGATCCTCAACTGGCTCGATGCCCATCCCGAGGATCGCCAGCGGCTGCGCGACGATCCCTATTTCATTCAGCAGTGCGTCTATGAGAGCCTGCGGCTTCACCCGTCGAGCCCGGTCGCGCGCCGACGCGCCCTGTGCCCCGTGACCTTGAAGGACGGCGCAGTCGTCGAACCGGGGCAGCAGGTCGCGGTCAATCTGCGCGCCGCCAATCACGACACCGAATTGTTCGGCGAGGATGCCGACCGCTTCAACCCCCACCGAACGGTCAAGACCAGCTTCCGCTATGGCCTGTCGATGGGCGACGGGGCGCATGCCTGCCTGGGGCGCCATCTGGCGATCGGGGTCGATCCGAAGCCGGGCACCGATCCCGACAAGCATCAATACGGCGTCGTTCCGCTGATCGTGGCCGGCCTTTTGCGCCACGGCCTCAGACCCGACCCGAACGAGCGCCCCGAAAAGGACGGGACGATTACGCGCATCACCTGGGCCCGCTACCCGATCGTCTTCCGTCCGGATGAGGCGCTGCTGTGACCGCAACCACGAGCGACATCATCACGCTACGCGGCTTTGCCGACTGCGAGGCGGCGCTGCGCAACGCCAACCTCAAACAGGCGCTCTACGATGCGGGCAAGGTCGTCATGGAAGACGTGCTGCTCACGCTGCACGGCCCTGAACATCTGAAGCGTCGCGGCGTCGAGGCACGCGTGTTCCGGCGCAACTTCTTCAATCATTATGAGAAGGTCGTCTTCCCGAGCACCTTGGGGCAGACGCTCGCCCCCTATCTGGAAACCGGCCGCGCCAATCTCGTCGCCTTCGGCTATCGCGCGACCGTCAACCTGACGGCCGACTTTGCCGGCATCGACCGCCCGCTGAAGTCGGCGGAGGAAAGCGAGCAGTTGATCCGGCTGGTCAAGAAGCTCAGCGAAGGGGCCACGATGGTCCATTCGACGCGCGACCCGAAGGAACTGGAAGACGAAGTCAGGACGGCACTCGCCGAGTTCGACGACGCCTTCCTCCAACCCTCGATCCGTCGTCGGCAGGACCTGCTGGCGGACGTCGCGGCCGGCCGCATGGACCCAGCCGATCTGCCAAGGGACGTGCTGACCGTGATCCTCCAGGCGCAGGACGAGCTGGCCTTGGATGCCGATCTGCTCCTGCGCGAAATCGCTTTCTACATGCAGGCGGGCGCGCACTCGACCGCGAACACGGTCATCCATGCCTTTCACGAGATCATCGGCTGGGCCGGCCAGGACGCATCCCGCTGGGAGCGGCTTGGCGATCCGCTGTTCGTCCAGCGCTGCGTTCACGAAAGCCTCCGCCTGCACCCGGCCAGCCCGGAAGCGTGGCGGACGAGCATGTGCCCGATGGCGATGGCAGGCGCGGGCGATGTCAATACGGGCGACCGCCTGGTGCTCGACCTGTTCAACGCCAATCGCGACCCGAGCGTGTTCGGGGCGGATGCCGACAGCTTCGATCCCGACCGGGCCGTACCGAAGGGCGTGCTGCCGACCGCTCTCGCCTTCGGCATCGGCGTCCACGCCTGTCTCGGTCGCGAGCTCGACGGAGGCCTTCCAGCCAAGCCCGGCGCCGATCCCGACAGCCATCAATATGGCATCGTCGCGCTGATCGTCATCCGGCTGCTCGCACTCGGGGCCCGACCCGATCCCGATGCCGCGCCGCAGCTCGACACGAGCACCATCAGGCCCAACTGGGGCAGCTATCCAATCATCTTCGCCAAGGACTGAGAATGACCAAATCCGCCATCGTCACCGGTGCCGCCAATGGCATCGGCACCGCCATCGCGTCCGCCCTCGCCGAACGCGGCTATCGCGTCGGGGTGATGGACCTCGACGCGGCGGCGGTCGAAGCTCGGGCCGGAGAGATCGGTCGCGGCGCCGTCGCCCTGATCGCCGATGTCAGCGATGCCGCTGCGGTGGCCGCCGCGTTCGACCAATTCGGCGACGCGCCCGACCTGGTCGTGAACAATGCGGGGATCGTCCGCTTCGGCCCGCTTGCCGAACAGAGCATCTCGGACTTCGAGACGGTTCTGCGGATCAATCTCCTCGGCGCCTATATCGTCACGCGCGAGGCGGTGCGCCGGATGGTCGGGCGCGGCTCGGGCCACGTCATCTCGCTGACGTCGACCAACGCCTATAATCCCGGGCCCGGCTCTGGCGCCTATCCCGCCAGCAAGATGGGGCTGCTCCAGTTGATGAAGCAGTTCGCGCTCGAATATGGCGAACAGGGCCTGCGCTTCAACAGCATCGCGCCCGGCTTCATCGACGGCGGCATGTCGACCCCGATCTACGCCGATCCGAAGGTTCGCGCGTCGCGCTCGAACGGCGTTCCGCTCAAGCGGCTCGGAACCCCGGCGGACATCGCCAATGCCGTGCTGATGCTCGACGACGACGCGTCGTCCTACATCACGGGGGTAGACCTGCTCGTCGATGGCGGCGTGACGCACGCCGTGCTCAAGAATCTGCCCCGCGACTGACCCGATGGCGCGCGCGATCGTCTACAGCGACGGCTACAACCATCCCTTCGCCGAGAGCGGGGCGGCGTTGTGCGACCTCGCGCGCGACGCGGGATGGGCGGTGACGCCGGTGGACAGCATCGGTGCGGCGCTCGCCCAGCTGACCCCATCCGATCTGCTGGTGGTCAATGCCCTGCGCTGGTCGATGACGCAGCATGAGAAATATGCCCCCGATCGCGACGCCTGGGCCTTCGCCCTCCCCGACCGGGACATGCGCCGGATCGAGGATCATGTCGCCTCCGGCGGCGCGCTGCTCGCGATGCACACGGCGACGATCTGCTGGGACAACCAGCCGGGATGGCCGCGCCTTCTCGGTGGCGGGTGGCAATGGGGGGTATCGCACCATCCGCCGCTCGGCCCAATCCGCGTGACGCTGACGGCAGAGGGCCGCGAGCGGAGTGCCGGGCCTGTCGATTTCGATATCGTCGACGAAGCCTATCACCATCTCTCCCCGGCATCCGACTGCGCCATATTGGCCGAAGTCGATGCGGGCGAAGGCCCCCAGCCCGTCGCCTGGCTGCGGCGCCACGGCGCCGGCCGCGTCGGCGTCGACGCGCTCGGTCATGACGGCTGCTCGCTGCGCGCCGAGGGCCATGCGGCGCTGATCGCGGCCATGCTGGACTGGCTCGGCGGCAAGGACTGATCAGTGACGGAGCGGGCGTCGCCCCTCTTTTCGCCGATGAGGCTGGGATCGCTCGCGCTCCGCAATCGCGTCGCGATGGCGCCGATGACCCGCGAAATGGCGGCGGACGGCGTCCCGACCGCCGACATGGCGCGCTATTATGCGCGGCGGGCCGCGGGTGGGACGGGCCTGATCATCACCGAGGGCGTGGCTGTTGACAGGGCCGGCCACTTCGGCGCTTCGGTTCCCCGGCTCTATGGCGACGACGTCCTTCCGGCATGGACGAGGCTCGTCGCCGACGTGCATGCCCATGGTGCCGCCATCATCGCCCAGCTCTGGCACGTCGGCGCCTTTTCGCCGTCGATGGTCGGCATGACCGACAGCCTCGAGGTCGAGCGGCTCAGCCCATCCGGCCTTGCCGCACCAGGGCGTCCCTTCGGCAGCGCCATGCTGCCGGCAGATATCGACGGCGCGATCCAGGCTTTTGCGGCCGCCGCCGCGCTGGCCCAGGCCGCGGGCTTCGATGGGGTCGAGATCCATGGCGCGCACGGCTATCTGGTCGACCAGTTTCTCTGGCAGGAGACTAACCGGCGATCTGACGCTTATGGCCACCCCCACGGCATTCGCTTCGCAGTGGAACTCGTTCGCGCGATCAGGCAGGCAACCGGCCCGGGGTTCGCGATCGGGTTCAGGCTGTCGCAGTGGAAGCAGCTCGATTACGCCGCGCGCATCGCAGCCGACCCGCGCGAACTTTCGGCGCTGGTCGAGCCGCTCGTCGATGCCGGCGTCGACCTGTTCCACTGTTCGACGCGCCGCTTCTGGGAACCGGAGTTCGCCGGTGACGAACGCCCCCTGTCAGCCTGGGTGCGCAGCCTGAGCGGGCGCCCGACGATCGCCGTCGGATCGGTCACGCTCGACGTCGACTTCAAGTCGCCCTCGGGAAAGCGCCACGCCGGGACTCAGGCCGATCATATCGACTGGCTGGAGGATGGCCTCGCCAGAGGCTGGTTCGATCTGGTGGCGGTCGGCCGGGCGATGATCGCCAATCCGGACTGGGCGCACCGGATCGCGTGCGGCGAGGCCAATGGCCTGCGGGCCTTCGATGGCGCCATGCTGAAGCAACTGGATTGAGAGGGAGAGAAACATGCGGCCGATCGAAGGACTGAGCATATTGATCACGGGCGGCGGCTCCGGCCTCGGAGAGGCGACCGCCCGGCACTTCGCGGAGCGCGGCGCGCGGGTGACGATCACTGGTCGTCGTGCCGACCGCGTCGCCGCCGCTGCGGCGGCTATCGGATGCAACGGCGTGGCGGGGGACGTCACCGACGCCGCCGACCGACAGGCGATGATCGATGCGGCCGTCGACCATGGCGGCGGCAAGCTTGACGTTCTGTTCAACAATGCCGGCAATATGTACCGCGCACCGATCGAAGCGCTCGAAGCCGACAAGCTGTTCGACATCTTCAACAGCAACGTGCTGTCGGCGATGCTGTTGACCGGCCTTGCCGTCCCGCACCTCGCCGCGACGCGCGGCGCGGTCCTGTTCGTCGGATCGGTCCACACCCGCCGCAGCTTCCCGACCGCTTCGCCCTATGCCGCGACAAAGGGCGCACTGCAGACGCTGACCCAGGTCCTGGCCGCCGAACTGGGCGACCGGGGGATCACGGTCAACTGCGTCATCCCCGGCAGCATCCCGACCGAGATCAATGTGCGCGCCGGGCTGATGACCGACCAGGAAGTCCGCGACCGCGCCGCCGCCTTGCTGTCGGCCCAGGCGATCCCCGAGATCGGCCAGGGCAGCGACATCGCCGAGGCGGTCGACTATCTCGCGCGGGCCCAGTGGGTGACGGGTGCGATCCTCGACGTCGACGGCGGCATGGGTCTCGGCGTCACCCGCGCCTGAGCGAAGGATCCGGTATGCCGCCTGTTCCGGGGTTCAGCCTCTGAGCAGGCGGCGCGCATTGTCCGCGAGTGGCGCGTCGATCTTGGGCGGAGAGAAACGCTCGGGCGCGTCCCAGCCGGCAAAATTGGTTCCATAGACCATGCGGCCGGTACCGACGCGCTGCGCGAGCAGATCCAGCGCCTTGTCGTCGTGCATGTGCACATCATACCACAGACGGCCGAGCTGTTCGGCAAAGCTTCCCTCGCGCTTCAGATGGTCGGGCATCCAGGCCCGCTTATGCGTCGCATGTTCCAGGCGCCCCCACACCAGCGCCAGCGCACCGCCGCCATGGCTGATGCAGATGTCCAGTGTCGGATGCCGGTGCAGAACGCCACCGAACAGCAAGGTGGCGACCGCCGTCGTTTCCTGCATCGTGAAGCCGACCAATATGTCGAGTTCGTAGCGCTTCAGCGCCGGGCTTCCCGGCGGCCCATCGATTCCGTCGGGGCCGGGATGAATGAACAGCGGCACATCGAGATCGACGATGGCCTCGTAAAAAGGATCCATGACCGGATCGTCGAGCCCGTGCGGCATCGAGGTGCCAATATAGATGGCCTTGTGCCCCAGTGAGCGGACGGCGCGGCGTGCTTCGGCGATCGCGGCATCGACATCCTGGATCGGAACTGCGGCCGCCGCACCCAGCCGATCCGGATGGCGCGCGACCCAGGCGGCGACGGCCTCGTTGCTGGTCTGGCAGAAGCGGGTCGCCTCCGCCGAAGGGATGAAATGGAAATAGGTCAGCGGATTGGGCGACAGCAGCTGCCAGTCGATCCCCGACCGGTCCATGGCGGCGATGCGGGCGTCCACGTCCATGAAGGCGCTGCCCCGATAGCGGACGCCGCGCAGGCGATAGTCGCCGATGCGGAACACCGGCGTCCCGTCAGCCTCCTCGGTCAGGTCGGGACCGAAGCTGCCGGCCGCGCCGAAGGTCTCCTCGCACACCGCATGGGCGTGAATGTCGATCACGCGGGCATCTTGCAGGCTCATCAGGCATATCCCTTTACGATGCCGCCATCGACCTGGATCGCAGCCCCGGTGATGTAGCTTGCCGCTTCGGAGCCGAGGAAGACTACCATGTTCGCGATTTCCTCGGGCTCGCCGATGCGACGGAGCGGGATCTGGGTTTCTAGGTCGCGCGACAGGGCATCCTGCCCGACGCCGCTTTCGCGCGACTGTTTCTCGAACAGCGACGTAACCCGCGCGGTGCGGGTCCAGCCGGGGCACACCGTGTTCACGGTGACATTGTCCGGTCCGACCTGATCGGCGAGGGTCTTGGCCCAGCCCAGCACCGCCATGCGGATCGCGTTGGACAGGGTCAGGTTCGGCACCGGCTGTTTCACGCCATAGGAACTGATGTTGACGATGCGGCCCCAGCGCTGCGCGCGCATGTGCGGCAGCACTGCGCGGGTGGCCCGGACCGCCGACATCAGGGTGAGGTCGACCGCCGACTGCCAGGCGCTGTCGTCGAGCGCGTCGAACAGGCCGGCAGGCGGGCCGCCCGCATTGTTGACGAGGACATCGACCGCGCCAGCTGCGGCCACGGCATCGGCGATTCCCGAGGGATCGGTCACGTCGGCGCGGACGGCGATGGCACCCGGCATGAGCGCGAGGGCCTCATCGAGCGCCGCAACACCCCGCGCCGCAATCGTCACCCGCGCACCCAGTTGGTGGAAACCCTGGGCGCTTGCCAGACCGATGCCCTGGCTTCCCGCCATCACCAGCACCGACTTGCCTTCTAGTCCGAACTTCATGCCAGAGTCCCCTCCTCCTCGTCGCGCGGCCATTGCGCGCGGTAGCTCGCCAGATCGAAATAATCGCGCCAGTGACGGATCATCCCGTCCTCGATTTCGAAAGTCCCCATGATCGGCAGGACGATCGGTTGTCCGCGAACGACCATCCGGTCGACACGCTCGGTCAGGACGCGCGTGCCGTCGGATGCCACCGCGAGAACCTCCCAGTTACAAGCCTCCATCCGCGCAGCCGCTCCGCGGAGATAAGCCTCGACGTCGGCCTTGCCCCAAAGCGGTGCCATCGGAATATTGTGGTAGGCGATCTGCGGATGGAGCAGCGCCATCGCCGCGTCCATGTCGAGTCTGTCCCATGCCGCGCAGAAGGCGAGCACGATGTCGATCGGCTGCGATTGCGATTCTCTCTCCATGAGCGGGACTTGACAGATCGGAGCGCACACGGGAAGTATCGATTTCGATATAAATGAGGACGGGATGCCCATTACACGCAGCACGCCGGACCGTCAGCGGTTCGTGCAAAACGCCTATGTTGTCTGGGATCTCGACGAGGCCATCGTCCGGTGGAACCGGCTGACCGGCATCGGCCCCTTTATGGTGCGGCGGCATATCCGCCTCAATGATGTCCGCTATCGGGGCCAGCCGAGCACGCTCGACATCAGCGCGGCCCACGCCCAGGCGGGCGATGTCCAGATCGAACTGGTGACCCAGCATTGCGCGCAGCCATCGGCCTTTCGCGACATGTTCGCTGTAGGCGAGGAAGGGCTTCACCATGTCGCGCTGTTCCCGGAAGATCATGACGCGATGGTCGACCATTATGCCAGGCTCGGCCATGTCGCGGCGACCGACTTCGTGACGGCCGAGGGGCGCGGCGCGACCTATGTCGACACGCGCGCGACGCTTGGCCACATGGTCGAAATCTACCGGGTCAACGACAGCCTGTTCGACTTCTACGCCAGGATCGCGGCGGCCGCCGACGGATGGGACGGACGACAATTGACCATTGAAATGGGGACAGGCGCTTGAGGCCCGCCATCGACGAGATCGCGCTTAGGTTGGCGGATGCGTTTCGGACCGCACGTCCGATAGACCCGTCGGAACTCGGCTTCGACGCCGCCGACAGCTCCTGCGGCTATGCTGTTCTGGATCGCCTCGTCGAGGCCTTCCAGATTACCGGCCGCCGCCAGATCGGGTGGAAGATCGGCCTCACCTCGGCCAAGGCACTTGCGCTGTTCGGCGCGGACGAACCCATGGTCGGCCGCATCTACGCCGACAGCAGGATCGACGACGGGGGCATGCTCGATCTGTCGCGCTGTTGTGCGCCGCGCGTCGAAGGCGAGCTGTTGATAGAGATCGACCACCTGCCCGATGCCGACGCTGACGACGCGGCGGTGGTCGCGGGCATCCGGTCGGTCCGTCCGGCAATAGAGATTGCGGATTCACGGATCGCGGGATGGCCGCGTGCGGTGGGTCACGCCATCGCCGACAATGCCTGCTGCGGACGCATCCTCTTCCCGCCGAGCGGCTTTCCGGCCGACCAGATCGATTTTGCTGCCATTGGCATGACGATGGTGGAGGACGGCACGCTCGTTACGGAGGGCCGCGGCAGCGACTGCATGGGCACGATCCTCAACGTCTATCGCTGGTTCGCCGATCGGGCACGCCGCGCCGGATGGGAGGTGAAGGCCGGTGACCTGCTGCTCACCGGGGCGATGGGCCGCGCGGTCGAGCCATCGCCCGGCCGCACCTATCAGGTCGCGTTGGGATCGCTGGGCCGATTGTCGCTGCGGACCGGGGCATGATGGAGCGCGGATCGCTCGCCGAGCTCAAGGCCGGCTGGCTGCTGCTGGTGGCTTGCGCGATCGGGGTCGGCTGCAGCGCGATAGCCCTACCCTTCTATTCGATCGGGCCGCTGACCAAGCCGGTCGAAGCCGCCACCGGCTGGGCCCGCTCGGAAATCCAGTTCGCGATCCTGTTCAGCTCGGGTCTGGGCGCGCTCACCTCTCCGATCGTAGGCTGGCTGATCGAGCGCTACGGCGCCCGCCGCGTCGCCATGCCGTCGCTTGTGGGCGTGTCGATCGGGCTTCTGCTCGCATCGTTTGCGACGACGCTGGAGCAGTTCTGGGCCGGCTACGCCGCTGCCGCGATCCTCGGCGCAGGCTCGAACCCGGTGCTGTGGTCCCGTGTCGTCGCAGGCAGCTTCGAAAAGGCGCGGGGAACCGCGCTGGGTCTGGCGCTCGTCGGCACGGCCTTCATCGCGATGCTCCTGCCCGGGATCGTCGCCCTCGCCGCCCCTAGCCTCGGCTGGCAGGGCGCATTGCGGCTGATCGCAGCGCTGCCGGTCCTCGTCGCACTGCCGGTCGTCTATCTCTTCCTTCATCCGCGCGATACGGAGACCGCCAAGCAGGCCACCGTCGCCCGGACAGGCCTCAATACGCGTCAGGCGCTGACGGACCGGCGTTTCTGGATCCTCACCGGTTCCATCCTATGCGGCTATCTGGCTATCTCCGGCGCTGGCCCGAACCTGATCCCGACCTTGTCGGACCGAGGTTTCGACTCTGCCGCGGCGGCAGGCATAGCGAGCTTCTATGCGATCAGCATGATCCCGGGGCGTATCCTCTCGGGCTTTCTCATGGACCGGTTCTGGGCGCCGATGGTCGCCTGCGTGGTGCTGTTGCTGCCGGCAAGCGCCTGCCTGATCATCAGCCACTCAGCCGATCCGACCATGCTCGCGCTGTCCTGCGCACTGCTGGGTCTTGCGGCTGGCGCCGAACTGGACGTCCTCGCCTTTCTCACCGCGCGCTATTTCGGTCTGCGCCATTATCCGCAAATCTACGCGCTCAGCTATGTCGCGCTGGCGTCGGGCAGCGCTGTCGCCCCGACGATCTTTTCGCGCATTTACGAGAGCACGCAGGACTATGCTGCCAGCTTCCAGACGGCCGCGGCATTGTTCGTGGCTGGCGGCTTGCTCGTGCTTGCGCTTGGGCGCTATCCGGTGTTGCCGACAGGGGGAGACCAGAACCGATGACCGACGCGATGCCGCCACGAACGCCTCCCCTGCGCGACCGCGTCTCCTTCCTCGTCCACCGCATCAACGCACATCTTCTGCGTATGACGAACCCGAAGCTGAAGGTCTGGGACATCGACCTGACAGAGTCGCGGCTGCTCGTCTCGCTGCTGGAAAATGGCCCGATGCCGGCGGGCGACATCGTTCGGTTGATGGCCTTGCCCCAATCGACGATTTCGCACCAACTCAAACGCCTCGAAAAG
The DNA here is from genome assembly GCF_011044255.1 of Rhizorhabdus phycosphaerae. NCBI lineage: Bacteria > Pseudomonadati > Pseudomonadota > Alphaproteobacteria > Sphingomonadales > Rhizorhabdaceae > Rhizorhabdus > Rhizorhabdus phycosphaerae. Next base: position 1,272,047 of record NZ_CP049107.1, read on the forward strand.
CGCGGCTATGTCCAGCGCACGCCGGGCGAGCACGACTCCCGGGTGATCATTGCCGAACTTACCGCGCGAGGCCGTCAGGTCGCGCTCGAAGCGAATGCGCTCAGCCGCGAGGTCACTGACCTGCTGGTCGCGGCGCTCGGTCAGGACAATCTCGAAGAGTTGCGCGGCGCGATGAAGCGTATCGACGACGCCCTGGCCCCAAAGGCCCGCTAACCAAACCTTCCGACCGTCAAACGCGGCCATATTGGACTTGCGCGGCCGATATATTTCGATATGAATGCATTTAAATCGAAAGCAATATTTATAACCGCAACAGGAGAGGTGCATGAGGGAATCGGCTCGAGAGCTGCGTAATGTCATTGGGTCGATGGCACTGGCCTTTGCCCTGGTCTCGCCGGCGGCAGCCCAGCAGGCGGCCGACGACAGGGTCGACGGCATCCAGGACATCGTCGTCTATGCGCAGAAGAAAGCGCGCGGCGAGCAGCTTCAGAAGGTTCCGATGGCGATCAGCGCGGTCGACGCGCGCACGATCGAGGCGAGCCATGCTATCGACATTCGCGATCTCGGCCGCCTCGTCCCCAATGCCCAGCTCGACGGCGTCGGCACCTTCCCCGGTTTCGCCAACTTCTTCATGCGCGGCGTGGGCGTGAGCACCAGCGTTCGCTCGCTCGATCCGGCCGTCAACATCATCCAGGACGGCATGGTCATCGGCTATCAGGCCGGCGCGATCCTCGACACCTTCGACACCGAGGGCGTGGAGGTGCTGCGCGGCCCGCAGGGCGTGCTGTTCGGACGCAATGCCTCGGGCGGCGCGGTCAGCCTGCGCAGCAAGCGCCCTACCGGGAAGAGCGAAGCGACCTTCAAAGTCACCCTCGGCAATGCCAACACGGTCGAGACGCGGACCGGCCTCGAAACCGCGATCGTCGAGGACAAGGTCTTCGCCCGCGTCGCCGTGCTGACGCGCAACAATGACGGCTTCTTCCGCAACGGCAATAGCGGCACCTTCGTTACCGTGCCCGCTACGGCCAACGTCAACCCGACGGGCGCGGCCGCCGCACAGCATAAGGAAGGCCGCGTCGGCGGCGCCGATCAGGTCGTCGTCAAGTCGACCTGGGTGTTCAACATGTCGGAGCGGACCGAGTTCACGCTGCTCGGCCAATATATCAATATCAACGACGGTGGCGGCGCGACGCGCTCCTACTTCCCGGCCGGCGCGCCGGCCCGCCAGCAGCAGACGCTGTGGGGCTATACGCCTGCCGACAAGAAGTGGGGCGTCAATCTCGGCACGCCGGGTTACACCGACATCAAGGGCTTCCACATCATCGGCGAGCTGTCGCAGGAAATCGGCACCGGAACGCTCACCGCAATCGGCGCATACCGCAAGGTCAGCTATGACTCGACGCTCAATGTCGGCGGCGACCCGTTCGACGTGCTGATCTTCCCCGACGGCGAGGAGGATGCGAAGCAGAGCAGCCTCGAGGCGCGCTACAACATCACGGTCGCCGACCGCTTCGACCTGATGGTCGGCGCTTTCTACTTCAACCTGAAGGAAGACGTGTTTGAAAAGCGGCTGACGCGCCTGCCGACGAGCACCCTGCGGCGCTACACGGTCAACATCTGGGATCAGGACATCAAGTCCTGGGCCGCCTTCGCCAATGTGGATTTCCACATCACGCCCGAGCTGACCGCGTCGGCCGGCGTCCGCTACAGCAAGGACACCAAGCGGATGCATGTGCAGCCGCTGACCAACTGCCCCGGCCAGAGCTTCGACTCCTGCGTTCTGGACTTCATCAACGCCAAGAAGTCCTGGGACGACGTCTCGCCCCGCTTCGTGGTGAACTACAAGGTCCAGCCCAACATCATGCTCTATGCGAGCTACTCGCGGGGCTATCGCGCCGGCAATTTCAACGCGCGCGCACCTTCGCGCGGCGGTGCGGCGACGCCGGCCAATCCCGAGACGGTGGCGTCCTACGAAGTCGGCGTGAAGTCGGACCTGCTCGACAACAAGCTGCGCTTCAACCTCGGCTATTTCCGCCAGAAATATGACGACATTCAGCGGCTCGTGCAGTTCGCCATCCCCGGCGAGTCCCCCGCGCAGCAGCTGTTCAACGCGGCAAAGGCAACCATCCAGGGCATCGAGCTCGAAACCGCCTTCGCCCCTGTGCGCGGGCTGCGGTTCGACGGGTCGCTCGGCTACACCGATGCCAAATATGACTCGTTCAACAATCTGACCGGCCTGCCCGCTGGTGTCAGCGCGACCAGCCTGCGTTTCGACCGCGTACCGAAATGGACCGCCTATGTCGGCGGCAGCTACGACTATGATCTGGGCGACGACAGCACGCTGTCCTTCCGCACCGGCTATACCTGGCGCTCGCATGTCTACACCGACGTGCTCAACACGCCGATCCTGGAACAGAAGGCCTATGGCCTGTGGGACGCCAACCTCACCTATGAGCGTGACCGCTGGTCGGTATCACTGTTCGGCCGCAACCTGGCTAACACCGAATATGCTGAAATCAAGTCGCCGAACATCGGCTACAACGCCTTCGGCGGCATGCCCCGCTATTATGGCGTCGAGTTCGGCGTCCGCTTCTGATCCCCCGTTCCTGCCCGCCCGTCGGGCAGGAACCGCCCTTGCGAACCGAGGCATGAGGCGCTCCATCCGGGGCGCCTCTCTTTTTGACACCATGGAGCCCCACTTCTGAAACTCGGCCAAAACGGAATGAGACTGTGAGCACCACTGTCCCGCACAGGGTCTTGAGGCGGACCAGTGCCTGACAAGCGGAAACGCTGCTCTTCTGAGGGCTTTTCGAACCGGCGGCACGATGGCGCCAAAATGGATTTAGATCTCACTTCCCACATAATTGCGGCCGATTATCGTGGCGACTGTCCGGGATGGCCTCAGGCCCGTCCTGCGACGGTTTACGCGCGGGGGTATCATGACGAAGACGGCGGGGGTTGCCCTGTTCCTGGCCTTGGTGCTGGAACAGGCGGGTTGGACGCAGGCCCAGATGCCGGTGTTTGTTGGGACGAATGCCAAGCCGGTGTCCCAAAATCCGGCCCCGGATCCGGACGATACGCCGGAAAGCATCGCCAAGGATGCCGAGCGGGACGTCAATGCTAACCGCTTCTACAACAAACCGGGTGCAACGCGTGCAGCCTTCGACAGCGCCTGGCAGGACTGCAGGCTGATCGCACGGGGATCGCGGACGCCATCAGGCACAATCTTCTACAATTATGACCCAGCCGTCATGTCGCCCATGGCGGCGGGTGTCGGCGGTGCCCTGGGCGGCCTCATCGTCGGCATGATTGCCGAGGGAGACCAGCGGCGAGCCAATCGTCGTGCCTGTCTGTTGATCCGTGGTTGGAGAATGGTCGAGCCTTCGGCGGAGCAATCCGCCAAGCTGGCCGCGATGCGCGAACCCGATCGACGTGCGTGGTTCGACGAGATGATCGGCGCCGACAAGGTCGACGGCAAGATTACCGAACGCAAGAGCTTCACGCAGCTCAGCGATCCCGCGATGAACCTGGACGCGGCGATCACCGGAACAAGCAGCCTGTATTTCGGCAAGAAAATCCCGCCGGAGACGCCCCTCGCGCTGGAGCCTGGCGAGGGTGCGATCGTGCTCGCCTTTCGGCGTTCCGATCCCACCTCGGCAGGTCGTCACGGCGGACTTGTCCTGGCTCGGTACGACATCGAGAAACGCGAGTTGATCTACCAGCCCAAGGACTGGAAGAAGAAGGGCGACAAGACCAGCTACACCAGGGACATCTTCAGCGACGACCGTAAGGCCGGACTAGAGGTGCAGATCGTCCGCCTGACCGCAGGCGACTATGTGTTGACGTCGATGGGCCTGGGCAATGTGCTGATGACCGGCAATTGCTTCGGGGCACCAGTCTTCCATGTCGGGGCGGGAGAGGTTCTCTATATCGGCGACTTCATTCCCTTCTGGGGCACCAAGCTGTCGAATGGCGGCAAGGCTTTTCAGCTCTCCTACACCAGCCATCCAGAGGACAGCCGCAATGTCATCGGCCGCTTCCAGCCTGAACTCGCCCGGCGCATGCAGTTGGCCACCTGGCGCAACAATGCGACCTATGGCTGCGGGGCAGTAAGCATGGATCGTTTCGACCTGCCTGGGGCGGAGCCGTTGCCGGCGATGGGGGCGGCGTCTCCGGCAGAAAAAATCGATGTGCCGGTTGACCTGTTGGCAAGCGACAACGTCACGGGGGTCAGCTGATCGGGGAACGCGACACCATGGTGACCGGGCCCTGGCAGAAGCCTGCTTTCATGGCGCTTCTCGCCCCTGGCGCGATCTCTTGCCCGACCGTCCCGAAGCCCTCAATCAGGCAAGGGCTAGCCCGGGGGTCGTGACGGCAACTGGCTGATGCGCGAGCCGCCGCACTCCCCCCGTCTTCAACTCGCAAACGTCACAACGCCCCTAGATCTCGTTAGCGCGAGCGAACCTGGAGATGTAGTCGCCGGCACGGAAGGCCAGGGCTTCGATCGTCTGCGTCGGCTGACCGCGGCCCGACGTCACCATGCTCGAACCATCGCACAGGAAGAGGTTCTTCACATCGTGGGTGCGGTGATATTTGTCGATCACCGAGCTCTTCGGATCATTCCCCATCCGGCATGTGCCGAGCAGGTGCACGCCGCCACTCGCTTCGCGAACCTCTCCGGGAACGATCTGCTTGGCACCAGCCGCATCCATGATCTCCACCGCACGCTCGACCTGCCAGGCCGCGTGCTTCACGTCGTCCGGATGGTCCTTGTAGGTGACCCGCATCGCCGGCACGCCCCAGGCGTCCTTCAACTCCGGATCGATGTCGATACGATTGGTCTCCTGCGCCAATGACGTACCGTGTCCAGAACAGTTCATCCAGTAGGTGTAGGATTCGAGATAGTCCTTGAATCCTGCGCCCCAGCTGGGCGTACCCGGAGGCACGGTCTGCCCCCAGGTCAGCGGACCGCCGGAGCGAGCGTCAAAGCCGCCGCCACCATAGAATCCGCGCTTCGGATCGCTATCGTAGAAGTCGTGCAGAATGCGGGTGACGTTGGCGCCCTTATACTCGTTGAGGGGATGTTCGAACCGGGCCATCGCGCCGCCGCCCTTGTTGAACATCAGATATTTGCCGACCGCCCCGCTGCTGTTGGCCAGGCCTTGCTCGAACCCGCTGGTGGCGGAATTGAGCAGCAGCTTCGGAGTTTCGGAGCCGTTGGCGCATACCACAACGGCGCGTGCCTTCTGGAACTGTTCTACCTTGTCACGATCGAAATAGTGAACGCCGGTAGCCCGGCCGGCCTTGTTCATACCGATCCGGAAAACATAGCTGTTGGCGCGCACCTCGCAATTGCCGGTCGCCTCGGCCTCGGGAATGACGGTCCACACCGACGAGGATTTGGCCATCACCTCGCAGGCGAAGCCGCCGCACAGTCCGCACTGCACGCAGGGCGGGCGGTCCTTGTAGAAGGTCGAGTTGATCGCCATCGGTGCGGGGAACGGGTGCAGGCCAAGCTTTTTCGCACCGCGCTCGAACAGCACGCCCGACGACTTCACCGGCAAGGGCGGCATCGGATAGGGCTTGCTGCGCCACGGATCGAACGGACTGGCGCCGGCGAGACCGGAGACGCCGACCTCCCATTCCACCTTGGTGTAATAGGGCTCGAGCTCGGCATAAGTTATCGGCCAGTCGACGAGGCTTGCCCCCGGAATGGACCCGAGCCGGCTGCCCTCGATGAAGTCGATCTCGTGCAGGCGCCAGAAATTGGCGTTGAAGTGTGCGCTGCTGCCGCCGACCACGCGTGCATAGGTCAGCGGGTTGCGGCCGGATACAGGCTCCGCTTTCTCGCTCGCGACGTTCCGGAAGCTCTGCGGATTGGTGGCCGGATTGTTGGTGATGCCGGAGAGATTGCGGTACTTCAGTTCGTCATGCTCGAACTCCTCGGGGTCCATGCGCGGCCCCTGCTCCATGATCACGACGCTGTTACCGGCGCGCGCCAGCTCCCGGGCGACGATGCCGCCTGCGGCACCGGAGCCGACGACGATGAAATCGACTGTCTCGCTGGTCTTATATGTCTTGCTCGGCATGCGGGGCTCCGTCAGACGGTCATGATCTTGGTGCCGGGATAGGGTTCGAACCCCGCATAATCCCGGTCGTAATAGCCGAACGGGGGTTCCCAGGCGTGCTGGTCCTCCACCCCGATCAGCTTCCATCCCAGGTAGTCGTGGTTACCGCCATATTTCGGCAAAGCGAGCAGCCCCAGCACGGTCAGTCGCCGCACAGCCGCGAAGAAGGGGGTCTTGTCGACCTCCTGGAGAAAGGCGATCTGCTGCGCATCGGGGGCCGCCGAGAAGGGCTTGCCGGAACCATAGCGCGCAGCATAGGCGCTGTTGAATTCGCTCAGGCCCTGCCGGAAGGCCGGCAGCTGCTTCGCGAAGAAACTGCCGAGCGCATTATCGATGAAATAGATGGTGCGGGCATCCCTCGCCCCGGGCGTCGCGCCACCGGGCACGATCTGGTTTGCGATAGCGTCGATCTCGGCTGCTTCGGCAGCCGTCAGGGTGGTAATGCTGGCAGGCGGCTCCGTGCCTTCGTGGCTGCCATGGCCCGTATGCTCCGCTGCGGCAGCGATTTGCGGCCAGTTCATGGCGACCCAGCTCGCGCTGGCCAGTTCACCGATGGCGACAAGGAATTGGCGACGCGAGGGGGTAGATCGTTCCATGAGCCGCTCCGAATCTGCTTGGACAGCATTCGAATGAGCGCACGCGCCTCCCGGTGAGGATATACGACAAACTGCGCATGGACGCCCCGGCGGCTGAGTGCCGAACTACTCCACGAACAACAGCGCCGGCGTCTCGATCAGGCGCTTGAGGGCCTGGACGAAGCTGGCCGCGTCCCAGCCGTCGACGACGCGGTGATCGCAACTGATCGACAGGTTCATCAGCTTCGCCGCCACCACCTGCCCGTCGCGGAACACCGGTCGCTCGACCACCTTGTTCGGCCCGATGATCGCGACCTCGGGCCGGTTGATCACCGGCGTCGTCGCGATGCCGCCCAGCGGCCCCAGCGAGGTGATCGTCAGCGTCGAGCCCGACAGCTCGTCCGACTTCGCCTTGCCGCTGCGCGCGGCATCGGCCAGCCGCACGATCTCCGTCGCCAGCTGCCACACATTGCGCGCCTCGGCATTGCGGATCACCGGCACCATCAGCCCGGCGTCGGTCTGCGTCGCCATGCCCAGATGCACCGCGCCCGAGCGGTTCACCATCCCCTCCTCGTCGTCATAACGTGCGTTGATCATCGGGAAGTCGGGCAGCGTCTTGCAGATCGCCGTGATCAGCAGCGGCAGCATCGTCAGCTTGGGCTTGGCGCCCCGCGTCGCGTTGAGGTCGGCGCGCAGTGCCTCCAGCTTGGTAACGTCGATCTCCTCGACATAGGTGAAGTGCGGAATGGCGCGCTTGGCAGCCGCCATATTCTCCGCGATCCGGCGGCGCAGGCCGATCACCTTGACCTGCTCGTCGCCGCGCGTGGCACCGGCCGCGCGATAGCCGCCGCCGGCATTGTAGGTCAGGAAGGCATCGAGATCGGCGTGGCGCACGCGACCGTCGGCCGCCGCCTTCACCTCGGCCAGGTCGATCCCTAGGTCCTTCGCCCGCTGGCGTACTGCGGGAGAGGCGAGCACGCGATGGCGTTCGGCCGGCGCCGGTTCGGGCTCGGAAGCCGCCGCAGCGACGGGGGCAGGCTCGGGCGTCGCCTCGACCGGGGTCGGCACCGGATCGGGCTTCACCACCTGCGCCGCCTCGACAGGGGCGACCTCGACCACTGGCGCGGGAGCTTCCTCGAGGGCCGCCTCGCCCTCGACCTCGAACACCGCCAGGATCGAACCGATCGCCACCTGCTCGCCGACCTCGCCGGTCAGCCGCACCACCCGGCCCGCCACCGGCGCGGTCATCTCGACCGTCGCCTTGTCGGTCATCAGGTCGGCCAGCGGCGCATCCTCCTCGACCACATCGCCCACCGCCACATGCCAGGCGACGATCTCCGCCTCGGCTATGCCCTCGCCGATGTCCGGCAGCTTGAATTCATAGGTAGCCATTACTGTCCGTCCATCACCTGCCGGAGCGCCGCCGCGACGCGGCCGGGTCCGGGAAAATAATCCCATTCGAAAGCATGCGGATAGGGCGTGTCATAGCCCGCCACCCGACCGATCGGCGCTTCCAGTTCGAAGAAGCAGCGCTCCTGCACCAGCGCCGAAAGCTCGCCGCCGAAACCGCCATAGCGCGACGCCTCATGGACGATCACGCAGCGTCCGGTCTTCTTCACCGATGCAACGATCGTGTCGATGTCGAGCGGCACGATCGAGCGCAGGTCGATCAGTTCGGCGTCGATGCCGCTGTCCTCGATCCCGGCCAGCGCGACATGGACCATCGTCCCATAGGCCAGCACGGTGACGGCCTCGCCGGACCGCACCACGGCAGCCTTGCCCAGCGGAACGGTATAATGACCCTCGGGCACCTCCGCCGCCGGATGACCCGCCCAGCTCTTGACCGCCTGATCGTGGCGACCGTCGAATGGACCGTTGTACAGCCGCTTGGGCTCGAGGAAGATCACCGGATCGTCATCCTCGATCGAGGCGATCAACAGGCCCTTGGCGTCATAGGGGGTGGAAGGAATCACCGTCTTCAGCCCGGTAATATGGGCGAAGATCGCCTCGGGGCTCTGGCTGTGCGTCTGCCCGCCGAAGATGCCGCCACCATAAGGCGAGCGGACCGTGATCGGGGCCCAGAACTCTCCGCCGGAGCGATAGCGCAGCCGTGCCGCTTCGGACACCAGCTGATCATAAGCGGGCAGGATATAGTCCGCGAACTGGATTTCGGGGACCGGGCGCAGGCCATAAGCGCCCATGCCGATCGCCGCCGCGATAATCCCCCCTTCCGCGATGGGCGCATCGAAGCAGCGCTTGAGCCCATGCTTCTTCTGCAGCCCGTCGGTGACCCGAAAGACCCCGCCGAAATAGCCGACATCCTCGCCGAAGATCAGCATATCCGGGTCGTGCGCCAGCTTGACGTCGAGCGCCGAGTTCAGCGCCTGCACCATGTTCATCATCGCCATCGTCAGAGCCCCAGCTCGCGGCGCTGTTCGACGAGGCGCCAGTCGGGCTCCTTGAACACGCCCTCGAACATCTCGCGCAGATCCGGCTTCGACTTGCCGAGCGTGCCGACCTGCTCTGCCTCGCGTACCGCCGCCCTGACGGCCGCGTCGAGTTCGAGCGCCAGCGCTTCATGCCGGTCGTCGGACCATGCGCCGAGGGCGACGAGATGCTGCTTGAGCCGCTCGACGGGATCTCCGAGCGGCCAGTGCGCGGGTTCGTCGGACGGGCGATATTTGGTCGGGTCGTCCGAGGTCGAATGGCCCGAAGCGCGATAGGTGAAGAGCTCGATCAGCGTCGAGCCCAGGTTGGACCGCGCCCGTTCCGCCGCCCAGGCCGTCGCCGCCCAGATCGCGAGGAAATCGTTGCCGTCGACCCGGAGGCCGGGAATGCCATAAGCGAGGGCTTTCGCCGCGAACGTCGTTTCCTGCCCACCCGCGATGCCCGAAAAGGACGAGATCGCCCATTGGTTGTTCGTCACGCACAGGACTGCGGGCGCGCGGTAGACCGAGGCGAAGGTCAGCGCCTCGTGAAAATCGCCCTCCGCCGTCGTCCCCTCGCCGATATAGGCCAGCGCGATCTTGTCATCGCCCCGATAGGCCGATGCCATGGCCCAGCCGACCGCATGGCCGAAACGGCTGCCGACATTGCCCGACAGCGAATAGAAGCCATAGTCCCGCGCAGAGTAGAGGATCGGCAGCTGACGTCCCTTGAGCGGATCCCGGGCGTTGGAGAAAATCTGGTTGCACAGCTCGACCAGCGGATAGTCGCGCGCCATCAGCCAGCTCAGCACCCGATAGGTCGGAAAGCACATGTCCCCGGCTCCGAGCACCAGCGATTGCGCAGCACCGATCGCCTCCTCGCCGGTCGACTTCATGTAGAAGCTGGTCTTGCCCTGCCGATGCGCGCGGAAGAGACGGTCGTCGAAGGCGCGCGTCAGCATCATCGCGCGCAGCCCATGGACAAGGGTCTCAACCGGCAGATGCGGGTTCCACGGCCCGACCGCCGCCCCGCCATCGTCGAGCACGCGGATCAGACGATAAGGAAGCTCGCGCATCGACGGTTCCGATGCATCCATCGGCGGCCGATCCACCTCCCCTGCCGCAGACAGGCGCAGAGTGGTGAAATCGGGCAGGTCGCCCGGGCGACCCGGCGGCTCGGGGATGTGCAGGCTGAGGCGTGCGCGATTGGGAAGGGAGGGTTCCATGCCCACAGGCATAGCAACAGGCGCGATAGTGCGTCTTAGGCTATGTCAGCCTCCAAAATGACTGTTATTAGAACGAACATACTCATAGCATCGGATTTCGAGGCCATCGATTCCAAGGAGAGCGGATGCAACCACGCGCACTCGACGACAGCGATCGCCGCATATTGCGGGCGATGCAGTCGCATCCCGATATGTCGGTCGCGGATTTGAGCGGGATCGTGGGACTGTCCCAGACGCCCTGCTGGCGGCGGATCAAGCGCCTGGAAGCCGAAGGGGTGATCGCGCGCCGCGCGATCCTGTTCGATCCCAAGAAGGTCGGGCTTCCCATCAACGTCCTCGCTCATGTCCGCCTGCAACGCCATGACGAGGAAACGCTGGAAGCGCTGGAGCGTGAGACGCTCGAACATCCCGAGATACTGGAGTGTTTCTCGATGAGCGGCGAAAGCGACTATGTCATGCGCGTTGTCGCCGCCGACATGGATGCCTATGAGCGCTTCCTGAAGAAAGTGCTGCTCCACCTCCCCGGCATCGCCTCGGTCAATTCGAGCTTCACGCTCAAGACGGTGAAGTCCACTCCGGATCTGCCTTTGTAGCCGAAGGCGCGACAAAAGTGCCACGTCCGCGCCTTAGAACGACGAAGCGTCAGCTACAGCTTCCGCTCAGCTGAAACGACGAACCAACGGCATGGCAAGCTTCACCATGCCTGATACGAGGCTGTGGGCACGGGACCGGCGCGCGCGCTCCAATGGAAACCGGGCGGGCCAAGCGTCGCGGCTCAACGCAAGCCGCGCAAGGTCTTCTCCCAGTAGAGTTCCCGCGCACAATCCGTAGCCGTTGCAGCCTTGTCCTGCGAAAAAGCCCTGCCCAAGCTGGATCAACTGAGGCAGCTTCTTCGGGGTCATCAAAATATGCCCCCCGCTCATTCCGGACCAGTCAGGCGGCGAGATGGTGGGGAAGGCGCGCGTAAACTTGCGCGAGAGAAGATCGGTTGCCTGGGGCAGCGAAAGGCGGCCCGGACCCGGCAGGACGGTTGAGACCACTCGCCCATCCGCGGTCATCGTTCCGCCAAAAACAGACATGTCGTCCAGATCCGCAAAGGTGGACACAGGCGGAAGGGCCGCGCGCTGCAATTGGGTAAGCGGAGCTGACGAGACCAGCTGACATTCGATACGCCCCCCGAGCTGGTCTAGGCCATGGCCTAGGTCAGCGCCTCCATGGACTGCTGCCACAGCTATATCGGCGCGCACGGTTCCTTCACGGGCATCGACCAGCCATTGCCCATCTCCAATCCGGGACACCCTGCTCACGGGGCTGCCCTCGAAGAGGGTCGCGCCCAGCTGTTCGCAGCGAACCGCCAGCCCTTTCATATAGGCCAATGGATCGAATGTGCCTCCGGACTTGAACAGAAGGCCGCCCAGGTAACGCGGACTGTCCACATAATGGCCTAGGGCAGCGCTCAGGTGCTCCACCTCGGCGCCACATCGCCGCCATTGCTCGGCGATATCCCCGAGACGCTCGGCCGTAGCTTGCCGGGCAGCGAGAGCCAGGAAGCCCTCCTTAACGGGCCTGCTTTCCGGAGCAAGGCTCAGCGCACGGTCAATCAGCGTGTCGGCACTCGCAGCCAGCGCGCGGTTCAGGGCATCTCCCCGCTCGGGGCCCAGCTCTGCGACGACGCCGCCTGGCGTCTGCATCCCCCAAATGGGTGCGATCCCGGCCGCGTTGGTACCGGAAGCACCTTCCCCCACCGCTGCGGCTTCAACCAGAATGACGCGGAGTCCATGGCGACTGGCATATTCGGCCGCAGTCAGGCCGACTATGCCACCGCCGATCACGACGAGGTCGCACACCTGATCGCCTTTGAGAGAAGGCCGTTCATGCTGGCCGGCTGGGACCCATACGGGCGGCTCGGCCATGTCAGAGGCCGAGTGCAGCTTCGAGATTGCCGATGTATTTTCCAATGTTGCTTCGCGACAACTCTCGCAGCTGTTCGCCCTGTGCGGGATCGATCGGGGAGAAGCGCGTCCGGATAAGGAACATGCTCTCATCCGGCCCGGCAGGTGTCACCTGAATCCTCCCGGCATAGTCGGCCCATTGCAGCGGGCCATAGTCCACCATGTCGTAGGCGATCACGCGCTCGACATTATCCAGCTCGACGAGGCGCTCGACTACGGCCCCGCCACCAATTGCAGGATCAAGATGATAGGTGCGCAACGCGCCCTTCCCCTGCCCGCTGCATTCGACGCGCGCGACATAACCGCGGGTCAGGACCGTGCCCGAAAAGTCGCTCACATAGTGCCAGACCTTTTCGGCCGGCGCAGCGATCCGCCGGGCGATTTCGACCGTCAGCATCTCTCTCTCCTATCGGATATAGTCGGCGCCAGGGTGCGCTCGCGGAAATGTCTTCAGATAATCGACGAAGCGTCCAAGCGCCCGGTCGCTTCGCGTGAACATGCCGCGCGTGAACCGGATCGAATTGAGGATATCGACGTCCTGATCGACGACAGCTATTTCCAGCGTCTGCGCAAAATCGAGCGTTTCCTGAACGCGCCTGTCGTCTTCGGGCGTGCCATCCGATTTCTGCGTCGCGATCACGAAATAGCTGCGCAGGGTGCCCGGTCGATGAATGCCGCATGGGTATAGGAAGGCAAACCACCGGCCGTTCACGGTCCCCATCTGGTAGAAGATGTTGGTGCCGTGAATTCCGACTCTGTACTCGAGCTCGGCCCCCGTTTCCCGAAACCGCCCCTTCAGATCATAATGATATCCATGGCTGTGCCAGTTGATATCGCTGGTTGCGTCGCCTTGTACCTCGATCCCGTGAACGACGCTGATATGGTTGAAGTCGGTGGTATTGCACATGAAGACCCACGGGTCGGCAAGCAGATCGAGATGTGGGATCTGTGGATGGAAGGCGAGTTCGTCGTCGGGAAAGCCCAGATCGGGAAGATCGAAGAGCGGCTCTTCCCCGTTGAAGGCCCAGATCAGCCCAAAACGCTCCTGCACCGGATAGCGAAATACCCGCATGGCATCGACCACGGCGTCGCCGGTCGGCGTGCGTGCGCATTTGCCGCCGAGATCGAACTCCCAGTGATGAAATGCACAGACGAGGCGATCACCCGCCACCTTCCCGATCGAAAGATCGGCACCGTTATGCGGGCAATAGGCGCTGACGACGTTGGCCGCGCCCTGCTCGCTCCGATAGACGGCAACGCGTCCATCGAGAAAGTTGCGTCCCAGCACGGCGCCTGGTGCCACATCGCTCGACCGACAGAGCGGATACCAGTTCTGCGAAAAGCGGCCGTCCTGGCCTTCATAGGTTACGCCCCGGCCGTGCCGCCGCCGGTCGATCAGTTCGAGTGCGGCCTGCTGGCCGTTGAACATATCCTCGAGATCGCGTGCCACAGTGGGCATGGCTGGACTCCTCAGAATTTGAGGGATGCAGCAACGCCGTAGCGGCGGGGCTGTCCCGGATAACGAATGTCAGCAGCGCCGGCCGAGAACTCCTTTGCGAAGAATTCCTCGGTGTACCGCTCCTTGAGCAGATTGGTGGCGTAAAGGGCTATGGAATAGCCACGCGCGTCGAACGTGAGGCGGGCATTGACGAGATTGACGGCATTCTGCCGGTCGGCATTGTCGATGTGCCAGTAATTCCCCGAGCGACCGGAATAATCCAACCGCGCAATCAGCGCACGGTCGTCATCGATCGGCAGGCGATATTGACCGAACATGGTGTATGACCAGCGATAGGTCAGCGGGACCTTGTTACCGCGGAAACGATTTGTTCCGTCGAAATCCTTTATGTCCGTGTCGATGAAGCCAAGAGATGCGCCGAGCTGCACATTTCGGGTGGGTCGCGCCTGAGCCTCGAACTCGAGGCCGAATATGTCGGTCTTTTCGACATTGACGATGCCTTGGTCAGCAAGGTTCAGGATGAAAACCTGCTGATCCTTGTATCGCATGTAGAAGGCCGCCGCATTGAGCGTCAGTTTCCGGTCCAGAAGACTGTTTTTCGTCCCGATCTCGAGCGTATCCGCGACTTCCGGGCGATAGATCGCTGGGAACACGCCGGTGGGTGGGTTGAAGCCACCACTGCGAAAGCCTCGCGCCGCCGTCGCGTACACCATGTTGTCCGGCGAAAAGGCATATTTGACCGAGAGCTTAGGCTGCCACTCGTCGAATGTTGCCTTGCGCTTCGGACCCGCCACCAACCGGTTCGTCTGCGTCCGCTTGTCATGATCGTAGCGAAGAGCCGCAGTCAGTTCGAGCGCATCGGTCGCGTTGTAATTGAGCTGGCCGTAGACGGCCTTGGTCAGGATATCCTCATCCGCCGCCGCAACCGGCAAGGGAATATAGGCCGATGGGGGCAGTCCGCTGGCGCCCGGATTGGGGGAGATCAGCACCGTCGTTTCGATGCTTCTCTTTGCGTCGAGCAGATACGCTCCGGCAGTCCAGCGCAGCTTCTGCGAGGAGGGCGAAGCCAGTCGAAGCTCCTGGCTGAAGCTCTCGTAACCGCGAATCTGGCGTGCGCCCAGAACCGACGCCGGCGTCCAGTCGAGATCCTCGATCAGATCGATATGCGTGTCGTTGTAAGCGCTGACCGACGAAAGCGTGAACGGATCGAACTCATAGTCGATCTTGAGTGCAGCATCCTTGATTTTCCGGGGGCTCTCACCGAGAAAATCATTCTGGATCGGGATCGACGTGTTGTTCGGCTGCCCATCCGGAAGGGGGATGTACCAGGACGCCCCGCCCTTCAGATCGCCATAGCTACCACGCAGATCGAGCGTCAGCCGGTCGCTCGGGATGAGAATCAGGCGGCCCCGCAGGTTCAGATCCTCGACGAAATCCACCTTCCGGTTGAGTGTGACGTTATGCTGCACGCCATCGAATTTGCGGTAGTCTGCCGCCACGCGGAACAGCAGGATATCGGGCACGATCGCCCCGCTGAGCGACCCCGAAAGCCGTCGATCATCGCCATTGGCATAATCGACCCCGACCCGCCCCTCGAGGGTGTTGGTCGGTCGCTTCGTGGTGATATTGATGGCTCCGCCGATAGCGTTCCTCCCGTAAAGCGCTCCCTGCGGGCCCTTGAGCACCTCGATCTGCTCCAGATCATAAAGCGCCTGTTTGATCATATCGGTCGATGTCATCTGTACGCCGTCGATGACCAGAGCGACCGGCGCTTCGCCGTTGCGAACCTGACCGATGCCCCGAATGCTGATCGCAACCGTGCCGGCATCCTGGGCGTCGACGAGCGAGATGTTCGGAACCAGCGCGGTTACATCGTCGATGCTGCGGATGCCCGCTTCCTCGATGGCTTTCGCGGAGAAGGCAGTCACGGAATCGGGGACTTGCTGCAGGCTTTCCGATCGCTGCCGCGCCGTTACGACGATGTCATTACCGTCTATGTCTTGCGCATGTGCGCTCGTTCCGAAAATGCTGACTGTCGCCAGCAGTCCGCTCAGCAAATGCTTCCCGAACCCCATCCCTTTGTCCCCTTCTCGCTCGTTGCGCCGGCCTGTGGCCCGTACGCTGGAAGCCCGATCCTATGGCGGAGCACGCTGGGGGGTATATCGGTAGAAAAGGTGGACCTGTCAGATGAGCCGGAGATTGCGGGCCGCAGCGATCGCACGCGACCGGGTCGCGACATCCAGCTTGCGATAGATATTGATGCGGTGAGTCTTGATCGTGCTTTCAGCTACGCCGAGCGTTCGGGCCATTTCCTTGCTCGACAGCCCGTCCGCCAGTGCGCGCAGGACATCGACCTCGCGTGGGGTCACGACGACGTCGCTGGCAGGCGGGGGCACCGCGCTCATGCCTCTCCGCACCACCGGGCTATTCTGCATCAGCCGCGCGACAACGGTACGTTGGGCTGGCTCAAAAATATGGAGCGCCCCTTCGCAGGCAGCCAGCACGATGGGCAGAAGCGCTCCGAACTGTGAGACGACACCGATAAGTCCCTCGCTCTCCGTCGTCTCCAGGGCCAGGCGAAAAGCGTGCGCGGCATCCATTCGGCGGTCGGCCACCGCCGATGCTGCGGCTCGCAGAATGTGCATCTCAATATCAAGACCGACCGATCCTGCATCGGCGGTTTCAGCCTCCAGCGAGGCCATTGCCGCACCGTCGCTCACGCCCCGTTGCAGCAGACCGGCCATCATCGCGATTCCATAATCGCAAGACAGCCGTCGATCCCTCTTACGAAACAGCGCACAGGGTGGGCCGAGCTCATCGAGCATCTGCATCGCTCGATCCACATCACCTACGCTGAGCAACATGCGTGTCTGCAGCAGATCCAGTTGATAGCGCAGGCGAGGCAGGTTGCGTCGGTCCGACGTTTCCCGGCCGCGTTGCATGATCTGTTCAGCTTGAATCAAATTGCCGGTGCGTATGGAGAACCAGGCCTGTGTCGCGTAGGCCGCGACGAAAACCTCGTGCCAGCCTTCCGTCGCCTCAATCACCGGAAGCGCAGATTCCAGAAGATCGGTGGCGGTGGACAGATCGCCTGAAAGGTACAGCGTGTACGCCAGAAGGGCGATCGCCACTGCAACCTGGGGGCTGCCTTCACCGAAATGACGGGTGGCCTGTTCGAGGCTGCGACGAAAATAGAGTTCCGCCTCCCGCCGCCGCCCGGTCCGCAGCTGGGACAGGCCCAGATACTGGTAGGCGTAGACTTCGAGCAGGGGGAGTTGGTGCAGACGCGCCAGTTTGCAGGCTTTCTCTCCATGGACCCGGCACCACAAGTCGTCTCCCCGATCGAAGCTCGCGAGACAGGAGAGATGATGGAGCAGGACGCGCAGCGTAGGATCGTGGCTCCCATTCGCCAGCTGGCGCTCGAGGATCGGTAGGCAATCCGATGGAAAGCAACGATCTTCGTAGATCAGCGTCACGAGATGGTTGCACAATATCTCGCAGGCCAGAGCAGGATCGGTCTCCTCCAGAGACTCGATGGGCCTGGCTTCCAGCAACCCGTTCAGCAGCGACCGCGCCTCGATCAACCGGCCGTGCTGCGCCGCATAATAGGCCTGGCCGAGCGTCACGCGCGGAAATTCTCCGGGCGTGACATGGTCCAGATCGTCGAGATGCCGTAACAGGGCGAGACCACCCCGTATCGCCATTCGCCATCCGCCGGCAGCTTCGATAATGCCGAGTGCCGCTGCATGGTCCGACACCAGAGCGGCGTGCGCCAGCGCTTCCGGCAACAGATTTTCCGCCGCCAGCCAATTGGCCGCACGAAGATGCAGATCGTCCAGCCGCGCCTGGCGCCCCTGGGCCAGCGCATCATAGAGAAATTCGCGGAGCAGAGGATGAAAGCGGTACCAGACCCCTTCCTCGTCCAGCGGCGCAATGAGCAGATTCTGGCGGCGAAGCTGATCCAGCATCTGCGCGCTGTCGTCGCGTCCGGTGATCGCGTCGCCGAGCCCCTTGCTGATGCGTTGTGCGATCGATGTCTCCAGCAGGAATTGCTGGGTGTCTTCGGACAACCGCGAAAAGACCTGCTCTGCAAGATAATCGGCCAGATCGGTCGATCGGCGAGTCAGATGATCGAGCGTATCGACATGGTCGCGCCCCGCCAGCCAGAGTCGCAGAAGCTGCAAGGCTGCGGGCCAACCTTGCGTGCGGTCGATCAGTTCGCTCCAGTCCACTTTGCCCGACTGGTCGCTGATAAAGGCTCTGGCCTCGCTGTCGGAGAACCGGAT
This sequence comes from Rhizorhabdus phycosphaerae, assembly GCF_011044255.1. NCBI lineage: Bacteria > Pseudomonadati > Pseudomonadota > Alphaproteobacteria > Sphingomonadales > Rhizorhabdaceae > Rhizorhabdus > Rhizorhabdus phycosphaerae. The sequence continues at coordinate 1,290,099 of NZ_CP049107.1, forward strand.
ATCGCGTTGCTCCAGCTGCAACAGCTGACCATTCAGTCGCAGGCTCGCCAGCGCAATTTCAGGTATGCCCCGCAACGCGATGACGATGGCGGCATGCGACGGCATCCGTTCGATGACATATTCCAGAAAGAGGTTGGTCTTGGGCGATGCGATGCGGTGATAGTCGTCTATGATGAGCCGCACGGGCTCTTCGCTGGCCTCCAGGGCAAGAACGATCGCGCGCGCAGCCGCTTCGACGGCAAGGCCCGGCAAGCCTGCGTCTATCGCCTCCCGCGAATAAGGAAGAGGCAATCCGGCACGGCTCAGGGCAGCCATAAGATAAGCGAAAAACTGATCCGCCTCGAACTTCGAATCGTCGACGCTGTACCAGGCTACCGCAACATCTTCGCGGCGCCACTGCGCGTGACACTGGCTGAGCAATGTGGTCTTGCCATAGCCCGCCGGCGCCGAGACGACGACCAACTGCTTCGCCGAGGTGGTGATCCTCTCGACAAGTGCATCGCGCCACAGAACATCGATCGACCTGTTCGGCGGAGCCAGTTTAGTCTGGATGAGCATCGGTCGATCATGCCACAAGTTTGGTGGCGTCCCATCCACCGAATTGGTGGATTGCGGCCGAAGATCGGCGCGCGCACTTCCGGGGAATACACCGCTGAAGGAAGATCGCCATGACCAGAACCATCCTCTTCGCACTCACCGGACAAGGCGATCTGGGACAGACTGGTGCCAAGACCGGCGTGTGGTTGGAAGAGCTGGCGGCTCCCTATCAGATGCTCAGCGCAGCCGGTTTCGACATTCTCTTCGCAACGCCGGGGGGCAAGCCGGCTCAGCTGGATCCGGCGAGTCTGGAAGAGCCCTGGCTGCAGCCTGCAGGACATTGGTTTCGCGCCCAGAAGCAAGCCCTCGCCCAGCTGGAAGCTCCGCTCGACCTGGCGAATGTGGTCGCCTCCCGGATCGACGCGATCTTTCTGGTCGGGGGCACGGGGACGCTGTGGGATTTCCCCGGCTGCCGTCCACTCGGCGCGCTGGCCAGCACCTTGCTGGCAGAGAACAGACCCGTTGCAGCCATCTGTCATGGCGTCGTCGGCCTGTTGACCGCCACGGCGGCAGACGGCCAGCCGCTCGCAGCGGGCAAGTCGCTCACCTGCTTCAGCAATGAAGAGGAAGCCATGCTCGAATATGACAAGCTCGTGCCGCTTCTCGCAGAAACGGAACTTGTCGCGCAGGGAGCGCTGTACAGCAAAGCGGCTCCCTTCGAAGCGCATGTCGTCGAGGACGGCCTGCTGATCACCGGTCAGAACCCGGCAAGTGCCGGCCCATTGGCAAAGGCCTTGCTCGCGCGTCTCGGAACGCCCTTGCCCTAGGCGAGACTGCTGAAACAGCGAACGTTGGGAGTTGGAACTGCCAAGCTCCCATATGCCCGCTGTTGTCGTCGGTATGGAGGGACTTTTCGCCCATGGCGTGCGAATTCAGGCCGGGGGAGCCGGGGTTTCCGCAGAGATTCCGTTCTCCACCAGCTTCGTCTCGGCACGTCATCGGCGTCTGCTCTCCAACCCGAGCGGGCCGAGGGGGCTGCCGAACAGCCCGCTGACCAGCAGCGCCTGGAACCGGTCGATCGGCCATAGTTTCGATATCGGCCCCATGATCCGGTCGCGCACGATGGGCAGCAACCGGCTGTCGGACTGATAGATCGGCGTAAAGGCCCAGGTCAGCCACTGATACAGCCGGACATGCCGACGGCGCGAGACGACCGCCGCATCGAGCGCTTCGCCGATATCGGCGTGCCGCGCCAGGGCCGCCGAAAGCGCCCAGGCGTCGAGCAAGGCCATATTGGCGCCCTGCCCCAGTTGCGGGCTGGCCGAATGCCAGGAATCGCCGATGTGGATAAGCCGCTCGGCGGTGGGATCGGCTAAGGTGCGATGCGCGTATCGCGCGTAGGTCATCTGCCTCTGATGGCCGATCCCGGCGAGAAACGGATCGCATTCCGGCCACAGCTGGCGAACCTCCTCCTTCCACACGTCCAGCCCCGCCTGTTGCCAGGATGCGAGATCACTTCGCTTGAGAGACCAGAAGAAGGCGGCCCGCTCGCGCCCATTGCCGCCGCTGCCAAGGGGCAAGATGCCTGCCATCTTGCTGGCGCGCTGGTAGCGCTGCGTGAGGCTGTGGGGGTCGAAAGCGCAAGCATCCGGCCAGTCGAGGCTCGCCCACAGCGCGCCGTAAGGCAATTCATGTCCCGTGGGTGGCGCCAGCGCGGACCGGCTTCCCAGACCGTCGACGATGAGGTCGAAACCGCCGCTCGTCCGCCCGTCCTCGAACAGGAGGACACGCTTGTCGCGGTCGATCCGCGACCCCGCGATCGTCAGGCCACCATGGACGGGAATGCCCTGCGCGGCGACGGCGTCATGCAGAGCGTCGAAAAGACAGGCGCGGTGAATGCCCACGCCATGATGGCCCGGCTCGGCCATGGCGGCATAGGAGACATCGAGAACGACCCGCGGGCCTGCGGTACCATATAGACGATCGACCCGAGCCCCCTCCCGCCGGATCCGCTCTGCCAGGCCCAGACGCTCGAGCACCGCCATGCCCGTCGGCTGGATCATCAGTCCCGATCCTACCGGCTGCGGCCTATCGAAGCGCTCGAACAACTCGACCCGCTCGCCCGCCCGGGATAGCAGCAGCGCCGCGGCAAGACCGCCAACCCCGCAACCCGCGATGCCGATCCGCCTGGCAACCATGGACGGGACTTAGCGGAGGGTCTGTATGCGGACGGGCGAAGCCCGCATTCTGCTATGTCTGAAGCGTCCCCATTCCAGGCTTCGCCTCCTGTAGGAAGCACCGTCGATGCGGGGAAAAATGGTGCTGCCGGTGAGGATTGAACTCACGACCTCAGCCTTACCAACGGGTATAGGGTTGTGCAACCTACTCCAGCCCATGGCACGATATCCCTATGTTTGCCGCATTATATCAACACGATAGACCACACGAAACCTTCCCAAACATATCCGGCGGTATCCGATGGTTCTCCTACGGCTTTATTACGTTGCGGCGCAGCCCATTCCACGTAATTTCTGGCTCCGGAGGTGCTGAACTATGCCCCGCAAATTGACTACGCACATGATCGAGACCGCCACGCTGCCCAAGACCGGCCAGTCCTTTTTGTGGGACGGCGAGCTCAAGGGATTCGGAGTCCGCGTCGCGTTTTCAGGCGTGAAGTCGTATGTCCTTCAGTACCGTAGTCCTGACGGCCGTCTTCGCCGCATGGCGTACGCGAGGTATCCCGTGTTCACAGTCGACGAGGCACGCAAAGAGGCGATCAGAATGCTCGCCGATGTGACCCGGGGTATCGACCCGGCCGATGCGAAACAGGCGAAGCGTGCCGCGCCGACGATTGGTGACGTCTGTGATTGGTATCTTGAGGAAGCGGAGGCTGGCCGACTCCTCGGGCGCCGACGCATGCCGATCAAAGCTTCGACGGTTCGGATGGAGCGGAGCCGGATTGAGCGACATATTCGGCCGTTGATTGGCCATCGGAAGGTTGTTGGGCTGAAGCCGGCGGACATCGAGGCGATGCAGGCTGATATTGCTGCGGGCAAGAGCGCCGCTGAGAAAGGCAAAGGGCGCGGCCGGTCGACGACGGGCGGCGCCGGGGCCGCGTCTCGCGTAATTTCGACACTTCATTCGATGTGCGAGCATGCGGTCCGCCTCGGAATCATCGAGAGCAACCCCGCCAGGGGTGCGCGGCGGATGGCGAGCAATCGCCGAACGCGCCGCCTTAGCGCAGTGGAGCTTGGTAGGCTCGGCAACGCTATGCGGGTAGCCGGGAAGCGCGACGAGAATCCGACCGGCCTCGCGGCTGTGAGATTGATTGCGCTCAGCGGCTTCCGGCTGTCGGAGGCACAGCAGGTTCAGCGTGTATGGATCGACGCCGAGGCTCAGGCGGTCCACTTCCCGGATACGAAGACGGGAGCGCAGGATCGGCCGATCGGGAAGGCTGCGTTGGATGTGCTGACCTCTCAGTCGGCGATCGCCGGCTGCCCCTTTGTGTTTCCCTCGGACTACGGAGACAGCCACTATAAGCAGGTGCCCGATGTGCTGGTCCGTCTCTGCGCCGCCGCGAAGATCGAAGGCGTCACGGCTCATACGCTGCGCCATACTTTCGGAAGCATTGCCGGCGATATGAGGTATGCCGAACTGACTATCGCAGCCCTTCTCGGGCACGGAAAACGCGGTGTGACGCAAGGGTACATTCACATCGAAGAGGGTTTGCGTGAGGCCGCCGATGCGGTTTCGGCGAAGATCGCAGATTTGCTCGATGGGCGTATCAGTAGCGTTCGACAGGATCGGGATCCAGCGCTCGAGCGACCTCTTGCTGCATAAGATTGATTGGGGACCGCTCGCCAAACCCGAAGGCCGGCAACGCAAATGGCCATACATCCCACGCATGCCGTGCTGCCACCGACGCGAGCCAATGAGGTCTGTGATCCTCCAATCGTTGTGTAGGAAATGGCTGGGCCAGAAGGCGCCTAAACGCTAGACCATCGTCATCGGGCGGATTCCGATCGGAATGGAATTACGGGGAAGGCGGCGGCAGGGGTGTGGATTGAATCGATCAAGATCGAAGGGGGTGCTCTAGACGGCTTCCGGCAGACGTTAAACCGCGGTCTGAACGTGCTCATCGGCGGCCGCGGCACCGGCAAAAGTTCGGTAATTGAGCTGATCCGCTTCGGGCTTGGCTCCCCGGCATCATCGGACGCGATCGGAAAGGAGGCCCTTGAACATGCGCTCGGGGTTCTCGGCGACGGCAAGGTCACCATCACTCTGACAAACGGTTCCGAACGAGTCGAAGTCACCCGGATTGCCAGCGACGAACATGATTTCCGCCCATTGGAAATGGCGTCCCCG